>JAFLJP010000146.1 GCA_022712945.1 Gammaproteobacteria bacterium | reverse complement strand
AGGGGGAATCGATGAGAAAAATAATGGGGCAGTTGACTGAAGATGAACACTTGGGTTAAAAAGCAGCCTACGTGATGCGTTGAGAAATCAGGTGTTCACGTTCGTCCGGAATAGGTGTTCATCTTCGCCGGAATACGCATTAAAAGCATTTCTTAAATATCCATGCAGCTCACTTTCGTTTTTTGCTGCCAATTCAAATCTAGTTACCAGTCTCATTTTTACCTCCTGTTTGTGGGGGTCGCGTTTATTCGCGACCTTTGTTAAAGCCGCCCTGCGCGCTGGAAAAATGGAATGCACCTTTGGTCGAAATATATGGAGAAACGTGGCAAACCCACGCTTGCAGTTCTAATAAGTTCAAGTGCTTAAATAGGTTTTATAAAAAGTCTGATAAAAACGCCCCTCATACAAAAGAGTAAGAGAGGCTGAATAACTTAATTGTTGGCTCACTTGAAAAAACTAAGAGAGCCAGTGTTGTCATATAAATAGAAAAGATGGAGGAACGCTGCGCCCCCTCAAAATCAAGAATAATGACGGTTTCCTCCTTAATCATTTCATTGGGCAGACCCTCCGTAATTTTTCTGGATTTTTTCACCCCCACCTAGTCGCCCTAGTCGGCAGAAGTTCAGGCGCGAGGCAAAAACGCTTCGCTAAGAACTTCAAAACCGAATTTAGGAGATAAAAAATGAGTGCAGAAATTAAAATTTATGTGGCATGTTTAGCCAGCTATAACGGCGGTAGATTGCATGGCGTTTGGATTGATGCAACAGATGAGCTTGACGATATTCAAGAGCAAATTAGTAAGATGCTTGAGCAAAGTCCTATTGAGGACGCGGAAGAATATGCAATTCATGACTATGAAGGGTTTAACGGTTACAGGATTGGCGAGTATGAAGGCATCGAAAGCGTTCAGGAAATTGCCAGCTTTATAGAAGAATATCCAGAGATAGGCGGGGAGCTTTTATATCATTGTTCTGATCTTGACGAAGCCAGACAAGCGATAGAGGAAAGTTATGCAGGATGCTATAAATCACTTGCAGGTTTTGCAGAGGAATTAACCGAAGAAACAACCGAAATTCCAGAGCATTTACGTTATTACATTGACTATGAAAAAATGGGACGCGACATGGAAATGAGCGGTGATGTTTACACAATTGAAACAGGTTATGAGGAAGTGCATATATTCTGGAACCACTAAAATAATTACTCAAAAATACCAAAAGGCTCTTCGGAGCCTTTTCTTTTTTATGCCCGTGCAAAAAATTAGCCACCGAAAGATGGAGCTTTTCGGCGGCGGGTGAGTGTTTCGCCGCTCAATATCGACCACTGTTTCTCCAGTGGATAACGACCAAGGATTATCCTTGGAGGTATTTTTCTCTAAAACGTCATGTTTATAGAAGTAAAAACTTGCGAAATCCTGTTCATTAGGCTAGTCTAGTAAGGTAAGGAGATTCCTATGAGCATTGCACAAACTATTCAAAACACCGTTAAAGCTATGCCTGCTGGTCAGATATTTGGCTATCAGGAATTGCCTAGCTATGCCAAATCACCTAGTGCCGTGATTAAGGCGATTAGCCGCATGGTGTCTGATAAACGGTTGGAGCGGTTTTCTAAAGGTAAATTTTACGTGCCGAAGAAGGGGTTGCTTGGCATTAGGAAGCCTTCGGATGGCGAACTTATCCGTTCAATGCTGTATAAGGATGGGCGCTTGCGTGGCTATGTGACAGGCTTGTCGCTCTATAATCAGCTAGGGCTTACAACGCAAGTTCCGCGCACCATTACCGTTGCATATAACGGCGGTCGCCAAGAGAAGGAGTTTGGCACGATCCGCATTAAAACCGTTGTGACGCGTATTCCTATTCAAGAAAAGGACGTTAAGCTTCTCCAATATCTGGATGCACTTAAGGATATAAAGAAATTTTTAGATTCTGATGTAAACCTTACCCTGAAAATTATGCGCCGATATATCTCTGAGTTATCGGGTCGTGAGCAGGGGAGTTTGGTGAAATTAGCGCAAGACTATTATAGCCCTCAAGTCAGGGCATTGGTCGGCTTGTTGTTTACGAGTTTGAAATTACCGCTGCCAAGCTCTTTAGCTCGCTCGCTTAACCCAACAACTATCTATAAGCTAAAGCTTGATGAATCAAAGTGGTTAACGGCTAAGGAATGGAATATCCGATAATGAAGTTGCATGAAGAAGGTGAGATTTTTGCCGAATTAGTAGCCGTAACCGCCGAAACAATTGGCTTGCCGCAAGTCTATGTTGAAAAAGATTATTGGATTACAAAAGCGCTTAAATACCTATCAGAATCTCCTCATGTTGGTGAAGTCGTATTCAAAGGAGGCACATCTCTTTCCAAGGCATACAGGTTGATTGATCGTTTTTCAGAAGATATTGATTTGGCTGTACTCGCTGGTGATAAAAGTGATGCGGCAAGGAAGAAATTACTTAAAAATGTTGAAGGCGCGGTTACTCAAGGTCTTACATATTTGAAAGAGGATGCGCGCGAGTCTAAAGGCTCTAAATATCGTAAGACAGTTTATCAATATCCACGAAGTATTGATGGTGATAACTTTGGACAAGCATCTTCTGAGTTGCTTGTTGAAGTTAATGCTTTTACCAAGCCTGAGCCTTTTGAGTCGCAAGAGCTTAAAACATTGATAGCCGAAGTTCTTGCTGAAAAAGGTGAAGCTGATTTGATAGCGCGCTTCGCGCTTGAGGGGTTTTCGGTAAATGTTCTATCTGTCAGACGAACCCTTGTCGAGAAAATGCTGGGGGTTATCAAAGATAGCTACAATGAAGACCCCGCTGCAAAACTATCGGATCGAATTCGCCATTTATATGATATTTGCCTGATATTAAAACATGATGAATACCGCACTTTTGTTGCTAGCGATGATTTTAAGCCGCTTTGTGATCTTTGTATTGAGGATGAAAGGGCGGGGTTTTATGAATACTCTGATTGTTTTGATCAGCCGCTTATAGGTGCGCCGATATTCTCTGAATTCGGGAACTGGCGTGCGTCTCTTGATACAACATACACAGGTGTTTTTTCGGATTTAGTATATGGCGATTTACCGACGATGAGTGATATAGAAGAGGCGCTGAATTTTATCAAAGGGAATTTGAAGTAACTAATGAAGAACCCTATATACTTTCCTTAAATTTCCACCCACTGGGCACAGGTGGTTTCATATCTCTATAACAACAGGTGTCGCTCATTACTGCTAGTTTTGGACGGCACCATCTTTATTCTATTCCCTAAAAGCTAAATTCTTGTCAATAAAATAATTCAATAAGCGCAACTATCTTTCCAATGCCCGTATCAAAGTGCGTTCATGTACGCGAAAGGATTCGGCAACCTCCGTGATCGTGTAATAAAAACCAGCTTCCAAAATGCATCGTGCTTGCGCGACTTGTTGGGCATTCAATTTTCTTGGGCGACCTAGTATTTTACCGCGCCGCTTTGCGGCTTCCAGACCTTCCTTGGTACGTTGTGACAAAATTTCCCGCTCCCACGTAGCTAAAGCAGCCGCCAATGTATAAAGAAACTTTCCATCTGGCGTAGTGGTATCAAAATTTTGGGACAAGGATAGAAATTGAACACCGCGCTGGTGCAATCTTTCCAGCTCTGAAAGTGCGTCAAGAGATGAGCGGAACGCCCGATCTAGCGAGGAAACCACAAACACATCCCCAGATTTCAACTCATCCATCACCTGTTCATAAACAGGTCGTTTTTTGCGCACAGCAGATACGCCGTCTTCAATGAAAATTTGATCACAAATCTCACTTAATTGACTAACCTGCCGGTCGGTTAATTGCTCGTCTGTTGAGGTGCGGATATATCCTAATTGCCTCATTTTAAAAACCTCACTGACATCATTCCCATAAAGTTTAGACATAAACGAACGTTAAAGTCGGTGCGCAATATTGAGTGCCACCATTTGAAATGTCATCGAATAAGTCATTGTAATAACTTATATTTTCCTCACTTCAAAATTGACCGTAAAAATATCCTCTTGAATCTTAACAAAAACGTTCGTTTTTATATGACGCTTCAAAATAAACAATTTCAAGGTTTATTAGTACTGGATCAAAGCTTTTCCACAAGCATGATTGAACTGGGATAATAAGACATTTATCTATATGGAGAATAATTCAATGAAGAAGAACACTACTATTTTTATTACAGCCGTTGTGGTTTGGGCGGGAGCAAGTATTGCTATGGCAGCACCCATAGCAGATAAATCGCTGATTCATATTTTGCAGTTCGACTATGTAAACCCATCGTTTTCTTCAAGCTCAACAAATAGCTATTACTCAAACACCTATGCATCCAGTGCAGATGCTCAAGCTTATGGCGACCTTACAACGGGAAAAATCGGCACACGCGTGATTGGTTCGGAAGGAAGGGATACAAATTCGATAGCAACTATATTTGATACGCTCACTTTCAACACGGGCAATACAAGCCCTGTGGAGGTTTCCTTTGACCTTAACCACGAAGGATCACTGGCATCATCAACCGCTGATATGCCGGGTTCAATGAGCTATGTACGGATTTATGATATTACTGGATTAGATACATGGCTGGAAACTAGGAATCCCTTTGGGTTGTGGGACAGCGTTGATGCCGTTGATGAAGCTACCTCAGTTACATGGGCAAGGGTTGGGACTTTTGGAATGCAAGATGTCCCAAATTTTGAATTTCCGCATGATGGACTCTTCTATGATTTTGATTCTACTGCAAACGGGTCATTTATGGCTGACCCTTTAAGAACGTATGGAATAGCAATAGGGGGCTATTCCATAGCGACAAGCAACTCTGCTGCTGATTTCCTTGGAACATCTACATTCCAATTCACAAATTTGAACGGCGCTGCCTTAAGTTCTGGCTCAGGCGTATTTCTTAGTCAACAATCCGTTTCCGTTCCAGAGCCATCCATTTTACTACTATTGTCCATCGGAGCTATTGGTATGATTGGGTTAAGGCGTAAATCAGGTAAAACAGACAGCATTCCCGCGTAAAATATTTTCGGATATCAAGAAGTCTGTATCAATTCCACGAACTGTTTCGGAATTTTTAGCAAAATCAAGCCTAAGAGGATGGCTATTATCATAGTCGTCCTCTTTCCCAGCTCCAGCCTTGCTAAAGCAGATGCGCCTAACCTTGCGAGTTTAGGTCGTATAAATCAAGACTATTCTGCTCAAAATACTAAATTTACCCACTAATTTCATTTAAATCTCTGGCTCTACATCTATGTCAGGACGGCTCCTATCTTTGTGCTGGCTTTGTAACTCTTCATGTATAGGTTTGACATTTTTCTCTTTCAGGTTGGTGAAGTCTGGTGTGTGTGTTTCCTTTGGTGCTTTGTTGATGGTCATACCTGAGAGATTATGGATTAATTGCAGGCGATCTTTTTCATGTTTGAGCTGTAACTGGTTTAGCTGCACCTGCAAATTTTGGCGCATGGATAGTTGTTTGCTTATCAAGGCTTCTTGTTCTTTTTGGTCACGGGTGAGGCAGGATTTTGTTTCTTGTTCGTTACGTTTTCGGGTTTTCCAGTATTTTCCGTTTAGCCTGTCCCATAGACCTTTGAAGCCGCTTCGGATGCACGCTGCCCGTTTTAGCTCTTCTTCATTCCAGCGTTTTTCTTGATAGGATTTTTGAGCGGCGCGGTCGATTCGATGCTGGTGTGTCATTTTCTGCTTAGCTTTGAGTAACGGTTTTAGGGCTTTTTGATGATCCTTATTTTGTTCTTTAAGAAAATTATTGAAGATTTCTGATAGCTGGACTTTGATTTTTTCTTTTACTTTTGAAGCCGAAGTAAGCTTTTCGGCTTTGCCTAGACGTTCCTCCAGCTCTTTCTTTTTTGCCCTAAGTTGGCGGGTGAGTGAATAGACCTCTCCGTATATATCAACGGCAACAAAGCCGCGCCTATCGCCTTTGGCGAGATAATAGCCACTTTCTTTTAAAGCATGTTCAAACCCTTTACGACTATCCGAGGCTGCCCAGCATTCTTGCAATAACGCCTTGATAGCTTTTGGGCTTTGCCCTGTGCGCGCAGCTTGCTGCCACTCAGCGCGCGTATAATTCAGTGGGTTTTTGTAGCGGCTATCTCGAAAGCCCTCTGGCATTTTCCAGCCATGCTCGATATACAAAGACTTGGCGATGGAGTTTAGTTTTAGCTTTGGGTGCGAGATGTTGACGGCTTTCATCTCATCGATATTAATGCGTGACCAGACGCAATGCGCGTGGCGGCGACCATATTTTTCATGGAAAACCACTACGCGTGGTTGATTTTCTAGACCCAGTTTTTTCTCAACTCGTTCTAATGTTTGTTCAAATACAGATATAGGCACATCTTTGCCTTGAGGCGGGTTTAGGGAGAGTGAGTACATGAACTGCCTGCATTTAGTGGCTTTTGACAGAGCGTAGGCTTCATTTAGCGCGCCCATGACATCACTGGCGACAAAGCCTCTTATTTCATGGGTGATGACATGCTCATTTTGCTCACCATTCATTAGATGGAGAGCCATTTGCCGCCCTCCAGCTCGCTGACCCCCTTTAAGGATCATTGGGGCTATCCCTATCCCTGCCTTGAGGTTTGATGCCCATGCCCTTGATCAAGCTCTTGCGCATCCATTCTATTGAACGTACTGCCTCAAATAGGGATTTTAGAATTTCTTCATTGACGGGCAAAGAGCCTGAATTTGCAGCCCTAGCAAGCTGGTTGATATTGCTGGAGATACGCGATTTTCCTAGCGCGCCAAGAAGCTTGGCTAGTAATTTTTTATCGGCAAGAGTGGGCTTGCGGGTCGAGGAGCGAATCCCCTTATTAAAAATTGCATCCCTGATAAATTCACCAAGAGGTTTGCCGCAAGCCAGCTTTTTAAGCTCACTACGCTCTTCCCTAGAAAGGCGTAGTGAAAAAGGGGCGGGGTACTTGCTTCTAAGCTTTGAGTGATTGTGAGGCATTTTAGCGTTCCCCCAGTGCTGGAGTGGAGGAAGTGTTGATATATTTCGCAGTCTCGAAAGTATGAATTTTCTCGAAGTTGGATAATAATATGCTGATAGTGGATGGTTTTGAGGTTATATCATGAGCTGTTATGAGCAATGTAGATAGGGCTGGCAACCTGTCCCCGCTACCAGTTCTATCTACTAAAGCTTCAGATTTGTTATCACTCGCTGATAACAGCTGAAGTTTTTTTAGTTTCAGGGGATGAATTCTATCAAAATGAAGTGGTTGATGATGTACTATAGCATATGGCAACGTCAGTCATTTTTATGTGCAGCGGTATTTTAATAAGTTCTACATCCCTTAGCCGGATTGCTATCCTCAATAATATTAGGGGCGTGTTCTTCAGATAGCATCTCAGAGCATCCGCCAAGATCACTACCAAGCGAACTCAACTGCGCAGCAGATGGACCTGATTGTAAACAATATAACCCAGACCTTACCCCGCCCTCAGATAGAAATGGGTGATAAAGCCCATCAGGGTAGTGCAAGTGATGCAAAAATATATTAGAAATATGGCTTGTTCTCGTTTGTGTGGGAATGCATATCTTTGGTGAAGACTGACGGTAAAGTATGGGTTCCATCAGGGCCAGAGACGACAAATGTCTCCCCCAAAGCCTGGATATATGGAACAATATTTTTTTTATCACGAACGAACCTTTCAACGGCTTATTGAAGCGTTTTCTTCACTTAACCCTGCCAAAAAAAAATATAATGCAATATTATATTTGAACCCCTTTTCTTTTTTACCCCCTGTACCTATTTCTGTATCAACATACAGCGTATCAAGTGATAAATCGTAGTAAACATCTGTGGATTGACACAGGAGTCAATTGCAAATAGGGTCAAATTTGGGAAACAAAAAACAGGCCTGAATTATCGGGTATTATCAGAATATCAAGGCAAATAGACCGATTTTCAAGTGATTAACGGGTGTTGTTGCCGGATTCTTCGCTGAATATGGTGGGGGAAAGCGGGCGATTGTGCCTTATACTAATAGTTATGCCTCAAAATCAGTCTCAGCCTTGAACTTGCCGTTGATAATAGTAATATGACCCAATGAATAATAATCTCGATCATTTACCTGCTTCTAAGCAAGATAACTTGGCTCATATTGTCACCGTTTTACGTGATGAGTTTGAACAAGTGACAGGCTTCGCTACAGGTAAGCGGAAACATGGCCGAATAGTAAAAATCATCCTCTTTGGTAGCCATGCTACCGGTAAATGGGTTAATAACCCTGCTCATGGTTATGTTAGTGATTACGATATTTTGGTAATTGTTAACGGTAGAGAGATGGTTGAAGAATATAAAATCTGGCATATCGCAGAAGACCGTATCTCTATTCGTGTTCGACAGCCCTTAAACTTGTTGATTCATACACTTCATGAAGTGAATAGTGCTTTACGAGAAGGGCAATACTTTTTTACCGATATAAGGCGAGAAGGAATTGTCCTGTTTGAGAGTGATATCCGTGAATTAGCAGAGGCAGGTAATTTAACACCGGAAGAATACAAAACAATTGCTGAGAAACATTATATTCAGTGGTTTGAAAGTGCAAATGAATTCTTTTTAGACTATGAAACACCATACAGAAGGGGGAATTATAAAAATGCAGCCTTTCTGTTACATCAAGTGGTAGAGCGGCTATTTTCATGTTTATTATTGGTCTTAACCAATTACAAACCCTATACCCATAATTTGACACCGCTTAATTCTTTGGCAATTTCACAAGATGAGCGCATTGCCGAGGTATTTCCCCAAGAAAGTAAAATTCAGCGCCGTCGTTTTCAGCTCCTTAAAAATGCATACATTGATGCGCGTTATTCAGAGCATTATAAAATCACTCAAGAAGAGTTGGAGTGGTTAGCTGAACGGGTTAAGTATTTACAGGAATTAACAGAGCAGTTGTGCAAAGCCAAAATTGCTAGTTTTGATCATGAAAAAAAGGCATAACCAAAGGGTCAAGCGGACCGGCCTACCGCGGCGTTGTTTTGGTTTGGTGGTAAATTGAAAATTTAGTGTGCTTGGGTAGTTCGGTGTTGGCCGCCCGCTTACCCAGGTCGTTA
>JAFLJP010000161.1 GCA_022712945.1 Gammaproteobacteria bacterium | reverse complement strand
ACGGGGTCTTAGCCTATGTTAATGATTCTATTGGTTTGAAGTCGCAAGCTTATTTTACCAAAATGAATCAGGTACTTTCTTTTTTTGTCATCAAGCGCTAATAAACCCGCTGCTCTGTGGGATTTTGCAAGAGGCTCAATATTTAATAACATATGCACCATTTGGTGATTTTTCTGAGGATACATACCGCCAATCAAACTCAAAAAATAGATTTTTAACACACCAAAACATACAGATACCAATCACAATAAGCCAACCGATTACTGCTAGTATCTTCCACTTCACTTACGATGCCTCATAATGACTTAGGTTCAGATCGTGAGAGTGACGAGGAACGAGGAGTGATCCACATATTATATATCCCGCTACTCCATTTTATCAGGCCGATACTCAAGAATGTCACTTGGCTGACAATCTAAGTATTTACAGATTGCATCCAATGTAGAGAATCGAATTGCGCGAGCTTTGCCTGTTTTTAAGATAGATAGGTTCTGAACCGTAATTCCAATTGCCTCGGCCAACTCTTTTTGCTTCATCTTTCGCTTTGCGAGCATGACATCAACATTAACAATAATAGTCATAAAATTCTGCTCAAATCACAAGGCTATCTTTCTCTTTTAATTCACGCCCCATCTCCATTACATAGGCGATGAGAACGATAAACAGGCCTATGATTAAATAGCCAACTTCGAGCCGGACGGCAATATAACCAGAGCTTATCGCATAAAACGTTAAAATCGGGCCTGTTATCACTATTTGAACCATGCCTGCAATATCTATCAATGCAACGGCCCAGCCTATTTTTCGGATTGCGGCAACATTCTCCGTTGTAAATATCGCACCTTTGCAGTAGAGGCTAAGCAGTTTATAGAGAAAGAAAAACGCAATCATATAAACAGCTGGCTTTATTGCACCAAGTAAAAGTACTGCCAACAGCCCCATCCCTGATATTTGAGTTTCATCAAGAGGAATGCCTTGCGGCATGTCCAGCAACTCTGCCCATGCACCGGATACAACGTTTAACACTACCGCACAAGGCATCAGAATGATTAATACGATAACGGCAATCTGTAGCCTTCTACTCGTTATTATAAGTTTTTCCACACCATTTCCTCCTGATTTTCACTTTCTTAAATAACTTGTTCAAAATGCGAGAATTCCACGCCAGATAACTTGCACTCATATTAGACGCCATACTCTTATGCCCAATTCTGCCGCTTTCAAGTGCAAACGTCAATGATAAAAGATGAATAGTTATTGATTAACGATAACTTCATATCTACAATCAACAGCAGAAAATATCAAATTCTTCCAGGAGATCTAAGAAATGAAAACTGTTCACCATATAGTAACGATGACTATTATCGCAGTTATTAGCGCATCTACCCCCGCGTTTTCTCAGGAAAATAATGAAGAGACGAATGCTAGGTCGCTCAGTATAGGCATTGGTTTCCCTGACAATTCTCAACCCTTTCAAACACAAATAGGCCTAGGTGTCGGAGCCTTTCCAGAGTATGAAGGTTCTGATGATTATGCTGCAACGGCATTGCCGTTAATAAACATTAGAAAAACGGGTGCCTATTTCATAAAGGGAAGTAGCATCAATATAAATGATGGTTTAGCCAGTGTGGGACTAACACTCCTGCATTTTTCTTATTCAGAAGAATCTAAGCATCGTATGCAGATCGTGATGGGGCCTCTTATGCGTGCTTACAGTGGCCGATACAAAAGTGATAGTGACAGTTTGAACGGACTAGGTGATATAGACCAAAGCGTAGGTATCGGCGGTTTTATAGAATTAAGTGCTGGTGCCTGGTTAGCTAACCTTTCAGTGTCACCCCAAGATGTTGGCAATGATAATGACGGCTCTCTTGCTACGCTTGATATCACACATGTTTTATCCATAAAGGATGACTTGAACCTTTCTATCGTTTTATCTACAAGCTGGGCAGATGATGATTACATGCAAAGCTACTTTGGTGTAACAGAAGCTCAAGCCATTAAATCAGGACTTTCATCTTTTGAGAGTAAATCGGGTCTTAAAGATGTAGGGCTTCAGATGAAAGTTTCTTATGCTGTGTCACCACGCTGGTCATTTGAAGGACAAGTAGGCTATTGGCGCCTTCTAAATGATTCAGCCAATAGTCCAATCGTGAAAGATGAAGGTTCATCTGACCAAGTACGCGGTCTTGTTGGGCTTTTGTACCAGTTTTGAAGACAAAGCTAGATTACATATCTTGCTACCAGACGTATAATGACTTAGGTTAGATCGTGAGAGTGACGAGGTACGAAGAGCGATCCACGATCTGAACCGGGTTGTTGAAGAAGCCCGGTCTTGGCCTTACGGCTCTTTATAGAAAATATCTTTTTGAAGTTTTTGACAATGAAGCATAGAAGTGCGTTGTTTGAGCTGTTTTTATCTAATTGTTGGCGTGAGTGCTCCTCAGCATACATAGTGCGCTGATTTTTTATCGTTTGGTCACTGCGTTCACATAATCAAGGTCACCCTTCTATTCATGTCGCTCTTATGCCAGACATTTGGAGGCTAAGACGAAACAGCGGTGGCAACCGCATTTCGAGAACGACCATTTTTGATCCACAGCAAGGGCAGCACCATTGAAGTCGCTTTTTGAGGTAGCGAAGTGATCGGTTGATGTCGATATTAAATCGCAGTTGGATGACTTGAATCAGCCGTTTTCTATTGGGGTGTAGAAAACCAAAGTTGCGTGCTCGTCTAAATCCTTTTGGCAAGACATGTTGAAGTAACAACCAGAGAAAATTGGCACCGGATTCGGTTCGTGTCTCAAACTTCTTAGAGGTGTTGTTTTGATAACGAAAGGTGACGTTGCCCTCTTTGATTGAAACAATGTCTTTCTCCCGAATGACACCGCGATAGAGGTATCGCCCGAGGTAGATGAGTGCTTTATCACCCGAACCAACGGCTTTGCAATCGACCGCCCAGTTTTGGGGGTATTTCGTTAGCAGGGTTAATTTGGATGCCTCATAGGCTGAAAAAACATTTCGTGACCGGCTCACCAAGTCACGGCAGACTATGGCGCAGGAATCAAAAAAATTGAGCTGAGCTAATTGCTCAAGTGGTGCGTTTTTAGCATCATCATAAGACTTGAATGACTTTATCAGCTTGATTCGATCTTTCTCAGTAGGGGCGTTTCTGACAAGTAGATAGATATTAGCAAAAGTAACATCTTCTTCCGCAGCTTTTAGTAGGGTGATGGAGTTGGTAAGAAGTTGCTCAAAAGCTTTATCAAAATATTCAGATGCCCCGCCAGAAGATGGGTTAAGCGAGTCAGACGATGACTTAACCGCTTTGGTAATACGCTTTACTACCTGCTCAACACTTTCTCTCTTGTCGAGTAGATAGCCGATAAGATTACATCGCCATGAGGTTTGTTCATTAACGATAATTAGGCCATCTTTCAGCCTATAACCGTATCAACATGGCGGAAGGAATCACATTTAGAAAGATAAAATAGGGATTTGCTCAATTCTTGGTGAATTGAGAGGTGTTTGTTTGGTAATCCATTACTACTTAAAGAGCCTTTTGAAGAGTCCAAACATGGTTCCCCCGCTTCTCTGTCGAAATAATGAGAAGCTTGAGCATATCTCATTTCAGATACAATAAAACCCCCTTTTTTCTGGTTATTAATGTACATTATGCATATAATGTACATTAATAACCACTCCCATAAGAGGGATTTATTGTGATAGCTATAGCAGCAAGAGAAGCAAAAGAACATTTCGGGAAACTAATGGATACAGTTCAGCGTGAGCCCGTAACCATTGAAAAACACGGTCGCCCTGTTGCGGTTGTAATTTCTCAAACTGAATATGATCAAATGAAATTGGAGCATCTACGGGCGAAGCTCGCTGTTGGTGAAGCTCAACTAGATAGGGGCGAATCTATAACCATAAGTAGCAAAGAGGAAAGCCATAATCATTTTGAAAGCCTTAAAAAAAGGGGCAGAGTACGTGCCGAGGAAAGAAATAAATAAATGGCATTTACACTATCAAAAGCAGCAGATGACGACCTCCATAATATGTGGGATTATACTCTCGACAATTGGGGAGAGAGACAAGCTGACCAGTATACTGGTAATTTATATGTTCGTTTTGAATGGCTGTCAGAGAACCCACAGTTAGGCATAGAACGAGATGAAATCAAAGGCGGTTATCGCAGTTGGTTTGAGGGAAAACACGTAATATTTTATCGTGAAGTAAACCAAGCTATCGAAATCATCGGTATTCTCGGACAGAATGAAGATGTGATACAACATTTAAGCGTTGAATAAATACGGAAACAACTCCTGCAAATGGAATGTTAATTTTACGCCTGTAGAAAAACAGTTCAAACAACGCACTTCTATGCTTCACTGTCATGAAGGCCATGAAGCATCATGGCTTTTGAGGTTCGCGAAAAACCGCGAACCTCAAAAACTTCAAAAAAATATTTTCTATAAAGAGCCGTAAGGCCAAGACCGGGCTTCTTCAACAACCCGGTTCAGATCGTGGATCGCTCCTCGTACCTCGTCACTCTCACGATCTAACCTAAGTCATTACTGAAACTCAGTCAAAGTCAGGCCGGCGCTAAAGCCAGTGCGATGCGGCGGAGAAGATGCAGCAGCGGCTTTAGTGGGCGTAGAGTCATGAGGTAGTCATGGCGTAGCGCAACGAGGGACGATGTTGTACGGAGCCGTGACGGACGCAGGACGGTCGGGGAAAAGGAATCAGTTGTCGCGTAGGTGAGTCAATTTTTGGCAGGGACGCCATGAAATTGGTCACGTAATATTTGGGGTCAGAGTAAAGTTAAAGCCAATCGATCATTTTCGTTCATTAGTTACCCCACTTTCCGGACGACCCTCTTCACTTCTTTCAGAATTCCATATTTTATTTTACTCTGACCCCAGTTATTTTCGCCTATCCGCCCGCTCAGGAATACGATGATTTAAACCCTTCCTAGATGAAGGTCGCTTTGTTTAGTGGGTAATTAGGTTGGCTTAAATAAGACTACCTGCCTGAGTGGAAGTGTTTA
>JAFLJP010000119.1 GCA_022712945.1 Gammaproteobacteria bacterium | reverse complement strand
CAGCGGGGCGGTGGTGGTGGTGTTGGCGCCGTGGGGGGTGTGACAGAAGACGCAGATTTGTGATTCGGCCGTGGCGGTGACGCTACGGGGGTCTGCTCCCTCGCCACCCCAGGTCATGGAGAGGTTGTGTTGGGTGTTGGCAATGTCTGATATTTTTGCTGCCTGGCTATTGCCCAGTAGCAGTAGTGTTCCGATAATGACAATAGCAATGTGACTAATTCGCATTTTTTCCATCCATAAAGCCAACAGACACCCAGATGTGTCGGAACCCCTGTTTAAGAGAGCGAATCGATTATACTCCAAAAAAACGACATCAATATATTTTCAACCCATACAAGATAAATAAACAAAAAATAGACATAAAAAACAATCAAGTAGAAATTAAACAATATTTAATCGCGCTCTTCAATCCAGGTCATTTGAATCGCCTCCAACACCTTTTCACCTGAATGAGTGGGATCATCATCAAACTCGGCAAGCTCAATCACCCAGTTATGCAGATCGGTGAATCGCACCCGTTTTGGGTCAGCATCTGGGTGGGCTTCTTCCAGCGCCAGAGCAACATCAAATATATCGGTCCATTTCATTCCAGTACTCCAAATTAGTTTGTATTGACCTGTCCAGCCCCAAGCAACGTGGATTAAGCTAAGGCTGGATGACCCATGGCTCAGATTAAGGAGGGCAGATCAATACATAATGTCTAGGAGCCTGTCGGACTTAGGAAAAATCTACTACGAAAAATCTATTTTGGCCCATTTTTCTCGCTACGACTCCCTAAGTCCAACAGCCTGCTAGTGATTCTCCGAAACCAGGTTAATGGTGTATTTAGGAATTTCCACAACCAGGTCTTGATCCGCGACCACCGCTTGGCAGCTCAACCTTGAGTCAGGTTCAAGCCCCCACGCTTTATCAAGCATGTCATCTTCATCTTCAGTTGCCTCATTCAATGAATCAGCGCCTTCGCGCACAATCACGTGACAGGTGGTACAGGCACCCACTTTTTCACAGGCGTGTTCAATTTCAATATCATTAGCCAGTGCGGCATCGCAAATGCTGATGCCCGGCTCAACCTCAATGACGGCACCCTCTGGACAGAAGTTCTCATGGGGTAAAAAAATAATTTTTGGCATCGTTAAATTTCATCCACTTGATGGCCGGTCAGGGCCTGTTTAATGCTGGCATCCATGCGGCGTGCTGCGAATTCAGCGGTCACTTTTTGTAGCACTGACATACCCTGCTGAATAACACGATGGTCGTTACCCGCCATGACGGATTTAACATGAGCTAGCGCGCGCGCTATCTCATTACGCTCATCTTCACTCAACAGGTTGATATCTGCCTTTAGTGCCACATCAACAGACTCAACCAAGCGATCAGCCTCTACCTGTGCCTCTCGCAGGCGACGTGCTTGCAGATCTTCTTTTGCATGACTCATCGAGTCGCGCAGCATGCTCTCAATCTCTCTCTCTTCCAGACCATATGATGGCTTTACCTCAATATGGCTTTCAACGCCACTGGTCAGTTCTTTAGCGGCGACTGTCAGCAGGCCATCCGCATCCACCTGAAAGGTGACACGAATTTTAGCACCGCCAGCTGCCTTGGGCGGGATACCCCGCAGGGTAAAATGCGCCAGTGAGCGACAATCAGAGACCAGCTCCCTTTCACCCTGCACCACATGAATACTCATCGCTGTCTGGCCATCTTTAAACGTGGTAAATTCCTGAGCGCGTGCCACGGGAATGGTTGTGTTACGTGGCACCACTTTTTCGACCAACTCGCCCATGGTTTCAAGCCCCAGCGAAAGAGGAATGACATCCAGCAATAGCGCACCATCAGCCGATTGATTACCCACCAGAATATCCGCCTGCTGTGCTGCACCAATAGAGACCACTTTATCGGGATCGATGGTGGTCAGTGGCTGTAACGCAAAAAACTCACCTACCTTATGGCGCACCAGTGGCACACGGGTGGAACCACCAACCATCACCACCTCTTTAATTTCGTCCAGTGAGATACCCGCATCACGCAGTGCACGGCGACACGCGGTGAGCGTACGCGAAACCAAACCATCCGCCAGCAGGTTAAACTGTTCACGGCTTATTTCCCCCTGCCACCCAACACCAAAACTGCCATCCAGTTCAATTGTTACTGAATCACTCTCCGTCAATGCCTCTTTGGCACAACGGGCTATCGCCATCACATGGCGCAGCTGGTGATGCTCCGCATCGTCATTAATTCCCGCTTGACTCATCACCCACTCAGCCAGCAAACAATCCAGATCATCACCACCCAGAGCGGAATCACCACCGGTTGAAAGTACCTCAAACACCCCTTTTTGCATCCGCAAAATAGAAATATCAAACGTACCACCACCCAGATCATAAATAGCGTGAATGCCTTCGGCACTCTGATCCAAACCATAGGCGAGTGCCGCTGCGGTTGGCTCATTCAATAAACGCATGACATTGAGACCTGCCACCGTGGCGGCATCTTTAGTTGCCTGGCGTTGCGCTTCATCAAAATAGGCCGGCACGGTAATAACAACTCCGCTAAGGTCACCACCCAGCGTTAATTCAGCACGTGTTTTCAATACCTTGAGGATTTCAGCCGACACTTCAACCGGACTCACATCACCCGCCACCGTGTGAATGCGCGGCATCTGACTATCAGCCGTGACAAATTGATATGGCAGGCGTGTTCCCAGGTGTTTAATGTCATCGATACCCCGCCCCATGAGGCGCTTAACCGATGCAATTGTATTCAGGGGATCGTCACTGGCAGAGGCCAAAGCCGCCTGACCTACCTGGGGCTCGCCAGCACGGCTATAGCGCACCACTGATGGCAGAATATGCCCACCCGATTCATCTGGTAGTGTTTGTGCAACACCATTGCGAACAGTGGCTACCAACGAGTTAGTGGTTCCTAAATCGATACCGGCGGCCAGACGATGTTGATGAGGTGTGGCGCTAAGGCCTGGTTCACTGATTTGTAGTAATGCCATGAGATTTTTTCAATTCATTTGGGGTTCAAGACAACAGTGTTAAAGAAGGCGCTCTTCCAGCGCCTCTGCCTCTTCACACAATTTACCGAGGAATTGTA
>JAFLJP010000031.1 GCA_022712945.1 Gammaproteobacteria bacterium | reverse complement strand
CAGGAACGTTACTTTTTTCAACTTGGCGCTTACGAGGCTTACGCACCAACTGATTAATTGTTGCCATATTTTTGCTCCAACCCTACAAAATAAGTCGACAAGTGAGCGTAGCCCACTTATCTGAGTCGCGGAATTCTAGTGATAAAACACCAAAGTGTCAAGTACTGTACACGCTCACACCAACAAGTGGCTTACTGTTCGACACTCTCTTCTACCACTGCTACTTTTTCTTCTGCCATACTAGATGCTATATCAATACCCAACTGTTCTCGGCGACGACGCTGGCGCTCAGCATGGTAGGCAAGACCTGTCCCTGCTGGAATCAAGCGACCGACAATAACATTCTCTTTAAGACCACGAAGATCATCAACTTTACCCCTCACCGCAGCTTCAGTTAACACTCGAGTCGTCTCCTGGAATGATGCCGCAGAGATAAATGAGTCTGTCGCCAATGATGCTTTAGTTATACCTAACAACACCGAGTCGTAAGTACACACTAACTTACCCATCGCAATCATACGATCATTCTCATCCAACATACGTGAACGCTCAACCTGCTCGCCCTTCAAAAACTTGGTATCGCCTGCATTGGTAATTTCCACTCGACGCAGCATCTGGCGAACAATAACCTCAATGTGCTTATCATTTATTTTCACCCCTTGCAGACGGTAAACATCCTGAACTTCGTTAACAATATAGTTTGCCAACGCCGCAATGCCTCTCAAGCGAAGAATATCATGCGGTGCAGGTGGCCCTTCAGAGATCACCTCACCTTTCTCAACATGCTCTCCCTCAAAGACGGTCACGTGACGCCACTTTGGAATCAGCTCTTCGTAAACATCACCCTCATTCGGGGTGATGACCAGACGCTGCTTACCTTTGGTCTCCTTACCAAACGAGACAGTACCGCTCACTTCTGCAAGAATAGCCGGCTCTTTCGGTTTACGCGCCTCAAACAGATCAGCAACACGCGGCAGACCACCGGTAATATCACGGGTCTTGGACGACTCCTGAGGAATACGCGCGACTACGTCACCAACACCCACTTCAGAGGCATCTTCCAAGCCAATGATGGCACCGGCTGGCAAGAAATAATGCGCAGGTATATTTGTTCCTGCGATGCAGAGGTCATCCCCATTTTCATCAAGCAACTTAACCATCGGACGCAGGTCTTTGGCGGTACCACTACGCTGCTTAGGGTCAATAATGACTAGACTACTCAATCCTGTCACATCATCTGTTTCACGAGAAACAGTCACCGACTCAATGAAATCACTAAAACGAACACGCCCTGCGACCTCGGTTACGATCGGGTGAGTGTGTGGATCCCAGTTCGCAACAACCTGCCCAGCTCCAACAGTAGCTCCATCTTCAATATTGAACACCGCTCCGTAAGGCACCTTGTAGCGCTCGCGCTCACGACCATTGAGATCAAGTACCGCCACCTCGCCAGAACGAGAAACAGCGACCATATGCCCTTTAACGTGTTTAACCGTTTTAATATTGTGCAATCGAACGGTACCCGTCGATTTTATTTCAACACTACTAATAGCAGCTGAACGAGAGGCGGCACCACCGATGTGAAAAGTACGCATGGTCAGCTGCGTTCCCGGCTCACCGATGGACTGCGCAGCAATAACACCAACCGCTTCACCACCATTAACCTTGTGGCCACGAGCCAGATCGCGACCATAACATGAGCCACAGATACCAAAGCGGGCTTCACAGGTAATCGGTGAACGCACTTTTACCTGATCAACGGAATGACTTTCCAATATATCAACCCAAGCCTCGTCCAGCAGTGTCCCTGCTTCGGCGATCAAGGTATCGCTATTATTTGCGATAACATCTTCGGCAAGTACACGCCCTAAAACACGCTCGTGAAGGGGCTCAACTACATCGCCACCCTCAATCAGGGGCGTCATCGTCAAGCCACGCACCGTTCCACAATCATCTTCATTGACCACCATATCCTGAGCAATATCAACCAGTCTACGGGTCAAATAACCTGAGTTAGCCGTTTTAAGCGCCGTATCAGCAAGACCCTTACGGGCACCGTGTGTGGAGATAAAGTACTGCAGCACATCAAGCCCTTCGCGGAAGTTTGCGGTAATCGGCGTCTCAATGATTGAGCCATCCGGCTTGGCCATCAGGCCACGCATTCCAGCAAGCTGGCGCAACTGAGCGGCACTACCACGAGCACCTGAGTCAGCCATCATAAAGATAGGATTAAATGAATCTTGCTGAACCGTATTGCCGTCACGATCAACAACCTCTTCGGTTGACAGTTTATCCATCATCGCCCGAGAAATTTGGTCGTTCGCGTGGGACCAAATATCGATAACCTTATTATATCGCTCACCATTAGTGACCAGACCAGAAGTGTACTGAGATTGAATCTCTTTAACTTGGGCCTCAGACGCTTCAAGAATAGTCACTTTTTCATCAGGGATAATCATATCATCAACACTGAATGAAGCGCCTGCACGTGTGGCAAAGGTGAAACCGGTATACATCAGTTTATCTGCAAAGATAACCGTCTCTTTCAAGCCAACATTGCGATAACATTCATTAATCAGACGTGAAACCGCCTTCTTGATCAACACCTGGTTAACCAGTTCAAACGGGAGGCCATCGGGAAGAATTTCAGAGAGCAGGGCGCGGCCCACGGTCGTATCATGAAGTTTAAATGAACTCTCACGATTGCCTTCTTCGTCAATCACAACCTCGCGGATACGGGCTTTAACCCGCGCATGAAGATCGACAGCTTTTGATTCATAGGCACGATGAACCTCTTTAGTGTCCGCAAACACCATACCTTCGCCCTTGGCGTTGATACGGTCACGGGACATATAATAGAGGCCGAGGATAATATCCTGCGAAGGTACGATAATCGGCTCACCGTTAGCAGGTGACAACACATTATTTGTCGACATCATCAGGGTGCGAGCTTCCAACTGAGCTTCCAGTGAAAGAGGCACATGCACCGCCATCTGATCACCATCAAAATCAGCGTTGTACGCGGCACAAACCAATGGGTGCAGATTGATCGCTTTGCCTTCAACCAGAACCGGCTCAAACGCCTGGATACCAAGACGGTGCAGCGTGGGCGCTCGATTAAGCATAACCGGGTGTTCGCGAATAACCTCTTCAAGAATATCCCACACCTCGGCACCTTCACGCTCAACCATTTTCTTGGCGGCTTTGATTGTCGTGGCGAGACCACGGCGCTCCAGCTTGCTAAAGATGAAGGGTTTGAACAGTTCAAGTGCCATTTTCTTAGGCAGACCACACTGGTGAAGCTTAAGGAAAGGACCCACAACGATGACCGAACGCCCTGAATAATCAACTCGCTTACCAAGAAGATTTTGACGGAAGCGACCCTGCTTTCCCTTGATCATATCAGCAAGTGACTTAAGCGGACGACGGTTAGTGCCGGTGATCGCACGGCCACGGCGGCCATTATCCATCAACGCATCCACAGACTCCTGAAGCATACGTTTTTCATTGCGCACAATGATGTCTGGGGCATTAAGATCAAGCAGACGCTTCAAGCGATTATTACGATTAATCACCCGGCGATAGAGATCATTAAGATCCGAGGTGGCAAAGCGACCACCATCAAGCGGCACCAGTGGACGCAGTTCAGGCGGCAACACCGGCAGTACCGTCATAACCATCCATTCAGGACGATTGCCAGACTCGAGAAATGCCTCGATCAGCTTCAGGCGTTTACCCAATTTCTTTAGCTTGGTCTCAGACGCTGTCGCCTCCATGTCTTCACGGAGCTTCGCTGACTCAGGCTTAAGGTCAATCGCTTTAAGAAGCTCAAAAACAGCTTCCGCACCCATGCGCGCATCAAACTCATCACCAAACTCTTCGATTGCGTCGAGGTAACCCTCATCAGAGAGTAACTGGCCACGTTCCAACGTGGTCATGCCTGCCTCTACAACAACAAACGCTTCGAAATAGAGCACACGCTCAATATCACGTAGCGTCATATCAAGAAGAAGACCCATCCGTGAGGGCAATGACTTCAAGAACCAGATATGCGCCACTGGACTGGCCAGTTGAATATGGCCCATCCGGTCACGACGTACCTTGGAGATCGTCACTTCCACACCACATTTCTCGCAAATGACACCACGGTGCTTCAGGCGCTTATACTTTCCACACAGACACTCATAATCTTTTACTGGCCCAAAAATTTTGGCGCAAAACAGACCGTCACGCTCGGGCTTAAAAGTACGATAATTGATTGTTTCTGGTTTTTTAACTTCACCATAAGACCAAGAACGAATTTTTTCAGGTGACGCTAAACCGATGCGAATAGCATCAAAGTCTTCCGATTGATTTTGTTGCTTTAGAATTCTTAATAGATCTTTCAAGGATGTATCTCCTGCAGAGCGACACTTAAATTCTTTAGTTTAGCCGGCGAGCATTCACGCTCACCGACTAGCGGGCGGCACACAAAGCAGTTACTCCTGCTCAAGCTCAATATCGATACCCAAAGCACGAATTTCTTTGAGTAATACATTGAACGACTCAGGCATGCCAGGCTCCATACGATGATCACCGTCAACAATGTTTTTGTACATTTTGGTACGACCATTCACATCGTCAGACTTAACCGTAAGCATCTCCTGCAAGGTGTACGCGGCACCGTATGCTTGCAGTGCCCACACCTCCATTTCACCAAACCGCTGACCACCAAACTGCGCTTTACCACCCAATGGCTGCTGGGTCACAAGACTATAGGGCCCAGTGGAACGTGCATGCATTTTGTCATCAACCAAGTGGTTGAGTTTCAACATATACATGTAACCCACCGTCACAGGGCAATCAAATGGATCACCGGTGCAACCGTCAATCAGCATCGTCTGACCACTGGTTGGCAAATCTGCCAGTGTGAGCATCTCTTTAATTTCTTTCTCAGTAGCCCCTTCAAAAACAGGCGTTGCCATTGGCACACCACCCTTCAGGTTTTTAGCCAGCTCGATGACTTCATCATCTGACATTGCCGAGAACTCAGCTGATTGCACTTCATTGGTATAAACCTTGGCAAGGAATTCTCGAATTTCCTTCAACATTGTCTTGCGCTGAGCTTGCAACATTTCAGTCAATTTTTTACCTAATCCACGAGCGGCCCAGCCAAGGTGCGTCTCAAGAACCTGCCCGACATTCATCCGCGACGGAACACCCAATGGATTAAGGACGATATCAACCGTTTCACCTTCAGCGGTGTGTGGCATATCCTCCACGGGAATGATATTTGAAATAACACCCTTATTACCGTGACGACCCGCCATCTTGTCACCCGGTTGAATACGGCGCTTAACCGCCATATAAACCTTAACCATCTTCAGCACACCTGGCGCGAGATCATCTCCCGCCATAATCTTGCCCCGCTTCTCTTCATATGCCGCATCTAACTCAGAGCGAAGCTCTTTAAGTTGTGCCGCCACTTTCTCAAGCTGCTCAGTAGCCGCATTATCAGAGAGACGAATTTCAAACCACTTTTCACGAGGAATGTCTGCAAGATAATCGGCTGCAATCACCCCACCAGACTTAAGTGCCTGCGGCCCACCTTGTGCCTTCTGGCCTATCAACATTTTCTCTACACGGGAGTAGGCATCTTCTTCAACAATACGATATTTGTCATTCAGATCCTTCTTGACCGAGGCAAGTTGAGACTCTTGAATCTGAACCGCTCGGGCATCCAGATCAACGCCATCACGGGTAAAGACCTGAACATCAATAACCGTACCCACCGTGCCCGATGAAACACGCAACGAGGTGTCTTTAACATCAGAGGCTTTTTCACCAAAGATGGCTCGCAGAAGCTTCTCTTCGGGAGTTAGCTGAGTTTCACCTTTTGGCGTTACCTTACCAACCAGAATATCCCCAGGCTTAACTTCAGCACCAATATAAACGACGCCAGATTCATCAAGCTTGGAGAGCGCACCCTCACCAACATTAGGAATATCCGCAGAGATCTCTTCCGGCCCCAGCTTGGTATCACGGGCAACACAGGTAAGCTCTTCAATGTGAATAGTGGTATAGCGGTCTTCCTCGACCACGCGCTCAGAGATGAGGATTGAATCTTCAAAGTTGTAACCATTCCAGGGCATAAAGGCAACCAGCATGTTTTGACCCAGCGCCAACTCACCCAAATCAGTGGATGGGCCATCAGCCAATACATCACCCGCGGCAATAACATCACCTGATTTAACAAGCGGACGCTGGTTAACACAAGTATTTTGATTTGAACGGGTGTACTTTGTCAGGTTGTAAATATCAACACCCGACTCACCTGCAATTGCCTCACTGTCATTCACACGAACAACCACACGTGCTGCGTCAACCGAGTCAACAACACCACCACGGGTCGCAACGGCGGTAACACCGGAGTCAGTCGCCACAACACGCTCCATGCCGGTACCGACTAACGGTTTATCCGCTCGCAAAGTTGGCACTGCTTGACGCTGCATGTTTGAACCCATCAAGGCCCGGTTAGCATCATCGTGCTCTAGGAAAGGAATAATGGAAGCGGCAACCGAGACGATCTGCTTAGGTGATACATCCATGTATTCCACACGATCTGGTGTCATTAATGCAAACTCATTTTCATGGCGCACCGAAACTAGCTCATCAACCAATATCCCCTGACCATCTACCGCCGCACTTGCTTGAGCGATGACAAAAATTGACTCCTCAATGGCCGACAGATAATCAATATCGTCCGTCACCTTACCATCCACCACTTTGCGGTATGGCGTTTCGAGGAAACCATAGTTATTAGTACGCGCATAAACCGAGAGTGAGTTAATCAAACCAATGTTTGGCCCCTCTGGTGTTTCGATAGGACAAACACGACCGTAATGGGTCGGGTGAACATCTCGCACTTCAAAACCGGCACGTTCACGGGTCAGGCCACCTGGGCCGAGGGCTGATACACGTCGCTTGTGCGTCACTTCAGAAAGTGGGTTATTTTGATCCATAAACTGAGAGAGCTGACTGGAACCAAAGAACTCCTTAACAGCCGCAGAGACCGGCTTAGCATTAATCAACTCCTGGGGCATCATGCTCTCAGTCTCTGAAAGGCTCAAGCGTTCTTTAACTGCACGCTCAACACGAACCAATCCCGCACGGAATTGGTTTTCAATCATTTCACCAACACTACGGATACGGCGATTACCTAGGTGATCAATATCATCAACCACACCCCGGCCATCTCGAATACTGATCAATGTTTTCAGAACACGAACAATATCTTCCTGGGACAGCGTACCCGGACCAACGATATCTTCATATCCAACCCGGCGATTGAATTTCATACGACCAACAGCAGAGAGATCGTAGCGTTCCTCATTAAAGAACAGATTCGTAAACAGGTTTTCAGCGGCCTCTTTGGTCGGCGGCTCGCCTGGGCGCATCATGCGGTATATCTCAACCAACGCTTCCAACGGGGTCGTTGTGGAATCTAAACGCAGGGTCTCTGATATATAAGAGCCGTGGTCAAGATCATTTATATAGAGGGAATTAATCTCGGTAACACCCGCATCAACTAATTTTGTCAGCAGCTCTTCGGTGATCTCATCATTAGCAATCGCCAGCTCTTCGCCTGTGGATTTATCAATGATGTTATTTGCGATAACTTTACCCACCAGATATTCACGGGGAACATCCAGCGCGGTTACTTTGTCATCAGCCAATTGACCAATCGTACGTTGAGTAACGCGACGACCTTTTTCGACGTAGACCTGATCACCGGCCTTAATGTCAAACATCGCTGTTTCACCACGAAGACGCTCCGGCACTAAATCAAGCGTAAATGAGCCATCTTTCTTGACACGGAAGTGGTTATTATCAAAGAACATGTCAAGAATCTGCTCATTATCAAACTCCAGAGCACGCAACATGACGGTCGCTGGCAACTTACGACGGCGATCAATACGGACAAAAATATTATCTTTCGGATCAAACTCAAACTCGAGCCATGAGCCACGATAAGGGATAACAACGGTGTTATACAGCAGTTTGCCAGATGAGTGGGTCTTGCCTTTATCGTGATCAAAAAACACGCCAGGCGAACGGTGTAACTGAGAGACGATAACACGCTCAGTACCATTGATAACAAAGGTACCGGTATCGGTCATGAGTGGAATTTCACCCATGTAGATCTCCTGCTCTTTCACATCCTTAATCGCTGTAGAACCAGCAGGTGCATCTTTATCGTAGATGACTAGGCGAACTTTAACATGCAACGGCGCGGAATACGTGGTTCCCCGCAGTCGACACTCTTTCACATCAAAAGAAGGCTTGCCCAGACGATAATCAACGTACTCCAGCGCAGCGTTTCCTGAGTAGCTCTTGATTGGGAAAATAGACTTAAATGCCGCATGCAACCCACGCTCTTGTCGCTCTGCTGCGGAGACACCGACTTGCAGAAAATCACGATAGGAGTCCTTCTGGATTGCAAGCAGATATGGCACACCTAAAATACTAGGGCGCTTGCCAAAATCCTTACGTATACGTTTCTTCTCAGTAAATGAGTAAGCCATCAAAGATCCTCAGCTAGTCACCTGAGCCATATCGAAACATGGCCAGGCCGTCGTAAACCCACTCCAACCCGGAAGGGTTGGAAAAATAGAAAGCACAAAAGGCCGGCAAGCCAATATCACCAGCCAACCAGCACCTTCCATTCATTAAATATGCCCCATTTTATAGAAACAGAAGCCTGCTTCATGGGGAAAGTCGCGCACATAATAACGCACCCGGCCCCAAATGGATATAGCCCATCGAGACAGAGTGCGTAAAAAGAACTAAATTATTTCAGCTCTATAGAAGCACCGGCTTCTTCCAGTGTCTTCTTGATCTCTTCAGCTTCATCCTTAGAAACCGCTTCCTTAACTGCCTTAGGTGCACTTTCCACAAGCTCTTTAGCTTCTTTCAGGCCAAGAGCTGTGATCGCGCGAACTGCCTTGATCACAGAAACCTTGTTAGCACCAAAGCTTGTCATTACCACATCAAACTCAGTCTGCTCGGCAGCAGCAGCACCTGCATCAGCAGGAGCAGCAACGGCAACCGTTGCTGCAGCAGCAGAAACGCCAAATTTCTCTTCCATTGCTTCAACCAGCTCAACAACTTCCATTACTGACATGCTAGCAATTGTTTCCAGGATATCGTCTTTAGATACGGCCATGATGTTAACTCCAAAAAAATTTCAAATTCTGTTTATGCTATAAAGATTAATTATATCTTCAAGCTGACTGTTTTTCGTCTCGAACGGCGGCAACACAACGAGTGACCTTGGTCGGAATTTCGTTCAACGTACGCGCTAGCTTCTCGACTGGCTGTAGCATGCAAGACATAACCATACTAATTGCCTGATCCTTGGTTGGCATCTTCGCGAGGCGATCGATTTCACCTGCATCCAGCATTTGACCACCAACAGAAACCAGACGAACCACTAGCTTGTCGTTTTCTTTGGTGAAATCCGAGATGACACGCGCCGCTGCACCTGGGTCTTCCTGAGAAAACGCCAGAACCAATGGACCGGTTAGACCATCCTGCATGCACTCAAAATCTGTTCCCTCTATCGCACGACGTGCCAGAGAGTTTTTGATCACACGCAGGTAAACACCCGCTTCACGCGATTTAACACGCAACGCAGTCATTTGGCCAACAGTCAGCCCTCGATACTCAGCCGCAACTGCAGAGCATGCAGATGCAGCAACTTCGCTTACTTCAGCCACGATGGCTTTTTTAGCTTCGATATTGAGAGCCACTTAATTTACTCCTATACAAGAGTGATTGCCTCATCCTACACAACCACTCATTTACTCCATTAAGCACCAAAAATGATACTTAACCTGTACGGCGAACAGACAGAAATTCTGACTGGGCACACCATCTACGCAGGCCGATTCTCATCAATTAAACCCGAAGGCACCTACGGTCTTTGACGACCACTATTCCCTCAGCGACCCAAAGTATTTTTTAAATCTATAATCGAAATCAGAGATCCAGTGATGATTTTTCCACCATGACACCAGCACCCATTGTAGTAGAAATCGTAATTCGCTTAAGGTAGATTCCTTTTGCACCGCTTGGCTTCATCTTTTGCAGATCGTCCAGCAATGCCACTAGGTTTTCACGCAACGCAGCATCTTCAAATGAGATCTTGCCAATCGAGCAGTGGATAATGCCATTTTTGTCTGTACGGTAGCGAACCTGGCCCGCTTTGGCATTTTTAACCGCACCAACAACATCAGGTGTTACCGTACCAACCTTAGGGTTTGGCATCAGGCCACGCGGGCCTAAAATCTGCCCCAACTGACCGACAACACGCATTGCATCTGGCGTTGCAATCACAACATCAAAATTCATATTGCCTTTTTTGACTTCATCAGCCAGGTCTTCGAAACCAACAATATCTGCACCGGCCTCTTTTGCCGCATCCGCATTCGCACCCTGTGCAAATACTGCGACGCGTACCGTTTTACCGGTGCCATTTGGGAGCACAGTCGAACTACGCACTACCTGATCAGATTTACGTGAATCAACACCCAGGTTAACCGCCACATCCACAGACTCAACAAACTTGGCCGCAGGAATGCTTTTTAGCAGACCAATCGCCTCATCAAAGTTATAAAGTGTACCTGCAACGATTTTTTCATTTATTATTTTTGCACGCTTAGAAAGCTTAGCCATGACTTAAACTCCTTCCACTTCAATACCCATAGAACGGGCAGTACCAGCGATCGTACGAACAGCCGCATCAAGATCGGCAGCCGTTAAATCAGGCTCTTTGGCTTTCGCAATCTCTTCTAGCTGATCACGGGTCACCGCACCAATTTTATCGCGGTTAGGCACACCAGAGCCACTCTTCACACCCAATGCTTTTTTCAGCAGGAATGAAGCTGGTGGCGTCTTAGTTTCAAAAGTAAAGCTGCGATCACTATATACAGTGATAACAACAGGAATCGGCATACCCGCTTCAAAACTCTGGGTTTTGGCATTGAACGCCTTACAAAACTCCATGATGTTAACGCCATGCTGACCCAGAGCAGGGCCAACAGGTGGACTTGGGTTTGCCTTGCCTGCAGCAACCTGCAGCTTAATGTAACCAGTGACTTTCTTAGCCATAAGTAGCTCCTAAACAGTGGGTGCAAACGCTTTTCAGCTCCCCGTAACCAAAATATATCAGCCCTTTTCAACCTGACCAAAGCCAAGCTCAACCGGTGTCGAGCGACCAAAGATGGTCACTTCAACCCGCATCCGGGACTTATCATAATCAATTTCTTCAACTGTACCGTTAAAGTCATTGAACGGCCCATCGGTAATACGCACCAGCTCGCCGACTTCAAACAGCACTTTGGGACGTGGTTTTTCCGCCCCCTCTTCTACTCGATGAAGAATTGACTGAGCCTCTTTTTCTGAGATG
This sequence comes from Gammaproteobacteria bacterium, assembly GCA_022712945.1. Classification (GTDB taxonomy): domain Bacteria; phylum Pseudomonadota; class Gammaproteobacteria; order RBG-16-57-12; family RBG-16-57-12; genus JAFLJP01. The sequence goes on along the minus strand of JAFLJP010000031.1, from coordinate 955 downwards.
GGTGTCGGACGATCGCCCGTACCACCAATAAAGCCCAGAACGCGCGGCACCTCTTTTACCAGGTGCCAACTTGCATCATCCATCTCCATCTGAACAAGCACATAACCGGGAAAAAATTTACGGTCACTTTTGCGCTTCTGTCCATCACGCATCTCAACCACTTCTTCAGTTGGCACAAGAATCTGACCAAACTGATCCTCTAGACCCTTACGCGGAATACGCTCTTCAAGAGAACGCTTCACCTGATTTTCAAAACCAGAAAAGGCATGCACAACATACCAACGCATCGCCATATTATTAGCCCCCTTGACCTGTTAACAACTTAACACCCCACAACAGGAACATATCCAGAAGCCACAGCATAATGCCAACAAGAACAACCATAACCAACACAATACCGGTGGTTTGCAATGTCTCTTTACGAGTAGGCCAAACAACTTTACGCACCTCGGTGCGCGCCTCTTTCGCAAACGTCAATGCTGCGCGCCCCTGGATAGATTGTGATGCAACGCCCAATGAAGCGGCTGCAAACCCAACCATACCCAGTACACGCATCCACAATGCGTAGTCTTCAAACATATAAAAAACCGCAACCCCAGCAATGAAGACCACTACTGCGAGCGCTAGTTTCAGCTTATCTGCCATGATTTATAACCCAGTGTTATAAAAAGAAAATGGCAGGCCAGGAGGGAATCGAACCCCCAACCTGCGGTTTTGGAGACCGCTGCTCTGCCAATTGAGCTACTGGCCTAAATTATAGGGGCCAAGCCTAAGCCCAGCCCCACGTGGTTTGTATTGTTACTCAATAATCTTAGCAACAACACCCGCACCAACAGTACGGCCACCTTCACGGATTGCAAAACGCAGGCCGTCTTCCATTGCAATGGGGGCGATTAATGATACGGTCATTTGAACGTTATCACCCGGCATTACCATTTCTACTCCCTCTGGCAAG
>JAFLJP010000063.1 GCA_022712945.1 Gammaproteobacteria bacterium | reverse complement strand
GTTACATGCCAAGTGGTGGTGCTGTTGCTAACGTTACTATCGCAACCTCTGAAAGCTGGAAAGATAAGCAGACCGGTGAGCAACGGGATCGCACCGAATGGCATAACGTGGTGTTTTATAACCGCCTGGCCGAGATTGCCGGTGAATACCTGAAAAAAGGCTCCCAGGCCTATATCGAAGGCAGTTTGCGAACTCGCAAATGGCAGGATAAAAACGGCCAGGATCGCTACAGCACTGAAATTATTGCCAGCGAAATGCAGATGCTCGGTAGTCGTGGTGGTGCCGGTAGTTACGATAACAACACTCAACAGCAGGGTGGTGGCTACAACCAGTCACCTGCTCAGGAACAGCAGCAGGGTGGATATAACCAAGCTGCAGCTCAACCACAAAATCAGCAACCACAGCAACCACCCGCCCAACAGCAGCCGCCAGCAGGGCAGGCCGCCCCGCAGCAGCAACAGAAGGGCAGTAATGATTTTGGTAATTTTGATGACTTCGATGATGATATTCCGTTCTGAGCGTCGTTATTGACCGGTGATGTATTGAAAAACCCCCTGCAAGCGAATGCCTTCAGGGGGTTTTGTTATTTTTAGAAGTGCCCGTAAGTGTTATGAAGGAGAGGTTATGAGCGATATTAGTTCGCGGCGAAAGTTTTCGCTGTTATTTGCGTTAAAAGCCGGGGGGATTCCCGGGGTTATTTTGCTACTGGTCACGGACTTCTTTTTTTCGCTGGCACCGATTGGTATGTGGTTTTTTTTGATTCCACTGACTCTGTTGGCTGTGACGGGCATGGTGGCTGCATTGCAACCTGATGAAATAGATATTAAGGACCGGGGTATCTGGTTTGCGCCGTTTGCTTATAGCTTGGTGCTCTTTTTCCTGTTATCGCTGGGTGGCTATATTGCATCAGAGAGTGCGGCGGGCGGTATGGGCTATCTGTCTGAAATGTTCCCTGCTATCGCTTCGTTGCAGTCGAGTCTTGGGCTTGCACCAAGGGGCTAAGGAATGTAGAAGAAGTTAAAATACCGTTATTACGCCGAGTTTTTGTTCGCCGGTATTGGGTGCATAGTGAGCTACGCAACGAATACCGGCCTGGATAGGGTGGGAAAAAAGACAAGTAAGAGCGGTATTTTAATAAATTCTACATCCCTAATGCTTCGTGAGCGCATTGGGCAGGTAAACATTTGTTTCTAGAATGTGGCAATAAAGGCAAATAAAAGCCTGTAAATAACGATGCTCTTATTTTTTCATGAGAGCCTTAACGGGCTTAAATTTAGATAATTGCTCAGTGCTCAGTGCTCAGTGCTCAGTGGCTGTGCGTCTGGGTCAAATAAGGCGGCTTCATGAACCTCTTCATCAGTCATATGACGCATTTCTTTGTAATCATCATCACTCATATTTACCGCCCTATATTCTTTTGGTAGAAGCGCTTTTCATATGGTTCAGCACGTCGTACTGAAATTAATCGTGTATTGTTATAGTTCTGCACAGTGTAAACAACATACAAAATATCAGACACCTTATTATATCCAAAAGAGGGCGAAAGGTAGGGCATCGATTACGGGGTAGACCTAAAAAAGCACTAGTGGCCTTAATAAAAAAGCTTTAAATGAGTCCGAAATAGATTGAATAAAATAATTTTCTTGCATTTTTGTTATGATGCGACCTGGTATGTCTCTTGTCCGAAAACAAAGGACGGGCGGGGTTGAGGTGAAATGAAAAGTCAAGATATTGTTGTGTTGCTCAGGCTGGTCTCCTTGCATCAAAAGTTGCGAGAGGCCGATTTGTTGCGTGCACGTACGAATGAACCCGCTTCTGTAGAGTGGCAGGGCTGGGATGATATTCCTGATGAGCATGGAGGGCCGCCTGTCCACATAATGGCTGATGAGTTTAGTGTGCGTGGTCTTGAAGCATCCCTCGGTATTAGTAAAAGTGAGGTCAATGCCTCCATCAAGCGCAGTATGCGCACTGGCCTAGCGCTCAAGGCACGCAAAACTGACTACCCAAAAGCCAATATTCCTAACCTGATAGAATTTATCTGTCACGGGCTGAAATATGTTTTTCCAGCAGAGCCTGGCGCAATGGTGCGAGGAATACCAACCGGTGTGGCTGCCCCCGTTTTGCAAGGAGAGTTGATCAGTGCTGGTGAATATATCTGTGTATGGCCAGACCCTAAGGGAAAGGATATGGGGCAGTCATTGGCACCACTATACAAAAGTGTTCCCTATGGCGTACGCCGAGATGCCGAGCTCTATGCTTACCTAGCGCTGGTGGATGCCATTCGCCTAGGAAACCCCCGCGAGGCAAAACTAGCCCAGCAGCTATTGGAAGAGAGGCTTAAATCCTGATGACTGCTGATGTACCAGAAAAAATGTTGGCGATGTTAATTCCTGTGGCTGAGGCCTTGGGTGGTGAGCTGCTGCCCAATGTTGCCTTTGTCGGGGGCAGTACCACCACATTTTTGATTTCTGACCCCATTACCCGCCAAGCGGTACGTTTTACCGAAGATGTTGATCTGATTCTCAAGGTGGATGGCCATGCTCAATGGATTAGCCTGCAAAAACAGCTGCGTGAACGCGGCTTTAAGGTGGGCATGGAAGATGATCATGTCTGCCGTATGCTGCTAGGGGATATCAAGGTGGATTTTATGCCAGATGATGCCACCATTCTCGGCTTCACCAACCGCTGGTATCGCGCAGCACTTACTAATGCTCAGCCCTATCCTTTAACTAAACAGATCACCATCAATCTGTTAGCACCCGAATATTTCATTGCTACCAAATTAGAGGCTTACCATGGTCGAGGCAATAATGACCCGATGAGCAGCCATGACCTGGAGGACATCATAAATTTGGTGGATGGACGCGCAGAATTATTGACCGAGTTACAGCAGGCGGAATCCACGGTGCAAAGCTACATTGCTGAACAGTTTGCTACGCTGCTCCAGCATGCTGACTTTGACTACGCCATCCAAGGCAATCTACAAGACACTAGCCGCATTGATCTATTTTTTGATCAATGGGAACAGATAGCGGCGCTGAAATAGGCAAAGCTATTGAGTGAGTTAGTACGCCACTTTCAGCGGGGTAGATCTAAAAATGGGGATAATGCCAGCCCGCAACAACGCTTAAGCCCCCGCCCACCACAATCTGAATCGCAGCCCCCACTCACTGCTTAGGCCGATCTCGACATCGCTGATCTCACCCTGTGAATCAATAATAAAAATGGAGGGGAACGCTTTAACTCCGTACCGCTGACAGAGAAGCCCCTGCTGGTCGTTGATCACTGGGGCTGAGAAGCTGTTTTCATCGATATAGTGTTGCACATCAGCGGCTCCTCCGGACTGGCTGGCAATGGTGATCACCGCATGGTGCTGGGCGATATTATCGATGCTCTCCCGTGTTAGCGAACAGATACCGCACCAGGTTGCCCAGAAGTAGATCAGAACCGGCTGGCCCCGCAGTGATTGCAACGAGAGCGGCTGACCATCCAGCGTGACCCCTTCGATATCTGGAGCTACCCCTGAGGTGATGGCATCGCGGCTTTGATAAGTTTGAACAGCCCAGTAGATCACTAATAATATGACGATATTGATCAACCAGCGACGAGCGGTCCCACTCTTTTTTATCCACATGACAACGGCTTCTTCTTTAGTCGACAACGCCACCACTTTTCAATCCCGACCACGGTATAGATCAGCAACCCACCCGCCAGCACCAATAACCATTCGCCACTTCCCATCGGTGCGCTGCCAAACAGCTGATTCATCGCCGGGGAGTAGGTGAACAGCAGTTGCAGCAACACCATGGTCACCACCCCCATCACTAGCCAGCGGTTGCTGAACACCCCCAGCTTGAACATGGAGTAGTGCAGTGAGCGGCAGTTGAACAGGTAGAAGGTCTGGCCGAAGATAAACATATTGACCGCCACCGTGCGGGCGCTCTCTATACTGCGGCCTTGCAGCAGGGCCAGTTCAAACAGGCCAAAGGCACCAATCAACAGCATCAGCCCCACTAGGCCGATGCGCAGCCCCAGCTCCCGGGTGAGCACCGGGGTATTTGGCCGCCGGGGTGAGCGCGTCATAATGCCCGGCTCCTTACCTTCAAAGGCCAGCATCATTCCCAGCAACAGCGCGGTGGTCATGTTGATCCAGAGAATCTGCACCGGGGTGACTGGCAGGGCGATACCGGCAAAAATCGCCACCAGAATTACCGAGCCTTGACCGACATTGGTGGGCAGTGTCCAGGTGATAAATTTAACCAGATTATCGAAGACCACCCGCCCCTCTTCCACCGCCGCTTCAATGGTCGAAAAGTTGTCATCGGTGAGTACCATATCGGCGGCCTCTTTTGCCACCTCAGTACCGCTGATCCCCATGGCGATACCAATATCAGCCTGCTTGAGAGCCGGCGCATCGTTAACGCCATCTCCGGTCATTGCCACCACATGGCCATTGGCCTGTAGCGCCTCCACCAGGCGCAACTTCTGCTCCGGCGAGACCCGGGCAAACACCGATACCTGCTCAACAACGGTTAGCAGCTCATGGTCCGGCAGCTCTGAGAGCAGATGACCGCTGATGGCAAAACGGTCACGTTCACCCTCCACCGCACCGTGCAGACCAATTTGTCGGGCAATTGCGGCGGCGGTTGCCACGTGGTCGCCGGTGATCATCTTGACCTGAATTCCCGCTCGCAAACAGGCCTGCACGGCGCTGATCGCTTCCTCTCTGGGGGGATCCATCATCGCCTGCAAACCCAGAAAGGTGAGCCCATCCGCCACATCGGCATGGCCAACTGAACGCATCGGTGTGGTGACTCGCTTGCGGGCGAACGCCAATATACGTAGCCCACTGGTGGCCATCGTCTCCATTTCACGGTGGATAGCAGCCTGATCAAGTGCCAGCAGATCACCGTCTGGCCCATAGCTGTCATGACAGCGAGCAAGTACTTTCTCAACCGACCCCTTTAGATAGATTGTCGCCTCACCGTCATCCATCTCATGCAGTGTCGCCATGTACTGGTGCTGGGATTCAAACGGCAGCGTATCCCGGCGTGGCCAGCGCTGAGCCAGTGTTTCACCGCTCAGCCCCGCCTTGGCTGCGGCAACAATCATCGCCGCTTCGGTGGGGTCACCCTCAACCCCCCAATGCCCCTCACGGTGAAACAGCCGGGAGTCATTACAGAGCACGCCGCTCATCAGACACTGCTCAAGGGCAGGGTGTACCGCCAGCTCAATCGCCACATCACTGTGTGACACCTCGCCCTGTGGCGCATAACCCACCCCCGAGAAGGCGTAGCATTGACCGCCAGCAAAAACCTGTTGCACCGTCATCTGGTTTTTGGTCAGGGTGCCGGTTTTGTCGGAACAGATCACCGTGGTGCTGCCGAGGGTTTCAACGGCGGGCATCTTGCGAATAATGGCATGGCGTCGCGCCATTTTATTCACCCCGATCGCCAGCATAATGGTCATCGCCGCCGGTAGCCCTTCGGGTATCGCCGCAACAGCCAGCGCCACCGCGGCCATAAATGTATCCAACAGTGGTTCGGCACGCAGCCAGCCTACTAATAAGGTCAGGGCGGACAGTGCCAAAATAGCCCATAACAGAAGGGCGCTAAAGTGGGTGATTTTTTTAGTCAGCGGTGTCGCCAGTGCATCGGCACTGGCAATCAACTCATTGATATAACCAATCTCGGTGGCATCGCCGGTGGCGACCACAACACCGGTGGCGGTACCGTAGCTGACCAGCGTGGATGAGTAGGCGATGTTGGTACGATCGGCCAGCAGTGTCTCTTGGCTCAGTTGTTGTGGCTGCTTCTGCACCGGAACCGACTCACCGGTCAATGCCGATTCATCAATCTGTAACTCACGGCTGGAGAGCAGCCGCAGATCGGCAGGTACCCGGTCGCCGGATTGCAGCAGAACCAGATCTCCAGGCACCAGTTCGGCGGCAGAAATCTGCTCCCTTTTCCCTGCCCGCACCACCATCGTACGTCCCTCCAGCGTCTGTGACAGCGCTTCAATTGACTTTAATGCTTTCGCCTCCTGCAGATAACCGATGATCGCATTGATCAGCACCACCCCAAAGATCACTCCGCTATCTACCCACGCCTGCAACACAAAGGTGACCACTGCCGCTGCCAACAGGATATAGACCAGCGGCTGGTGAAATTGCAGCAGAAACAGAATAAACGGGTTTTTACCCTTTTTCAGGGTCAGGCGATTGATTCCGTATTGATGCTGTCGATGCGCCACCTCAAGGGTATCCAGCCCGCCTGAGGCATCCGACTCCAGCAGAGTGACCACCTCATCATCAGGCAGATGGTGCCAATGTTTTGAAAGCAGGTTATCCATCGCTGATTCTCCCATCAATCTTTCACCCAATAGCCCAGGCCAGAGTTATGCCGAGCAGTACAAACAGTATCATCGCTCCGCGCCAACCCACCAGCAGAGGGGATGATTTACGCCCGTTCGCAGCCTGGCAACGCTCTTTTATCCACCGGAGCCAATGTCCATCAGGGGAGCGCGCCACTACCCGTTGATAAATCAAACGATACCAGCGGATAAATTCAGCCGCCATAAAGCGGTGCAGACGGCTCGGTGGTGGTAATGCTGACGATGGCGAACAGTTACCGCGCAGCAGTACCAGAGCCATGCCGATAACCGCAATAAGAGGATAGATCACCGCCGTTCCATGCTGTTGCCATAACAGCGGATCAGCCAGCCCCACCCCCACCAGCAGTATAATCAGACCACTGGCGAAGAGGCTCTGCCAGGCAGGGCGCGTGGCAGCATGAAACCAGCGTAACGCGGCATACAGCATAGCGGCAGCACCCACGAGCTGTAGCGTGATAGCGGTTATTTCATCATGAAGAGTACCCAGCGGCAGCCAGCGCACTAGACCAAACAGCCCCAGCACCACCGGCAACACCAGCAGTAGAAAAGAGAGTGGCTTGGCGCTGCGATAACCGGCGTGCAGCCAGAAGTGCAGCGGCCAAAACCCCACCTTAAGCGCGAAGCTGCTGAACACCATTAACAGGTAGAGGGGGAGTGCACTGCTGTCCACCATCGTCTCAGCCAGCGCAGAGAACAGCAGCGACTCACCGTAAAAGGCGGCCAGCAGCAGCGCCTCAAACAGCAGCAGATCGGCAATCACCAGGCAGATCAGATAGCGCCGTGCCGCTGCTCCGGCCAGCGCATTACCCCGCTGAAACAGCAGCCCGTAAAAACCGTACCCCATCAATGTGGAGAAACTGAAAAATCCCACCATATCGTTGGCCAGCACCACCCCCAAACTGCCCACCAGCGTCAACAGATAGAGGCTGCTCTGCCAATGAGAGCCTAACAACCGTTGACTACGTTCAAGAGGCGCGGCCAGCAACCAGATGATCACCGTCATCAGCAACAGCCAGCGGCGATCATCATCCATGCTCAGCCCGATATCAAACAGCAGCCACGGCAAGCTCAAACTCACCGCGCCGGGAGACAACAATAGAAACAGCAGCAACACAACGGAAGGTACAATGGCAAAATAGTGAGGGCAGGGCAGTCGACGCCACACCACTGGCAATGCCAACAGCAATGGCCATCCCACCACCAGCCACAGCGCAATACCATAGAACTCATTACTTGTCATAGGACAAACTCCTGCTGCACCACAAATTGTACCCTCAGAGAACGGCGTCACGATAACTCTTTTAATTTAAGCACAATGGTAACTATTCAGCGTATTCATCTTTTCACCTCACAGGTGAATTCCGCTACATGCCGAATGGCACGTTTGTAGTGGCCTATCTCTGGGTTGTAACACCTTGGAATAGCTCAAGCGGCCTTGTTGCTGTTCCCGTATGGTTTCGGTAGCATTCATGCTTGTTCATTAATCATGGATAGTGTTTGTATATGGATGAATACTTCAAATACTGGGGCAAGGCTGGTCGCAAAGAAGGCGATCAGCATCTCTATCACCTATTGGTTTTCCATTCGCTGGATGTTGCCGCAGTAGGCAATGTTTTATTGTCGAAATTCCCCAAGCTACGTAAACAGCTGGCAGCGCTTTCTGGTATGCCAGAAGCACAATGATACCGTTAACCACGATCTTCTGATGACGCATCTTGGCCGCAAGGTCAAAGATAAGCGTCTTCTGAGGCTGATTGGTCTCTATCTTCGAGCGGGGGTTATCGATAACCAGCTCTATAGTGAAAGTCGAGAAGGCGTTCCG
>JAFLJP010000024.1 GCA_022712945.1 Gammaproteobacteria bacterium | reverse complement strand
AGGGCGCCTCTAATAATTAGAGGTTTTATTTTGTGAGTAGGCGGAAATGACTGAAAAAGCGGAATTTATAGGTATAAATGAGCATTTTGAAGCCATTTCCAACACCCTCACAGAGGAAAAGATCAATTATTAGAGGTGCCCTTCAACAAAAATGACCGGGAAACCCAAACCCGGTCAATATAGAGCCTGTACGATGAACTTTTTCTCTTCCCGAACAGGCTAAAATCTAACCCCCAGCTTCAACTTTTTTGGTGATATACCACTGCTGCAAAATTGATAGCAGGTTATTGAAGAACCAGTACAGAACCAGACCTGCCGGGAAGAAGGCAAAGAAGATACCAAACACAATCGGCAGTGACATCATCACTTTTTCCTGAATTGGATCACTCGGCTTAGGGCTAAGCTTCTGCATAATAAACATACTCACCGCCATCAGGAACGGCAATATGTAGTAGGGATCAGCAGAAGAGAGGTCGTTCAGCCACCACATGAAATCAGCCTGGCGAATCTCAACGCTCTCAACCAGCACCCAGTAGAGTGCGATAAAGACCGGAATCTGCACCAGAATCGGCAAACAACCGGCAAGCGGGTTGACCTTCTCTTTCTTGTAAAGCGCCATCATCGCCTGACCCATTTTCTGGCGGTCATCGCCGTGACGCTCTTTAATCGCCTCCATCTGGGGTTGTAATTTTCGCAGGTTAGCCATTGAGCGATACTGCTTATCGGTCAGCGGATAGAAACAGAGCTTGATGAGAATAGTCAGTACAATAATTGACCAACCCCAATTGCCCAGTATGTCGTGAATCCAACGCAACAACCAGAACAGCGGCTCAGCCAATACACTCAGTATGCCGTAATCAACAGTCAGACGCAGGTCGGGGGAGACCAACTCCATGCGCTCTTGATCCTTGGGACCGATAAACATCCGAGTATGCAATGTCTCACTTTCACCCGCGGGTAACACTTTTTCAGCGGTGCTGATGCCAATAACATAGCGGCCATCGCTCAGTGCTTTGGAATAGAAGCGGTTGTCTTCACCCTCATTGGCCAACCAGGCACTGGTAAAGTAGTGCTGCAACATGGCAACGTAGCCACCTTGTGCATAATCCTGCTCTTGCTGCCAGTCATCCATGTCATCAAATTGAATTTTTTCGTATTTGTTGATGCTGTTGGAGACAACGGCACCGGTAAAGGTATAGATGAAGCTGTTTTCCCCCTGAACCGTGTAGTCGCCCCGTTGCATTTGGCGATACATTGCCAATGACAACGGCTCTCCGGTTCTGTTTTCAATCAGGTAATCGACATCAATTGCGTAGCTATCACGCTTGAAGGTGAGCTGTTTAATGACCTTTATCCCACTTTCATCCTGCCAGGACAACTTCACCTTTAACTCATTTTCACCATCAGCCAAGCGGTATTCGTTCTGCTCAACGTGATAAACCGTGTGATGATCAGGCAGTTTGATGCTACGGGAGATCAAGCCACTCTGTCCAACAAATAGACGCGGCATGGTGTCATTCATCAACTCAATAACTTTTTCAGGCTCTTTCAGTTCAATCGGATATTTCAGTAAGTGTGCTTTACGCACATCGCCGCCAGCACTGCTTAGCTCAATATCCAGCACATCCGTTACAATACGGATGGTTTGTGCCTGTGCTGAAGTGGTTAGCTGCTGCTGGGTTTCAAGACTTAGCTCCTGAGTAGCAGAGATCTCTGGTGGCATTTCTGGTACCGAACCATCAGCAGATTGTTGCGGCTGCACTCTCTCATAACCCACTTCTTGAGCGGGTTGGGTATGACGCAACTCCCAGCTCTGCCACAGCAGCAGACTGGTAATCATTAGCGCAACCAGTAATATTAATCTTTGAGTTTCCATAATCACTCTTTTTTGTTGTCAGGCACGGGGTCAAACCCACCAGGATGAAACGGATGACAGCGTAACAGGCGTCGAATCGTCAACCAAAGCCCTTTCACGCCACCGTGCATCTCTATCGCGTCCTGAGCATAATGTGAACAACTTGGATAAAAACGACAATTATTGCCCAATAATGGGCTAATAAGAAGCTGATAACCTTTAATCAATAGGATCAAGATTTTTTGCATCGTTCTACTTAGGGAAGCTCTGAATAATTCTGATTAAATTGAGGCTGCGAGGAAATTATTCTCATTTGTTTCGAAATACGCAGTAATAGTCGCTCTATTGGTGCAATTTTCGGGACAGATGAGGGCAATTTCAGCCAGCGTAAAATAATCATAACTTGTTCAGAGCTTCCCTAGACGAGACCAATGCTTTGCTAACGATTGAAATAGCTCGATATTTTCTGCATTAACAAGTGCATTGCGGTTCATTACCACCACATCGACACCGACTAATTTATCCTGCTGGCCACGAAAGGTTTCGCGGATGATACGTTTAGCACGATTACGATCCACGGCGCGTTTCAGGCGTTTTTTTGTAATTGCCATCCCCAGGCGGGAGTAGCCTAGATCATTTTTTCTGACGAGGAGGGTAAACAGATGATCAACCGAACGCTGATCAGGCGCATCAAACACCCGTTTAAAGTCCGCAGCGGTTAATAGTCGCATTTTTTTGCTAAAACCCGCCACCGTACTCTCAATTACAATATGCTAATAACACAAATCGGCAGCAGACACTCTGTTCTGCTACCGATTCGTTGGTTTTCTCTCTTCACTTCTGCTTAAGCAGATAGACGATTGCGGCCCTTGGCGCGGCGAGCTCGAATAATGGCACGACCACCCTTAGTGGCCATACGTGCGCGAAAACCGTGTGTGCGCTTGCGTTTGATAACGCTCGGCTGAAATGTTCTTTTCATTCTGGCAGTCCTACAGTTGTATCAATCTTAACGAGCCGCTAAAGATACTTTTCTCACTACCATATGTCAAGCAATAAACCCTAATCCCCAGATAGAAACACGAGATAGGGTACAATAAACCACTTTCTGTGGAAAGGTTGTGGATAACTTAGCTGGGAGTGCGTAAAATCAACATCCAAAATACCCCTTCGCAACAGGTTACCCAACGATGTCTGATTCACTCTGGAAACAATGCCTCACTCATCTTGAAGATGAGTTAAGCGCTCAGGACTTCAATACCTGGATTCGTCCGCTGCATGTCATTGAAACCGTTCAATCCATTCGACTGCTGGCACCCAACGAATACGTTATGAATTGGGTCGAAAATAATTTCAGTGCGCAAATCAATCAACAGCTGACTATTTTATCCCAGGGGAATTATCCTGAGCTTAAATTTCAGGTTGGTGGTGAAACACCCCCCAGTGCAACGCAAAACGAAACTGTAAAAACCACTCGAAATCATGCTGACAATAGTTCAGCTCTTCACCGCAATAGCAATCTCAACCCCAATTTTACTTTTGACAGCTTTGTGCCGGGAAAAAACAGCCAGCTCGGTTACGCCGCCGCGCAACAAATTGCTTCCAACTCCGGCACCGCATATAACCCGTTTTTTATCTACGGTGGTGTTGGTCTTGGTAAAACCCACATCATGCACGCCATCGGCAATCAGATAAAACAACAAAACCCAAATGCAAAGGTGCTCTACCTGCATTCAGAGCGTTTTGTACAGGATATGGTAAAAGCACTTCAGCTTAACTCAATCGAAAATTTTAAGCGTTTCTATCGCGGCCTGGATTGCCTGCTAGTTGATGATATTCAATTCTTTGCCGGTAAGGAGCGTTCGCAGGAGGAGTTTTTCCACACCTTTAACGTCCTGCTTGAAGGGCAGAAGCAGGTTGTGCTCACCTGTGACCGCTACCCTAAAGAGGTGGATCATCTTGAAGATCGTCTTAAATCCCGGTTTGGCTGGGGGCTAAGCGCACTCATCGAGCCACCCGACACCGAGACCCGTGTTGCCATTTTGTTAAAAAAGGCGAGTCACATTGATATCGAGCTGCCCAATGATGTTGCCTTTTTCATTGCCAAGCGCATTCGCTCAAACGTGCGTGAACTCGAAGGCGCGCTTCGCCGTGTGACCGCCAACTCAAACTTCACCGGCAAACCAATCACCCTCGACTTTGCAAAAGAGGCATTGAAAGATCTGCTATCACTACAGGAAAAACTCATCTCCATTGATAACATTCAAAAAACAGTCGCCGAATTCTACAAACTGCGCGTGGCTGAGCTGCTTTCCAAAAAACGTAGCCGTTCTATTGCCCGTCCACGTCAAGTGGCAATGTACCTTGCCAAAGACCTCACCAATCACAGCCTACCTGAAATTGGCGATGCCTTTGGTGGACGTGATCACACCACCGTCTTGCACGCGTGCCGTAAAGTAAAATCATTAATGGGTGAAGATAGTCGAATTGAGAGCGATGTGAATAATCTGTTAAAGATACTATCAACATGATGTGTATAGTCTGTGGATAAAATTGACAAATAGAGATAATCTTAACTTTTCCACATTTTATCCACAGATTTAGCGCACCTTTTATGCTACTTTTACAACGGGTTATCATTGATATAACTAATTGAAGTTACTAAGTTTTTAATCGTTATCAACTGATTTATCAATGACTAATAATAATAATAATAATCCTTTAAATACTTATATAATATATATGCAATCATTAATTTAAATCGAACCCCAAGAGAGTTTAAATTCAACCACTTATTTAAATAAGTTATTCAAAAAAGGTTTTTACATCTGTTACTATATTCTCAGTTTTTAGCTCTTAAAATATATTTAGCTATAATTTAAAACGTTTTAAACTCGCGACTTATAAAAAATCGTTATCACCATTAAAAAGGGTGGCTAAAAATGAAGTTTTCAATTCAACGTGAAGATATTCTAAAACCTCTACAAGCAATAAGTAATGTAGTAGAGCGCCGTCAAACACTACCCGTTTTATCCAATGTATTACTTAACATCGATAACTCTCAGCTTCATCTCAGTGGAACTGACCTTGAAGTTGAATTAAAAGTTACAATTGGAATTGATTCACCAGATAACGGTGACATTACTTTGCCAGCACGCAAATTTCTTGATATCTGCAAGGCTCTTCCTGATAGCGCTATGATAGAAATTGCTATTGATAATGAAAAAGCCCGTCTTCGTTCAGGAAAAAGTCGTTTTACCTTATCAACCTTACCAGCCAGTGAATTTCCAAATATGGAATCGGTTGAGGGCTTGGTTGAATTTTCTATTCCCCAATTTCAGTTAAAGGAACTCATTGATAAAACACAGTTTTCTATGGCACAACAAGATGTTCGTTATTATCTGAATGGGTTAATGTTAGAGCTGAACAGCGATTGTTTACGTAGTGTTGCAACCGACGGACACCGCTTGGCACTGTGTGAATTGCCTTGTCATATTGAGATTGAAGAGTCACGTCAAATTATTATCCCACGTAAGGGAGTTGCTGAGTTATCACGTCTGCTTAATGACAGTGATGACGATGCACAGGTTCGTATCGGTAAAAATCAGATTAGAGTTGTAGTGCCAGATTTTACCTTTACCTCAAAATTAGTTGATGGTCGCTTTCCTGACTACAAACGGGTTGTTCCGCAAAATTGTGATAAATTTGCCACTGTTGAACGTGAGGTTATTCGTCAATCATTAACTCGTGCTTCAATTCTTTCAAACGAAAAATACCGTGGAATTCGTCTCGAATTAAAATCGGGCCTGGTTACCGTGCACGCAAACAATCCAGAACTCGAAGAGGCTGAAGAGGAATTTGAGGTTGAATATGACGGTCCATCACTTGAAATCGGTTTTAACGTCAACTATGTTTTGGATGCACTTAATGCATTAACAGACAACACGGTTGTTTTGCACTTCACTGATTCAAATAGCAGTTGCCTGATTACTGGAAACGTTGAAGGTAATAATTGCCAATACGTTGTTATGCCAATGCGTCTTTAATTGTTTTTCAGGCTTGTGATTTTCAATTTTTCATTATCTGATTGATTATTCATGCCGATCAATAAACTTCAAATAACCCAATTGAGAAACATCAATTGGGCTGATATTACTCCCTCTGCTGATCTTAATATTCTATTTGGTATCAATGGTTCCGGTAAAAGTAGTCTACTGGAAGCGATCTATCTATTAGCCCATGGACATTCGTTCAGAAGCAGCGCTATTCGAAATATTATTTCCCGTGATCAAAAACAACTGACTATTTTCTCTGAATTGACACTGGGTTCACAAAAAATACCGGTGGGGATTGAACGTGGCATTAATCACGCAAGAACACGTATATCAGGTAAAAATATAAAATCTCTGGCTGAACTGGTTTCGCTTATTCCACTACAGTTTATTGGCCCGGATTTACAAAAGGCGATTGAAGGTGGGCCAAAAGATAGACGGAAATTACTCGATTGGGGTGTGTTTCACGTGGAACACACTTTCTACCGCTGTTGGCTTATTTATCGGAAGCTACTTAAACAGCGCAATGCTGCGCTTAAACAGCGTGAGCAACATCAAACCATTACCAGTTGGGATAGTGAGCTGGTAAAGGCAGGGAGTCGATTGAACGACTATCGTGCTGACTACTTAAAGCGGTTGTTACCTTATCTGGATAAATTATTGCAAGAGATGTTCTATTTGACCGGTATTGGTTGCTCATTCAATCAAGGTTGGTCTAAAGAGTTCTCTTTTGATCAGATATTACAAAAAACATTATCGCGGGATATTAAGTCGGGTTTTACCAGTTGTGGGCCACACCGTGCCGATGTACTGTTTAGCTATTACGGTAGGGCAGCGCATGAACAACTTTCACGAGGCCAACTTAAGTTGCTGGTGATTGCCTTTAAGCTTGCCCAGATTCAGTTACTTCAAACAGCGCATGCTAAGCGTTGCGTTATTCTTATGGATGATCTTCCGGCTGAGCTGGATATAGAAAATAGAGCTAGAGTTTTAAATACATTGTTAGATTCAGATGCACAGCTGTTTGTAACCACGACAGATAGTGCTTTAATCGACTGTTCTGAATTGCGTGAAGATAAGAGTAGAAAGATGTTTCACGTGGAACACGGTTCAGTGACAGAGGTGGTACAATAGAGGTTCTTCTTGTGGGAGTTTTTTAAATGAGTGTAGATAGCTACGATTCGTCAAAGATTAAGGTACTAAAGGGATTAGACGCAGTACGTAAGCGTCCTGGTATGTATATAGGTGATACAGACGATGGCTCTGGTCTGCACCATATGGTCTTTGAGGTTGTTGATAATTCAATTGATGAAGCGTTGGCAGGGCACTGTAGTAGTATCGATGTCACTATTCATACCGATGGTTCCGTTTCAGTTAGGGATAATGGCCGTGGAATTCCGGTAGACATCCATGAAGAAGAGGGGAAATCAGCAGCCGAAGTTATTATGACCGTACTGCATGCGGGCGGTAAATTTGATGATAACTCCTATAAAGTATCTGGTGGCCTGCATGGTGTTGGTGTCTCTGTAGTGAATGCACTCTCTGAATCACTCAACTTGAAGGTTTGGCGTAACGGTGAAGCTTATGAGCAAGAGTATAAAATGGGTGAACCACAAGCCCCACTAAGGGTGATTGGGCCGTCAGAGTTGACTGGAACAGAGATCCGCTTTAAACCCAGTAGCGAAACATTTACTAATTTGGAATATCACTACGAAATTTTAGTTAAGCGTTTGAGAGAGTTATCTTTTTTGAATTCCGGTGTGCGTATTGTACTGAAAGATAATCGTACCGAAAAACAAGATGTCTTTGAATATAAAGGTGGTATTAGCGCCTTTGTTGACCACTTGAATAAAAACAAAACTCCGCTCCACCCCAATGTGATGCACTTCATTGCAGAAAAAGATGAGATCGTTGTTGAAGTGGCAATGCAGTGGAATGACACCTATCAAGAAAACATCTACTGTTTTACCAATAATATTCCGCAGAAAGATGGTGGAACACATATGGCGGGCATGCGTGGTGCACTCACGCGCACATTGAATCAATATATCGAATCGGAAGGGTTAGCTAAAAAACAGAAGGTGAATACCTCCGGTGATGATGCCCGTGAAGGTTTGACCGCAGTCCTTTCGGTAAAAGTACCCGATCCTAAATTTTCTTCACAAACCAAAGATAAACTGGTCTCTTCCGAGGTGAAGGGAGTTGTTGAAAATATTGTTAATGAAAAGCTGGGGGAGTTTCTGCTTGAAAGTCCCACTGAAGCTAAAATGATAGCCAACAAGATTATCGATGCCGCCCGTGCTCGTGAAGCCGCCCGTAAAGCGCGTGAAATGACCCGCCGTAAGGGGGCGTTGGATATCGCAGGCCTACCGGGTAAATTAGCTGACTGCCAGGAAAAGGACCCTGCTCAGTCTGAGCTGTACCTGGTGGAGGGTGACTCCGCTGGCGGTTCTGCCAAGCAGGGCCGTGATCGCCGTACCCAGGCGATTCTGCCACTGAAAGGTAAAATCCTTAATGTAGAGAAAGCCCGTTTTGATAAAATGATCTCATCAGCCGAGGTGGGCACATTAATTACTGCACTGGGTTGTGGCATCGGGCGGGAGGAGTTTAATTTAGATAAACTGCGTTACCATCGAATTATCATTATGACCGATGCCGATGTGGATGGCTCACACATTCGTACCCTGTTACTGACCTTTTTCTATCGTCAGATGCCTGAAATCATCGAACGTGGCCATATCTATATTGCGCAACCGCCACTGTATAAGGTGAAAAAAGGTAAACAGGAGCGTTATGTAAAAGATGATGCGCAGTTGAATGAATACCTACTACAAACAGCACTGGATAACGCCAGTCTGTTTGTTAATACAGATGCACCCGGAATCAGTGGAATCACACTGGAGAGCATCGCAAAATCCTATGTTGCAGTACAAAGTATCATTCGACGTTTATCACAGCGCTATCCCCATGAGTTGGTAGAGAAAATGATCTACATGCCGGTTATGGATCAAAGTCGCTATGCCGATGAGGCAAAGGCAAAAGCGTGGTTCGATGAACTTACCACACGTCTGAATGAAGATGAAAATGTGAATGGAATCTATAAAGTTGAGCTTAATCAAGGTGATGACGAGCAGTACAGTGCAAAGATTGACTGCCAATTTCACGGTGTGAACAACATTCGAAATATGTCGATGGAGTTCTTTGAAAGTGTCGAGTACAGCGAAATTAAACAGTTGGCTGAACAATTGGATGGTCTCCTGGAAGAGACGGCATACATTAAGCGTGGTGAACGTATGCAACCGGTCAGTAGCTTTAAAGAGGTGATGGAGTGGTTGATGGCTGAAGCGAAACGCGGGCAGCATATTCAGCGCTACAAAGGGCTGGGTGAAATGAATCCGGATCAGTTGTGGGATACAACGATGGATCCGGAATCACGGCGTATGCTGCAAGTTCGTATTGAAGATGCGGTATCAGCAGATGAAATATTCACCACCTTGATGGGCGACCAGGTAGAGCCCCGTCGTGACTTTATTGAAAGTAACGCACTTTATGTGTCGAATCTGGATGTGTAGAAAAAGCATGCTGTAAAACAAAAACGCCTGATAAATAAGCTATTGTCAGGCGTTTTTACTCTTAAATTGGTGTGTTTAAAAAGCCAACTGTCACTTTTTACTCCAAATCAAAAAAATCACGAATTATCGGTAGCATGACGACGGCCACCAATGCAGCTAGCATCACATCACGGTCATAACCGAGATTCGTCGCAGTCTCTTCTGGTACACCGGTACTCAGTGCTAATATCAGAACCACAATGACAATTAAGAGATGTTGGTTCATGGTTAGCCATGCTACTAGTAACGATACTCCAGCCACCAACAGGTAGTTGGCTTCAAAGCCAAGGCGCATAATAAAGCTATCTGAGATGTTGAGAGCCATGGCAATAAAAAGCGCGATAAAGAGCCCTGCAAGTTTAAAATACTTCACTTGGCGTAACCAATAATTTAGGTAGGCTAATTAGTAGCACAATTGCAATAACCCTAGAAGGGTATTAATAAAAATTCACTTAGAAAACCCTAGTTTTGTTAGGATTTTATCCATCAGGCACCAGTGGGTCAGGCCACTTTGAAATAGGTTAACTCCAACAAAAACGGTAACCCAAAGCCAATTGACATGTTGAAAAAGAGGGCTGCTCTCAACACCAAGCAACAGAGATAGCAAAATAAATGTGCCTGCCATCGTTCGAGTGATACGTGTAATCATTTTTACCCTTTTAAAATACTGTATATTAGTATTTACTAATATAGCATACTTGTAAGGTTTGGCAAAATTCCACTGAAAAGATAATATATATCCATTGGTTTAGCGGATATTTTTTATTTTACTGTTAAATCAATAGCTTGTTTATTATTCCTGTTTCTAGCAGGGGATTAGGGTTGTAATTAACCAGCGCTAATTGACATAATCAGCCACAACCGATGGCATTTCGCCTTGTATAAGATTGGATATTGCTGAGGGAGGCAACTTCGTTATGAGAATTGTACTGCTAGGTGCGCCTGGGTCGGGTAAAGGTACCCAGGCTCAAAAATTGATCAATAAATACGGTATTCCACAAATTTCTACCGGTGACTTGCTTCGTGCAGCTGTCGCCTCTGGTAGTACGTTGGGTAAACAGGCCAAAGAGTTTATGGATGCAGGCCAATTGGTAACGGATGAGCTGGTACTGGGCATGATCGAAGAGCGTCTTGCGGAAGATGACACGAAAAATGGTTACATTCTTGATGGTTTCCCTCGCAATATTCCCCAGGCTGAGGCGTTGGACAGACTGTTGACCAAGCTGAAGCAGCCGCTGGATGGCGCTATTCTAATTGATGTTGATTTTGATGTTTTACTCAAGCGTATTACTGGCCGCCGTACCTGCGATAGTTGTGGTCAGGTCTATAACATCTACTCATCACCACCAAGCAAAGAAGGAGAGTGCGATAAGTGTGATGGGGTGTTACAACATCGTTCTGATGATAATGAAGAGACCATTGGCAGCCGTTTGAAGGTATATGAAGAGCAGACCTGCCCATTGGTCGATTACTACAGCAAACAATCGATGCTTCGTAAGATCAAAGGGATCGGCGATATTGAAGACATCTTCAAGCGTGTGTGTGATGCAATTGATTTGCTGGGTAAATAATTTTGTTTTTTGATATAGAAAGGTAGCTATCGTGCGCAAACAGACCGGATTAGGACAATTCCCAGGGGTGCGTATGCGCCGCATGCGCCGTGATGATTTTTCGCGGCGGCTGATGCGCGAATCTCACCTTACCGTTGATGACCTCATCTATCCGATGTTTATTCTTGAAGGTGAAAACCAGAGAGAAGCGATTCCCTCAATGCCTGGGGTTGAGAGAGTGAGTATCGACCTGTTGTTGAAAGAGGCGGAAGAGCTGGTTGCTTTGGGTATTCCCATGGTGGCGCTGTTTCCGGTGACACCGATGGCGATCAAAACCGAAGATGCTCGTGAAGCCTATAACTCAAATGGCCTAGCGCAGCGTGCGGTGCGAGCACTGAAAGAGCACTTCCCAGAGCTGGGGGTGATGACCGATGTGGCGTTAGACCCCTTCACCACCCACGGTCAGGACGGCCTGATTGACGAGAGTGGCTATGTACTCAATGATGAAACTGTTGAGGTACTGGTTAAACAAGCGCTCTCTCACGCAGAAGCGGGAGCTGATGTGGTCGCTCCCTCGGATATGATGGATGGGCGCATTGGTGCGATTCGTGAAATATTGGAGTCCCATGACTATATTCATACCCGTATCATGGGTTATTCCGCCAAATATGCCTCCAGCTTCTATGGCCCGTTCCGCGACGCGGTGGGTTCATCAGCCAATCTGGGTACTGGCAACAAATATACCTACCAGATGGATCCCGCCAATAGTGACGAGGCCCTTTGGGAAGTGGCGATGGATATTGAGGAGGGTGCCGATATGGTGATGGTGAAACCCGGCATGCCTTACCTTGATATTGTCCGTCGGGTAAAAGATCAGTTTGGTGTTCCCACCTATGCTTATCAAGTGAGTGGTGAATACGCGATGATCATGGCCGCCAGCCAAAACGGTTGGTTAAATGAGCGAGCAGTGATTATGGAGTCGCTGCTCTGCTTCAAGCGTGCCGGTGCTGATGGCATCCTCAGTTATTTTGCTAAACGCGTGGCCCAATGGTTAAAAGAGTCTCCGAATAAATCATGAACGATCCTTTTGATTTTGATAAAAAACCGGATCAATACGGCGTGATGGGCAACCCGATTTCCCACAGCAAATCACCACTTATTCATGCCGCATTTGCCAAACAGACACGGCAGCGTATGCAATATGATGCCCTTTTGGTCGACCTGGGCGGGTTCCCGCAGGCGGTGGGCAATTTCCAGGCAAACGGTGGCAAAGGGGTTAATGTGACAGTGCCTTTTAAGCAGGAGGCGTGGCGACTTGCTGATGAGATGAGTGAACGCGCTAAATTAGCCGGTGCGGTGAACACCCTGGTATTCGGTGAGAACAACACCATCTTTGGTGATAATACCGATGGTGTTGGTTTGCTACGGGATATCCAGCAGAATCATAAAATAAGGTTGGAAAATAAACGCATCTTGATGCTGGGTGCCGGTGGTGCGGCGCGGGGTGTTTGTCTACCGCTATTAGAGGCAAAGCCTGCTCTGCTGGTTGTTGCCAACCGTACTGTGGATCGAGCCATTGAGCTTGCTGAGCTGTTCAGTCGCTATGGAGCCATACAGGGAAGCTCGTATCAGGAGCTATCCGGTAAGCAGTTTGATCTGGTGATTAATGCCACCTCTGCCAGCCTGCAAGGGGAGTTACCACCACTACCTGATGGCCTGTTAGCAAAAGAGAGCGCTTGTTACGATATGATGTACGGTGGAGAACCGACCCCATTTCTTCAATGGGCTGAACAGCACCACTGTCAGAAAAGGGTTGATGGTTTAGGTATGTTGGTGGAGCAGGCGGCGGAGTCATTTGAACGGTGGCGTGGTGTACGCCCCGAAACAGAATCACTGATTCAGCAGATGAAAAAGTCTTAGTAGATCAACCACTTTTGATCGCTGTGGCGGGTGCCGTTGTGGCCACAATAGGCACCATATCTTCGTCGTTTGATAGATCATGCTGTCGGCGGTCAGTACAGCGGCGTTCAATATTACCCCACGGGCGATTTCGCCAATTGGTAGCACGTTGTTCATTCATATAGCTGCGGCTGTAATATTCACGCACCTCTAGCGGAACATTATTGAAAAGCTGCTGATCCAACAGTTCAATACACTCCGGTCCCATCTTTGATGGCCCAATGTTAGCAATAGCGTAATGATAAAGTTGACCCTCAACGTGCTTATTCACAACCTTAAAGCTCAACTGTTCCGGCGATTTTTTTTTCCAAAACTGCAGACCCATGCTGCGGTTTTTAAATATTTCATCTACAAATCGGCGTAGCTCATAACTTGTTACATTTTCAGGAATGTTACCGATAAAAATTTCCATGATGTTACCTCACCGTTTTTAGTGCTCTCACACTAATTCTTCCTTATTTTAATAATTCGTCCGTTTAGTCTCAATAATCTAACCAGACTTATTCAGAGATTCTTTACATTTATATCGACCCAATAATACCATATAGTTTCTACAGGATTTATGAAAAAACTGCAACTCTGTCTCTGTCAGCGCGCGCACTTTTTTAGCCGGGCTTCCCATCCATAAATAGCCTCCTTCAAGCTCTTTTCCCGGAGGCACCAAACTCCCTGCGGCAAGCAGGGTTTTCTCCCTGAGTATAGCACCGTCCAGTACCGTTGCACCCATACCGACCAGGCAGGCATCTTCTACGGTACAGGCGTGTAGAATGACACCGTGGCCAACCGTGACATGGTTACCGATAATCAGCGGCAACCCCTCTGGGTTGTCATCATTGGGTGCTGTGACATGTAATATCGAGCCATCCTGAATATTGCTGCTGTGACCAATGCGAATATAATTCACATCACCCCGAATCACCGTGCCGGGCCAAATGGAGCTCTGTTCACCGATATGAACATCACCAATGACCACCGCATCTTCATCCACATAAGCACTCTCAGCAATGGTGGGTGTAATACCGTCAAATGGGCGAATACTCATCTCTATTACCTCATGGTGACCAGCTCTTCAGCACTGCAAGGGTGAATGGCTACGGTATTATCAAAATCGGCTTTTGTCGCCCCCATTTTTAGTGCGACCGCAAAGCCTTGCAACATCTCATCGCAGCCCGGGCCAATCATGTGGATACCCAATACCTTCTCCTGAGGGCCAACACAAATTAACTTCATTGCGGTGGTCACTTTGTGTTGAGTAAAGGCGTGGGACATGGGGGTGAAACGGGTTTGATAGACCTTGACGGCATCACCGTGTGCCGCTTGTGCCTGCTCCTCAGTCAAACCAACCGTGCCGATGGGTGGGTGGCTGAACATCACCGTGGGTATATTTTCATAATCGAGGTGAGACTCAGGTTGGTTATCAAACAGACGATTTGCTAAACGGCGACCAGCGGCCACCGCAACCGGTGTCAGCTGTGCGCGACCGGTAATATCACCAATGGCATAAAGGCCCGCTACATTGGTATTTTGATAGGCATCGGTCATGATCATACCGTTATCTTGCACCTCGATAGCGGTCGCTTCAATATTGATGTTGTCGGTATTGGGTCTGCGCCCAATCGCCCAGATCAGGCAATCAATATCTGTTAGGTTGATACCATTGCCACCCTGTAAGGTCAGCTTTCCATCGGCCTGTCTGCTCACCTTTTCAGTTGAGAAACGCGGGATGATATTCACCCCGTCATTGACCATTTGTTCCATCAGGGTTTCACGTAACATCACATCAAAACTGGCCAAAAAGTGCTCACGGCGCAACATCAATGACACCTCACTTCCCAGGGCATTAATCAATCCGGCCAACTCCACCGCAATATAACCGGCACCAACAATAGCCACTCGCTTAGGTTGCTCGGTCAGGGCAAAAAAACCATCTGAAGTGATACCATGCTCGGCACCTGGAATATCCGGTACCGTGGGTCGGCCACCGGTCGAGATCACAATATGATCAGCGCGATAGCGTTCGCCCGCAATCTCCAGGGTATGGTCATCCACAAACCGGGCATGCCCAGGAATATGAGTCACATTGGAGTCATTCAGATAACCATCATACCAATCGGTAATGCCCTTGATATACCCTTGGCGGGCAGCAATCAGCTTTCCCCAGTCAAAGCCTTTCTGCTCAATGGAGAAGCCATAATCGGCAGCATTATCCAAACTGTGCGCCACATCCGCCGCGTACCACATCACTTTTTTGGGTACACACCCGACATTAACGCAAGTGCCGCCCAGCATGCCAGACTCCACGATGGCACACTTGGCTCCATAACTGGCTGCTCGTTCGGCAACAGAGAGTCCGCCACTGCCACCACCAATAGCGATCAAATCAAAATGTTTGCTCATCACTGCTCCTCATTAATATGCTTGGTTTCATAATAGCCCAATTCATCACAATCTTTGTTATGCTTGGCGAAAAATTGAGATGAAAGGTCACCATGGACAACCCAATTCTAAGCCTGAAAGGTCTGCCACCCTTTTCGAAAATTAAACCTGAACACATTCAACCTGCTATCGAACAACTTCTGAATGAGGGGCGTAAACAGATTCAACAGCTGCTGGATAACAACGGTGACTACAGCTGGCAAAATCTGGCGCAGCCGCTGGAAGAGCTGGATGATCGCATTAGTCGCGCCTGGTCACCGGTTGCCCATATGCACTCGGTGGTTAATTCAGATGCACTGCATGACGCTTACAGCGCCTGTCTGCCGCTACTGAGTAACTACAATACGGAAGTGGCTCAAAACCCACAGCTGTGCGAGGCGTTTAAACAGCTGGAAGCCCGTGGTGATCAACTCACCGCACCACAGCGTAAAATTATCGCCAACACCCTGCGCGATTTCCGTCTCTCCGGTATCGATCTTCCCCCTGAAGATCGAGAGCGTTACAAACTGATTGTGCAGGCACTCTCGCAGTTGGCTAACGAATTTAGTCAAAACCTGCTGGATGCCACTGATGGCTGGAAGCTGCAAATCACCGATGAAACCCGCCTGGCCGGTCTGCCAGAGAGCGCCCGCAACCTTGCCAGGCAAGCGGCAGAACAGGCGGACATGGATGGCTGGCTAATCAAACTGGAGTTCCCCTACTATCTTCCAGTGATGAGCTATGCTGACGACCGTGAGCTGCGTCGTGAAGTTTACAGTGCCTACGTGACCCGCGCCTCCGATGAAGGCCCCAATGCTGGTGAGTGGGATAATGGCCCGATTATGGAACAGATTCTCTCACTACGCCATGAAATGGCACGGCTATTGGGTTTCGACAACTACGCTGAATATTCACTGACCACCAAAATGGCTGTGGATACAGATCAGGTGATCCGCTTTCTGCACGACCTTGCCGAACGTTCGCTGCCGATGGCAAAAAAAGAGATTAGCGCGTTGCGGGCGTTCGCCAAACAGCAGAATGGCCTCGACAATTTAGAGGCGTGGGATATCACCTACTACAGCGAAAAACTGCGCCAACATCAATACGCTATTTCACAAGAAGATATAAAGCCCTACTTCCCGGAAGATCGGGTTATTTCAGGCATGTTTGATACCGTTAATCGCCTGTTTGGCATCACCATTCGCCAAATAGAGGGTATCGATAGCTGGCATCCAGACGTCCGGTTCTTTGAAATTCGTGATAATGACAACACACTGCGCGGCCAGTTCTACCTCGACCTTTACGCCCGTGAAAAGAAACGCGGCGGTGCCTGGATGGATGACTGCATCTGCCGCCGTAGCGATAGCAGCGGCGTACAACATCCGGTCGCTTATCTGGTCTGCAACTTCACCCCGCCCATTGGTGACGATCCTGCTCTGCTGACCCACGATGAAGTACAGACCCTGTTCCACGAATTTGGTCACGGCCTGCATCACATGCTGACCCAGATCGACTACCCCTCCATTGCCGGTATTTCAGGCGTGGCCTGGGATGCAGTGGAGCTGCCGAGCCAATTTCTGGAAAACTGGTGCTGGCAGCGTGAGGCGCTTGACCTGTTCGCCGCCCACTACCAAACCGGTGAAAAGATTCCCGATGAGCTGTTTGACAAGATGATTGCCGCCAAAAACTTCCAATCCGGCATGCAGATGGTCAGGCAACTGGAGTTTTCGCTGTTCGACTTCCGCATGCACCGGGAATATGACCCGGAAGGTGAAGCCAACATCTATGCTCTGCTCGATGAAGTGCGTCAACAGGTGGCGGTAATTAATCCACCCAGCTTCAATCGTTTCCCACATAGTTTTGGTCACATCTTTGCCGGGGGTTACGCTGCCGGTTATTACAGCTACAAATGGGCTGAAGTGCTCTCCTCCGATGCCTTTTCACTGTTTGAAGAGAACGGTATTTTTGATGCTAAAACCGGTGAACGCTTCCTTTGTGCGATTCTGGAACAGGGCGGATCCAAAGAACCGATGGAGCTGTTTATTGCATTTCGTGGCCGAGAGCCGACCATTGATGCGCTGTTAAGGCACAGTGGAATCAGTGCCTGAGAACCCATGTTTAGGGATGTAGAAGAAGTTAAAGTACCGTTATTACGCCGAATGGTTGTTCACCCTAAGTCCGACAGCCTGCTAGGCCGGTATTGGGCGCATAAGTGAGCTACGCAACGAATACCGGCCTAGAGAGGGTGGGTGAAAAGAGAAGTAAGCGCGGTATTTTAATAAATTCTACATCCCTTAAGGAAACCTAACCCGTTAATAATTTCCTTGAGGCATTACCGATGAAACCACTACACGCCCGCAGTTATCAAATTCTTACCATCATCCTATCGGTGATTCTACTCGCCTTGGTCGGCAAGTTTTTTCTGGGTAGCAGCACCAGCCAAGCGCAGGATGGCCGAGAAATGATCACCTTAACCACCAGTGAAGCAGCCCATATTCGTGGTGAAATGCGTCATTTTTTAACCGCCATACAACAGATCAGCCAAGGTATTGCTGAAAATAATATGGGCAGGGTGGCAGAGGCAGCCACAGTGGTCAGTACGGGGAAAACACACCACGCCCCAATCACGTTAATGGCAAAACTGCCCCCTGAATTCCGTAAATTGGGTTTTAGCTTGCGGAGTCAGTTTGATGAAATTGCCACCAGGGCGGAAGCGGAAGAGAGAGAAGCGGTATTGAAACAACTAAGCGTTCTGTTAGAACGCTGCAACGCATGTCATGAACGCTTTACCTTGATCGGCCAGAAATAATGAAAGAGGGATTTAATCAACACGCTTTAGCGCGTATCGCAAGTGGGCTTGCAGCACTGGATGATAGCTTTCCTCAGCAGCGCTTTATTGCACGAGGCCTGCAAGGTATTGAAGGTTTGGAGCTTAAGCAGCGGGTTGATTTTATCATTGAGCTATTAGGTGATTATTTACCAGCGGATTATCCTGACGCGGCCGCCATTTTGGTCGAGCTGCCCGGGGTGTGGGATGATGGCGATGAGGCGGACCCACTGCGCACTTTTGCTGCTTGGCCTCTTATCGATTATTCTGCCCGTTACGGCCTGGATTATCCTGATATTGCCCTACCGCTGTTGGCAAAATTAACCGCTCTTTTCTCCTCTGAATTTGCGATTCGTCCCTTTATTAAGCGTTATCCAGATCTTTGCCTCGATCACCTTCGTCAATGGCTATCATCCGACGATGAACATATACGTCGCCTTGTTTCAGAGGGGTGCCGCCCCCGATTGCCCTGGGGCATGCGCTTATCCCAATTTATAAAGGACCCATTGCCAGTATTCGCGCTATTGGAAAAACTCAAGGACGACCCCAGTGAATATGTGCGCCGTTCGGTGGCCAATAATCTCAATGATATTTCCAAGGATAATCCACAACAGGTGATTGAGTGTTGCCAACAATGGTCTTACGGGGCGAATAAGCAGCGACAATGGATTATTCGTCACAGCTTACGTTCACTGATCAAGGCGGGGAACCCAGCGGTGTTTCCGCTGCTGGGTTACAGTGCCGAGCCGAATGTGCTGTTGCAGGCGTTTGATCTTGCCCAGCCACAGCTATTGATGAGCGAAAGCCAGTCCATTCAAGTGACGCTGTGTTCTGGTGCGACCGCCAGCCAACGCCTGGTGGTGGACTATGCGATTTATCATATGAAAGCAAATGGCAAACAAGCGGCGAAGGTCTTTAAGTGGCGTAATATCGAGCTGGCTGCAGGAGAGCAATTAACGTTACAGAAAAAACACGTCTTTAAACCGATTACCACACGGCGCTACTATGCGGGAGATCATCGAGTGGTGATTTTAATTAATGGCGTGTCCTATGGTGAAAAAATATTTCAGCTAATACTGTGACGGTTTTCCGTTACCGATAAAACGAAAAACCCCTGCCAAAAAGGTATCTGGCAGGGGTTTAAAGTAGTGATTCAGCCTACTTGTTACAGGCTGTATAACTAAAGGTCACGCTCTTAGTGAGGCATATCCAGTTCACTTTCGGTGCTCACGGTTTTAGTCACCAAGCCCATGGCAATAATGACTAGGGGCAAAATGGTGAAAAAAGCCACAATGGTATAAAACGGTACAGTTAGATGTTCCATAGCAATAATCCTCTCTCTTTTTGTATAATTATGTTTTTACCGGTCATCAATAGCAGGATCCCCACAACCCTTTTTCACCATCGATTTTTTGATCGGATGAGTCGAATCTAGCTGCTTTTTTGTACAGTGTCCATCGTTTTCTATACCGGAATTACAAATTCAATAAAAAAAGTAAAGATTAAGCTAAGTTATTGTCTTTAAACACAAAGCACTACAATATCAGCTGAGTTTATTGTCGCTTATTCACAGGCAAGCTGAATACCCTGCCAGGCAACCTCTGTAATGAGGTCGATCTCATCTGTGTTGATCACATAGGGGGGCATGAAGTAGGTGACATTACCCAGCGGGCGCAACAACACCTGGTGCTTGAGTGCATGCCGGTACACAGTGAGCCCCCGTCGCTCTTGCCATGGGTAGGGCTTGCGGGTCACTTTATCCTCAACCATCTCGATGGCGAGCACCATGCCGGTTTGACGCACCTCCGCAACATGGGGGTGATCAGTAAAATGAGCGGTGGCTTGCTTCATGTAGCTGGCAAGGGCGCGATTATTTTCGATCACATTATCCTGTTCAAAAATATCGAGGGTGGCGAGTGCCGCCCGGCAGGCGAGCGCGTTGCCAGTGTAGCTGTGAGAGTGCAGAAATGCTTTCAAGGTATCGTAGTCGTCGTAAAAGGCTTCATAGATATTATCAGTGGTCATGGTGACTGATAGCGGAAGATAGCCCCCAGTCAGCCCCTTGGAGAGGCACATGAAATCCGGGGTGATGTTGGCCTGCTCACAGGCAAACAGAGTACCGCTGCGGCCAAAACCGACGGCGACCTCATCGGCAATCAGGTGAACATTGTGGCGATCACACGCCTCACGCAACAACTCAAGATAGACCGGGTGATACATGCGCATATTGCCCGCACACTGAATTAACGGTTCAACAATCACCGCACAGACCTGATCGGCATGTTGTTCCAGGGTCTGCTCCATGTAGACAAACATACGACGGCTGTAGGCCTCTTCACTCTCACCGGCATCACGGTAGAAGCTGTCGGGTGAGGGGACGGTGATCGGTTCCAACAACAGAGCGCCATAGGTCTCTTTATAGAGCGCCACATCGCCCATGGCCAGCGCACCCAGGGTCTCACCGTGGTAGCTGTTGGAGAGGTTGATAAAACGCTGTTTTTTATGCTGGCCGCTGTTGTGCCAGTAGTGAAAACTCATCTTGAGAGCCACCTCAACCGCAGAGGACCCATTATCCGAATAAAAGCAGCGGTTGAGCCCCGCTGGTGTGAGTTTAATCAGTCGCTCGGCCAGTTCAATAGCCGCCTGATGAGTAAAGCCAGAGAGAATGACATGCTCCAGACTCTCCATCTGCTCCCGCAGTGCAGCGTTGATACGTGGGTTGGCATGGCCAAAAATATTGACCCACCACGAACTGATGGCATCGATATAGCGGTTGCCATCAAAATCCTCCAACCACACTCCTTCACCGCGTTTAATCGGTGTCATGGGTAGCCATTCATGATCTTTCATCTGGCTACAAGGGTGCCAGATGGCGGCGAGATCACGTTGAATTAAATCGGCATTATTCATAACAATTCCTCTGTCGGCCTGACAGTATAGCGAGTGATCCGGGTGATTGATATTCCCCACGGCAATCGCACGGGTTGATGACAAACAGGCAAAAAAAAGCGGCTGGGAGGAGAGCCGCTTGAGTACCCTTGGGAGGATGGGTAGGTGGTATTGTTATTTTTTTGTTAAACAAACGTTAACATAGTTTTATTTTTTAGCAAACCCCCTTTCCGGGGAGGGGGTAGAAAAGATTATTTTTACAAGAAGAAAATGAGAGGAAATCAAGAATGAGTGGAGGGCGGGGTTGGTTTTAATACGACTCTGCTTCGATAACCCCCACTCCGTAACCAGCTAGAAAAGCGGGGCGACTTCAAAAAAAAGATTGGTCAGTAGCGGGCTTTAATGTTACTCCGACCCCGATTATTCCTCCGACCCCGATTATTCTACGGTGTGGGCCACATTGCAAAGCTTTGGTCAGGATCCAAAACGACTGGGAGGCTCATTAGGGGTGAGCATGGTACTCCATACTTGGGGGCAAAACCTTAGCCGCCATGTGCATCTACACTGCTTGGTTGCGGGTGGTGCATTAACGGAAAATGGGGCGTGGCATGACTGTAAAAGTAACTACCTTTTCCCAGTTAAAGCACTCTCTCGGCACTTTCGAGGGCGCATGGTTACCTTACTACGCGAAGCCAGTGATCGGGGTGAGTTATCGCGTATCACCCGAGAGGGTGAGGTCGATGAGCGGCTCTCTAAATTAATGAGCCAGACATGGGTGGTTTATAGCAAAGCCACACTCAACCATACTGAAACCGTAGTGAATTACCTTGCTCGGTACACACACCGCATTGCCATTAGCCATCACCGGATCATCGAGGTCGATCAAGAAGATGTCTCAATATCCTACAAAGATTATAAAGATAACGGCAAGCACAAAACACTCAAGCTCAAGGGCGAGGAATTTGTACGGCGCTACCTCATGCATATTCTAGGAAAAGGATTTATGCGAGTGCGTCATTATGGTTTTCTGGCTAATTGCTGTCGCCGTAAGAAGCTAGTACAAATTCGTCAGCTCTTGCACCATCAAACTGAAGAGGTAGCGCGAGAGGCATCCCACTTGCTTAATGGTTACCCGTGCCCAAAATGTAAAAAAGGGCAAATGATCATCATAGAAGAAATGATGCCCACCAATGAAAGAGTTGCCATGGCAATGCGACGATAATACATAATTGAAGTCGTTTAGCCCCCCATATAATGACAGCCTAGTGTTGGCTGGGGATATTGTTATGCCAAAAGGTAGATTTTGCTCAGAAATCACGTTAGGTTTAATGAAAGAGGTCGGTTGCTGGGAATGAAAAGATCAACCACGGATGCCTAAATGGGATTTAGTGGTGTTAATAGCTGAAGCTACAGGTCGCATAAAGTTAGAATCACTACCGCCGTTAAAATACTTTCCCCGTTAATATAAGAGTGGCTAGCTACCCACACATTGGTGGTCGGCTTAGTCCAACAGACATTTATATGCCATGCTTCGCACTGCACATAAATGCTTAGGTGTTTATATTTATGATATTTAAATAGCATTGGTGTTTTTTTACTTTACTTAGAGAAAAAATTTATGGAATTTGAGTGGGATCACAATAAAAATCAAATAAATATCAGAAAACATGATATTGACTTCATTGATGCAGCAAAAATCTTCAAAGACGTTAATTTCATTGTTAATGAGGATGCAAGGCGGGACTATGGAGAAACGCGTTATCAAATTATTGGGGCTGTTGATCCGTATGGAGTATTATTAGTTGTATACACTGAACGGCATGAAAATGTCATTCGTATCATCTCAGCTCGTAAAGCTGACAAAAAAGAACGTCTTTTATATCAGGTAGGGTAAAATTATGGCAATAGTACGACATACACAAGAAGAATTAGATAAAATGAAAGGTCAAACAAACGAGGGTCGTCTTAAAAATATGACAGAGAAAGAAATAGAGGAGGCAGCAAAATCTGATCCTGACAATCCACCTTTGACAGATGAAGAATTAAAAAGCTTTAAGCGCCCTAGTGAAGAATATCGAAAGAGGTTTCAAAAAGATGACTAAATACACACAGAATGATATTTTTAATCTAAAAGGTAAAACAAACTGGAAGCGAGTAGAAAGTAAAACCGAAAAGGAAATACAAAAAGAAGCTTTAAATAATAAAGATGCTCCGTTGACTTCTGATTATGATGCAATTAAGTTTAAGCCTCGTAGTTCAATGCGTCATAAACTTGGGTTGTAAGTAGCCTAATCGGGTAGCCAGAGGTCTCTAACCTCCAGCCCCCACAACACCCTGCATGCGGCTCCGCACAGGGCGTTTCCCAAAGACGTTTAAAGCAAGCTGGCCGATTAACTCCGACTTGCTTCAATGCTGGCTGCTGCTTTTGCGCCA
>JAFLJP010000103.1 GCA_022712945.1 Gammaproteobacteria bacterium | reverse complement strand
CCAGTGAGACCGATATCTACCAATTTGATGCCCTTGCGGGGGATCAATTCTATTTTGACCATCAAGTGAGCTCTTATAATACTCACTGGCGTCTTATTGACCCCGATGGACGCACCGTATTTGGCCCACGTTATATGAGTTACGGTGATATTGATGTCACCACCTTCACCCTTACGGGTACCTATACGCTATTGATTGAAGGGTATTCAACGGATACCGGTACCCGAGACTACCGTTTCAATGTGCAAAAAGTGACGGATGAATCAAGCTCACTGGTGTTGGGTCAATCCCACGGTACCGAGGTGAACTGGGACGCAGGCTACCTTAATAATGGCGTGGTGCTATCCGATGTTCACCATGCTGAGGTTGCTTCCAGCCTCTCTGTTGATCTCACGGACTCGTTAACCTTAGAAGCTTGGGTTAAGGTGGACCGTTTTACCGCCAACTCTACCCCCTTATTTTATAAAGGCGATGGCGATAGCTATCATAATCGTACCTACTCACTGTGGTTGAACTCCAACGGTTCGGTTCACCTTTCAACCAGTGATGGTAGTAATCAGGGCGTATCTACCGCTACCGGGCTGATTAACCTTCGCGAATGGCACCATGTGGCTGGAGTGATTGATCGCACCAGTGGCGAGATGCGCCTCTATGTGGATGGCATTGAGCAGGCCAGTGTCAGCATCCGCAGTACCTTGGCCACATCGAGTACCGCACCGCTGTATTTGGGGGATTCACCGGAAAGCCCTAGTCATGGCTACTTTGATGGGGTGTTGGACGAAGTACGGGTGTGGAATGTTGCCCGTACCGAGAGTGAGATTCAAGCTGCGAAAGAGAGTGAACTGAGTGGTAGTGAAACCGGGCTGGTGCTTTACCTCAATGCCAATGAAGGCAGTGGTAATCTCTTAGCGGATAGCAGCAGTCAAGGTAACGATGGGGTTGTTCAAAGTAGCTATGGGTTAGCCGATGGTGTGATAGCAGGGCGCATCGACCATTCAGGACAGCAAGACCATTATGTCTTTACGCTGAGTGAAGCCAAGCAGTTCTATTTCGACTCCCTGACCAATAATGGCAATCTTAATTGGACCCTAACGGGGCCGCGCGGGGTTGAGGTCGATTCACAAGGCTTTACTTCCCAAGACTGGGGGATTGATTTACTGGATCTACCATTGGGGGATTATAGCCTGACTATTGATGGTAGTTGGGATCATACCGGATCCTACTCCTTCCGCTTGATTGATCTAATGAGTGCGACGGTTATTGTCCCTGGTACGGTGGTGAGTGGTCAGCTCAACCCTGCCAGTGAGACCGATATCTATCAGTTTGATGCGCTCGCTGGGGATCAATTCTACTTCGACCAGCAAGTTAGCTCGTATAGTACTCACTGGCGTCTTATTGACCCTGATGGGCGAACCGTATTTGGCCCGCGTTATATAACGTATGGTGATATTGATGTCACTACAGCCACACTGACTGGTACCTATACGCTATTGATCGAAGGGTATTCAACGGATACTGGTACTCGAGACTATAGTTTCAAAGTGCAAAAAGTGACGGATGAATCAAGCTCACTAGTATTGGGTCAATCCCACGGTATTGATGCGAACTGGGACGCTGGGTATCTGAATAATGGCGTTGTGCTATCCGATGTGCATCATGCCGAAGTGGCGACTAGCCCCTCTGTTGATCTAACCGACTCTTTGACCATGGAAGCCTGGGTTAAGGTAGATCGGTTTAGCGCTACATCCACTGCCTTATTTTATAAGGGTGATGGTTACCATAATCGTACCTACTCACTGTGGTTGAACTCCAATGGTTCGGTTCACCTCTCGACGGGTGATGGTGGCAATCAGGGGGTAACGACCACGACCGGGCTGATTAATCTTCGCGAATGGCACCATGTGGCTGGAGTGATTGATCGAACCAGTGGTGAGATGCGCCTCTATGTGGATGGCATCGAGCAAGCGAGTGGTAGTGTTCGTAGTACCTTGGCAACATCGAGCACCGCACCGCTGTATTTTGGCTATTCACCAGAAAATCCCAGTCATGGTTACTTTGATGGGGTGTTGGATGAAGTACGGGTGTGGAATGTTGTCCGTACCGAGAGCGAGATTCAAGCAGCCAAAGAGAGTGAGCTGAGTGGCAGTGAAACCGGGCTGGTGCTCTATCTCAATGCCAATGAGGGCAGTGGTAATCTCTTAGCGGATAGCAGCAGTCAAGGTAACGATGGGGTTGTTCAAAGTCGTTATGGGCTAGCCGATGGCGTGGTGGCTGGTCGTATAGACCATTCAGGGCAGCAAGATCATTATGCCTTTACGTTGGGTGAGGCTAAGCAGTTCTATTTCGACTCCCTAACCAACAATAGTAACCTCAATTGGAGCCTAACGGGGCCACTAGGGGTTGAGGTTACCTCACGTAGCTTCACTTCCCAAGACTGGGGGATCGGTTTACTGGATCTACCACAGGGTGACTATAACCTGACCATTGACGGCAGTGGGGATAATACTGGCGCTTACTCCTTCCGTTTGATTGATCTAACGAGTGCGACGGTTATTGTTCCCGGTACGGTGGTGAGTGGCCAACTCAATCCCGCCAGTGAAACCGCTATCTACCAATTTGATGCCCTAGCAGGGGATCAATTCTACTTTGACCGCCAAGAGAGTGCTTATAATACTCACTGGCGTCTTCTGGATCCTGATGGGCGGGCGGTATTTGGCCCACGCTACATGAGTTATGGTGATATTGATGTCACTACCTTCACACTTTTAGGTGTCTATACGTTATTGATTGAAGGGTATTCAACGGATACTGGAACCCGAGATTATAGCTTTAATGTGGAGTACCGAGGTAACGAACCACAGGTGCTTCCCAGTGGCACGCCAATTACCATTGGCACTCATATCGCAGATATTATCACCGTCAGTGATGAACAAGATCACTACAGCTTTACTTTGGCCGAGAATACATCCCTTTACTTCGACTCAATGACCAGAAACAGCTCCCTCAACTGGTCTTTAGTGGGGCCACGAGGCGAAGAAATTAGCAGCCAGCGTTTTGATCAAAGTGATGCTGTCAACGGATTATCGTTAATGGATTTAATGGCCGGTGACTATGTGCTCACCGTCTTAGGGACGACTAGCAACACCAGTTATAGTTTTCAACTGCTTGACTTGAGTCAGGCAAGCGAAATCACATTGGGTACAGCTGTTGTTGGGCAACTTAATCCTTCAAGTGAAACAGACCTGTACCGCTTTTTTGCAACGGCTGGAGAGAGATTCTATTTTGATCTGTTGAATGGTCATCAGCAGTGGTCTGCTTCATGGCGGTTATTAGATCCGAATGGACGCACGGTGTTTGGTTCCAATTATCTGGTTTATGGTGATATTGATGTGAAAACACTCAATGTTACCGGCAACTATACCTTGATGATTGAGGGATATGCAGGTGATACGGGTACCCGTGATTATAGCTTTAACGTACATACGGTCAACGATGATACCTCAACCTTAAGTATCGGTGAGGTGGTTACTGGCGAGTTAACCCATCCTGGGCAGCGGAATTTTTATACCTTTAGCTTAGTAGAAGCCAAACAGCTTTATTTTGATTCCCTGACAAATAATAGTAATTTACGCTGGAGCTTGACGGGCCCTAGAGGTGAGGAAGTCTCACCACAGAGGTTGAGTGGTCAGGATTGGAGTCGTGATCTGCTTGAGCTGTCTGTTGGGGACTATGTCCTTACGATCGATGGTGATTTGGCCACGGTAGGAGCCTACTCCTTTGGTTTTATTGATTTAAGCCAAGCAACACCTTTGATTCCAGGTGAGTTAGTAACCGGAGTGCTGGAGGTCGGTAATGAAACCGATATCTATCAATTCACAGTGACGGCTGGCGAACAATATTATTTTGATCGACAGGTGAGTTCTTATCATACCCATTGGCGCCTTCTAGACCCTTATGGGCAGAAAGTGTTTGGTGCTAGTTACATGAATAGTGGCGATATTGATGTTACTACCCTTAATGTAACAGGTACTTATACCCTGTTAATTGAGGGTTATTCTACTAATACCGGTGCAATGAACTACAGCTTCAATGTTCAACCGGTCAGTAATGAAACATTTCCTCTTATTATTGGTGAAACAATTAGTGGTGATTTAGCCCATACAGGGCAGCGTGATTTTTATCAATTCACCTTGTCTGAAGCCAAACAGCTCTATTTTGACTCCCAAACTAACAATCGTTATATCAACTGGACATTAAGTGGCCCGAGAGGTGTTGAAGTCGATTCACGTGGATTGAACAGTGCCGATTGGAATAATGCCTTCCTCAAATTAGTAGCGGGTGATTATACAATCACTATCGATGGCGATTTGGATCAAACCGGTGATTATGCTTTCCGCTTAATCGATTTGAGTCAATCAACTGTCTTAACCCCAGGTACCGTTGTAAGTAGCCAGCTAAACCCTGCCAATGAAACCGATATTTATCAATTTTCAGGGACTATTGGAGAGCAGTTCTATTTTGATCGCCAAACAAGTTCAAGTTATACCAATTGGCGTTTATTAGACCCCTTTGGCCGAGAAGTATTTAGTAAATATATGCTGTATGGTGATATCGATGTTACGACACTCAAACACACAGGGATATACACTCTACTGATAGAGGGCAGTGTTTCTAATACAGGCACTAAAGATTACAGCTTTAATGTCTCACCCGTACCCGTTAGTGCCAAGATCGTTATCTCTGGTCTAGGTGATTTGCCAGGACCCGATCTGGTTATTCAAAACTTTACCGTTACGCCAGTAGATGCCAGTTTGCTGTCTGGTGGACAAGTGCGCTTAAACTGGGATGTAACAAACATTGGTACACTGCCAGTTACCGAATCATGGCAAGACCGAGTTTTGATTCGTAATACCGAGTTAAGCAAAATAGTCGGTAACTATCTTGTCGATTATAATGACTTAGGGCTCATTGACTTACAGCCTGGGCAGGCGCTTTCCCGTGAGATAATGGTTACTCTTCCTGAGGGTAATCAAGGTGCCGGTTCACTCTCTTTCCAAGTTACCTCTGATGTGAGTAATGCGGTAGAAGAGACGGGTAATGGTGGTGAGCTGAATAATGGTGCAACGATTGCACTATCATCATCCTTGGCAGCCTATCCAGATTTACAGATCTCTAATCTCCTTGTTGAACCCTCAAATGCTTGGAATCCCGGTCAAACGGTAACGGTTAGCTGGCGGGTATCAAATATCGGTGATAAGGATATTGAAAGTGATTGGTTCGACAATGTCTATATTCGCAACCTAACCACTGGCGAAGTGCTGAGCAATGCAAACCTCCTTTATAACCAAATGGATAGCGGCATACTTGCGGCGGGTGCATCCCGTGACTTTGCTCACAGCCTAGTTTGGCCTGAAGGTGTTGATAGCACGGGCAGATTTGAGTTTATAGTGACAACCGATGCCGCATCCGAGTTATTTGAAAATAACGTATCAGAAACGGCTGAATCTAATAACCAGGCATCCTTGTTAATGACTTCCGGCCCTGACATGCAGGTGAAAAACCTGTTGGTTGCAGAGGGTATTATTCAAGCGGGTGGTTTGGTTACGGTAAGCTGGGAAGATTGGAATTATGGTGAGGTAGCGATTCCAGTTAGCTTTACCGATCGTGTTATTGTCACCAATATTTCAACCAGTGAAGTCCTGATTAATACCTCATTAGCTTATGATCCGGAGAGCGAAAGTGCCGGTTATATTGCAGCAGGTGGCTTTGCCGCAAGGAGCTTTACCTTCCGCTTGCCTGATGGGGGCAGTGGTGCCGGTGATATCGAAATTAAAGTGATTACCGATCAAAATAGTTCGGGCTATGGTGCACTTTATGAGACGAATGCAACGGATGATGCTGAGCAAAATAATAGTGCGGTTGTACCCACACATTCAATCGCTAAACCCTATGCAAACCTGACCGTGACCGCTGTTGAACTACCTGCGAGTGCTAGCGCGGGCACCGACATTGATATCAGTTGGACTGTGAATAACATCGGTGATGCTTCAACTGCTTCTGGATGGATTGATAGTATTGTCTTAACGAGAGACGGCATTGCAGGTAATAGCGATGATATTTTCCTAGCGAATGTGCATTATCGTGATGAGGTCGTAGCGGGAGGAAGTTATACCCAAACGGCATCGATACGCTTACCTAGTCGTATTGATGGTGAATATCATCTTGCCGTTATCACTGATGTGAATCAAACGGTATTGGAGCCTGATACCCGTGATGACAATTACTTGGTCTCTACGCCGATCAATATCTTGGCGGCTAATTCCGACCTGGTTCCTGAGATCACCCTAACGCCAGTTGAGGCAACCGCGGGTAGAGTGGCTCATGTTGAGTGGCGAGTCAGTAATCTCGGCAGCATTGCCACGGATGTTAGCTTGTGGGTTGACCAGCTCTATCTCTCTGCCACGACGACACTTGATAATAACGCCATCCTGTTAGGCTCAGTCACTCATGTTGGGGCATTGGACTCAGGAGCCAATTATAGCAACGGCTTTGATGTTGAGTTGCCTCGCCATGTGAGTGGAGCGATGTACTTTATTGTTAAAACCGATGCCTTCGCCAACACCTACGAAGCGAGTAACACCGCTAACAATGTGGTTGCGGCCACTAGCACAACAGCGATTAACCCGCTACCAAAAGCCAATTTACAAGTCACTGATATCCAGACACCTTTAATCTGGACAGTAGGGGAAGTACTAAGCCTCTCCTATACGGTTAACAATAGTGGCAATGAAACCGCGAATGCCTGGATGTCAGACAGGGTACGTTTGGTTGATGTTAATGATAGTTCTAACGTTATTAACCTCGCGAGCGTACAGAAAAATCGCACTGTGGCTGCGAGTGAATCCTATATTCAAACGATTGATGTTGCAGCTCCTTCTGTTACCGCTGGTAGTTGGCGTTTAGAGCTCATCGCCGATGTTAATAATGTAGTAGTTGAGAGTGTTGAATCAGATAATATTACCAGTCGTGATATTGCCATTATTCACCCCGATGTGACGGTTTCCAATGTCTCTATCCAAGGCTTTCAACAGGGTGGAGAGACGTTAGGTATCCACTGGACCACATCGAATATTGGTTCTGCTAACGCCACTGATTTTGTTGATCAACTATTTCTCTCCATTGATGGGGTATTAAGCGCAGACGATATTAAGTTAGGTGAGTTTACACACACTGAGATTTTGAGTGGTGAGAGTGCGCAGGCATCCACTTCAGTCATGCTACCGGTTGATGCTAATGGGCTATATCAGTTACTGGTGGTTTCCGATGCGACAGCATTATTGAGTGAAACGTCAGCGGGTGAAGCTAACAATATCAATCTAACGCCCATTGATGTGGAGCCAGACAATTATGCTGATTTAGCAGTAACTAACATAACCGCACCGACCCAGGCAATTGATGATCCCGCGACGATCAGTTTCGAATGGACCGTCACTAACCAAGGTAATGGCCCAGGTCGCAGTACGGCCTGGAGTGATGTGGTCTACTTTTCCAAGGATGAAATTCTCGGAAACGCTGATGACCTCGTGCTTGCCGAAGTTCGCCA
Organism: Gammaproteobacteria bacterium; assembly: GCA_022712945.1. GTDB lineage: Bacteria > Pseudomonadota > Gammaproteobacteria > RBG-16-57-12 > RBG-16-57-12 > JAFLJP01. The sequence continues at coordinate 53,389 of JAFLJP010000103.1, read as the reverse complement.
TGAAGGGGTGCTACAGGTAGGTGATTCATATACCAACACGGCCTCTTATACCTTTGGTCCTGCCTATTGGGCACGTGGTCATGTCTTTGTTAAGAGTGATGCTTCATCCGAGGTTTGGGAAAACAATAGCGAGGCAAATAATACAGCAGAGGCCGCATCACAACTGGATGTTATGCCCTTTGAATATGCTGATTTACAGGTTAGCTCGGTCACCACTCAAGGTGTTGCTTCGAGCGGTAAATCGTTAAGCATCACATGGACAGTAGTGAATAGTGGTATTGGTATTACTAACACCGGTACATGGTCAGATAAAATCTGGTTAAGCACCAATCCTGATGGGTCTGGGGAAGTAGCCAGCTTCAAATTATCTAGTCATATAGGTCAATTAGCCGCGGGCGATAGCTATACGCGCAGTGCTGAAGTGGTGCTGCCAGAAGGGATAACGGGTACCTACTATATCAATGTTAAAACGGGTGGTCCCTTTGAATTTATCTTTACCGATAATAATGTTGGCACATCACTTGGGGTTCCTGTTGAGTTATCGCTATCACCGGATTTAGTGGTTGATAACGTCACCCTGCCAACAGCTGCGCAGGAAGGTACACTCATTGATGTTTCTTGGAGTGTAACAAATCAAGGTGATGTGAAAGCCGAAGGGTCATGGATTGATACGATTGTATTGGTTCCTATCGGTGGTGGTGCGGCAATATCGCTAGGAAGCTTTACTTACGACCGAGGTGTTGAATCGGGCATTCAGTACACCCGTACTGAACAAGTGCGTTTACCATCGAAAATAGAAGGGCTATATCGCGTCGAAGTGGTCACTAATGCCAACCTTGGAAGTCGAGGAAGCCAAGTTTATGAGCATGGTGCAGCAGGTGATAATAATAGCTTGCTGTCCACAGAGGCGATTGAGCTGAGCTTGAATTCACGCCCTGATCTGCGTATTAGCAACATTGTTGTGCCCACAAATGTGACGGCTGGCACATCTGCCGGTATCCAATATACCGTTATCAACCAAGGCCCAGAAGCGACGAGTGGCAAGTGGATTGATCGTGTTTATCTCTCACTGGATAACAAACTGAGTGCGGATGATATTTTACTGGGGAACTATGAAAATGGTTCTGCACTCGCACCGACAGAAGCCTATTCAAGCGAAATATCTTCTATTGATATTCCGATTCGATTCCGTGGAGATGCATATCTCCTTGTTGTTGCGGATGCTAACAACAATATTGATGAGTATCCAAATGAAATAAATAATGTTCTAGCAGCACAATTTTATGTAGATCCAGTGCCATTTTCTGATCTGGTTACCAGTAACGTGGTGGCCCCTGATCAAGCAGTATTTGGCTCCAGCATTGAGGTGAATTATAAAGTTACCAATAGTGGTAGCAATACATCACGAGGTGATTCCGCGAGTGTCGATAGTTGGGTCGATTCGGTTTGGTTAACCCGTGATCAGACCCGTCCTTCCCCGAGCAAAGGGGATATTCTGTTAGGTAGCGTTACCCATAACGGCAATCTTGCCGTCGGTGAGGATTATCTGGGAACGGTTCAGGCTGCGATACCGGACAGTGTGTTATCTGGTGAATACTTTATTACCGTTTGGAGTGATACCTATAATGTTATTCTAGAGGACACCCTTTCATCGAATATTAACCCCGATGATCCCAATCAAATTGATAATAACAACTACAAAGCGCGTGCTATTAGCGTGTTGGGTATCACACCGCCAGATTTGATCATTTCAGAGCTAACCGCCATTAGCGATATTCAGTCGGGTGGTGAGTATAGTTATAATTACACGATTCAAAATCGGGGTGATCTATTCACCGGTGCGTGGACCGATGAAATCTATATTGCCAATAATCCTGATCTTTCTCTGGCGACGGAAAGCTGGTTAATTGATCGGGTTTTCCATGAGCAGACTTTAGCAAATGGTGAACAGTTCTCTATTGGCCGAACAGTGCAATTAGCCCCCTCTATAGAGGGTGGTTATATTGTTGTGAAGATGGATTACCAGAATAAGGTTAAAGAGTACGATGAGACGAATAACATTCGCTCTGAGATCTCAAATGTAACGGATCAACCCTCCGACCTTCAGGTGACCAGTGTCATCACTCAGCCAGAGAACTTATCCGGTGAAGAGACCAGCGTGAGCTGGACAGTAACCAACTTTGGTGGTGATGTTTGGTCCGGCACCCATGAATGGACTGATCGAATCTTCTTTAGCCCAGATTCTACCTTTATTAAAGAACGTGCAACGCTAATAGGCACGGTGAAACACTCCAATATCGATGGACTCGCTTCTGGGGCGAGTTATACCTCTACCGCAACGGTTCGTTTACCCGCTGGTACCGAAGGTAATTACTACATTTATGTAATTACGGATGCTAAGGAAGCGCACACTAACCGTGGTTATGAACCAAAAGATGAAATGCCGCTTGGTAATAGGAATGATCAATCAATAAAGTTATATTCTGAGAGCGTTTACGAGGAGCAGAATAACAGCAACAACACCGGTCAAGGTGAGATCAATGTTACCTATTATGAGCCAGACCTAACGATCGATTCTATAACGGTTTCTAATCCTAACCCCGGCTCTGGTCAATCCCTCACGGTCACCTGGGTCGTATCTAATCAGGGTACGCGTGAAACGAGAACCAATACTTGGTTTGATGGTATTTATCTCTCACGTGATATCTCACTGGATAATGCCGATTACCCTGCGGTGGATAGTGGTAGTCGTGTGGAAAGGGATAACCGTGTTCGATTAACTGCTTTGTATGAGGATTATGAGCCTAAGTATCTCAAAGCTGGAGAGACTTATACCAACTCAGCGACCTTTAAATTACCCGAGTCAATCAGTGGTGACTTCCATATCATCGTGAAGGCAGATACCTCATCGGTAAAAGACCCTTATAACAGGACTGAAAGCACCATTCGAGATGATCTCCAAGTGATATTTGGGTCTGGGCCAGGACTGGTTGGTGAGTTTAAAGACGAAGGGAATAACGTCTCTTCGATACCATTAGTGATTACCCTGTCGACCCCGCCTGATCTACAAGTTTCAGCGGTTAATGCACCGACGGCAGTGATGGCGGGGCAACCCCTTCAGGTCAGCTACCAGGTAACTAATACAGGAGGAGACACCCCGACTGATCAAGGCGGTTGGAATGACCTTGTTTATCTCTCCAGAGACCGTTTCCTTGATGTAACAAAGGATCGATACCTTGGTTACGTTAAACATAATGGCGGGCTAGCAGCTGCTAGCAGCTACGATGCCACTCTAGACCTTACCGCACCAAGAGATCTACAGGGAGCATATTACGTCTTTGTTGTTACTGACCCGGCTAATGCATGGGGTAAAGGTGAATTTGGTAGTGTCAGGGAGTTTGGCAACGAGTTCAATAATGCCGGTACTGCGACTCAACCGGTGCTGATTGAGACCCCACCACCCGCTGACCTGATAGTCACCAACGTTGTTATTCCTAGCAGTGCGCAATCAGGTGATGATCTCACCATCGAATACACCGTATCCAATGAGTCAATCAATCAAGCGATTGGCAGCTGGACCGATGCAATCTATCTATCATCCGATAATCAATGGGACCTTAGCGATAAACTCCTGGGTAAGGTTACTCACTCGGGTGGCTTGAATGCCAGTGGCAGTTATGCTGGTTCACTCACGGCTAAGTTACCTCCTCTGAAGGAGGGCAGCTGGCGGGTGATTGTGCGCCCAGATCTCTATAACGAAGTGTATGAAGGTGCTATTAGCTATACTGAAACTGGCTTGAATATTGCACCGGGTGAAGCGAATAACCGCCTTGTCTCTGGCTCTACCATGCAGGTTTCAGTACCTGAAATGATGGTGGCAAGCCCGCTTGATACCACCTTAAGTAGTGGCCAGGAACGCCTCTATAAAGTAAGCGTAGCAGCCGGTGAAACGCTGCGTGTAAGCTTAGACTCTACCGCCACTAAGGGGGCGAATGAGCTGTTTATTCGTTATGGCGATATCCCCACGGGCTTTGCCTTTGATGCCTCCTACACTAACCCAGTTTCACCTGACCAAGAAGTACTGATTCCAAGCACCCAAGCCGGTGATTACTACATTTTGGTTAAATCCCGCCAAGGTCAAACGGATACTCCGGTGACCTTACGAGCCGACCTATTACCGCTCGCTATTACCAGCATCACCCCTGATCAAGGCGGCACCGGTGATGATGCACATCGCTGGGTAACGGTAGATATTTATGGCGCTCGGTTCCAGCCGGGCGCGCTGGTTAAACTCTCTCGTCCTGGTGTTTTTGAAATTGAACCAGAGCGTTGGCAGGTATTGGATGCAACACATATCCAAGCGGTGTTTGATACGCGCACTGTACCCCACGGTCTCTATGATGTTGTAGTGACTAATCCTGATGGACAGCGAGTCACAGAAGCCTATCGCTACTTGGTGGAAAGAGCTATCGAGACCGAGGTGGCCATTGGTATCGGTGGTGAACGCTCTCTTGAGCCCGGTGATGGCACAACCTACAGCGTTTCATTGCAGAGTCTGACGAATGTTGATACGCCGTATGTTCGCTTTGACTTTGGTACCCCAGAGATGGGACGCAGTGAATATGTACTAGAAAACCTCTATCTGCCCTTTATTGTCTTCGGTACGAATGTAGGGGGTAGCCCTGATGGGGCTGTAGTAGAGGGTGATGGAAATAATCAACTCTATGGCTCCACCGCAACGACAGGAACACCGCGTGACGATATTCCCTGGGCAAGCCTAGACGGGGTCGCTAATACGTCGGGTGTAAACCTTGCCTCCGGGTATGCAATCGATCTGGCTGCTGGCGGCTTTGTTGGCATGAGCTTTAATGTGCAAACCTATCCCGGTTTGGCCGAGTGGATTGCCTACGACTTTGAAGGTCTACGTGCAAAACTGTACTCAGTACGTCCTGATTGGCAAGAGCAAGGGCTACTTGATGGTGGGGTTCAAGACCTCAATAATATCGCGGATGGTTTGGCTGCAAAATTCCTCTCAACAGAAGAGGGAGAGCACATCACTGAGGAAGAAGCACTTGCGATGCCCTTTAGATTTAATGTGGTTGGGGCGGCAACACCGTTAACCCGTGCTGAATTTATTGCCGAGCAAATGGAATATGCCAAACAGTTGCGTAGTGCCATTCTGGCGGATAGTGAAGCACCCAGTAGCCTAAGTGTACTGGCGGCTGACCAAGCCCAGTGGGTACAAGGCTGGTTAGGTGCGTTGGAAGCCGCCGGCTTATTACGCGCAGAAGATGAGGCTGCACCGATTCGCCTTAACCCCGAAGTGATAAGCCTTAATGCGACACTCGCTTCCGGTATTTTACTGAGCAAAGGGGGGGATAGCTATCGCACCCAGGGGGATATTCTCGGTTTCTTCTCCACAGTACAGACTTGGTATGGTGATACCTCTAAGTGGGCAGGTGATCCTGATTCTGACGTTGGGGCATTTGAATATTATGAAGTGCGTACAACGGAGACAGGGGTAACCGTAGAAGTTCCTGTTTCTGAGATGATTGATCCTGCTACATTGGATCGTCATGCACAGCAGAATACTCACTTCATTAACTTCAATGTTTTTGCAGGCTCAAAAAGTGAGCTGGAGTATATGCGCCACCAAGGTTTGTTGGATTCGGAGTTCAATCCCCTTGGGCCACAAGCCCTTAATCTCACTCAATACCTGCAGCAAGCGGCTCAACAAGCGGCAGATAGTCAATCCATCGCCAGTATCCGCGGACCTCAAGGTGTACTCGACCCTTCAGGCAATGCTTATGTGCCTGCAGATACTCCATTGCCCTACACCATTAACTTTAATAATCCTGATAATAAGCCAGTGGGAGAGCTGCGCATTGTCACCGAGTTGGATAGTGACCTTGATCCACGCAGCCTACGTCTAGGCGACCTGAAACTGGGTGATATCAATATCCATATGCCGGGTGACAGAGCCAACTTCCAAGGTGATTTTGACTTCACTGGCAGCAAAGGTTTCATCTTGCGGGTGAGTGCCGGTATTGATGCCTCAACTGGCATTGCCACTTGGCTCTTGCAAGCCATTGACCCCGATACAGGTGAGGTGATGCAAGATTCTCTACGGGGTCTTTTAGCACCCTCTAATGAGCCTAATCAGCCTACCTCAACAACACAGACCCGAGGGTTTGTCAGTTATACCATTAAGAATTCTGCTGATGCGGTTTCAAGTGCTGAGATTATTACCAGCGCCCGCGTGATCTTTAACCAAGCGCCGCCCATTGAAACGGCAAGCATCTCACATACCTTGGATGCTAAAGCGCCCGTGACAAGCGTAGCCGTTACCTCGTTGGGAACCAATCAGCAGGGTGAATCCAGTTATGATGTCAACTGGCATACCGTGGATGATGCCAGTGGTATCAAGCACGTTACGGTTTATGTGGCAGAAAATGGTGGCAGCTTCAAGATCTGGCTGCGCCAAGTAGCACCTGATCAGACCCAGGCGATCTATACCGGCAATGCTGACTCAACTTATGAGTTTTTGGCAGTGGCGACGGATAATGCCGGCAATTCAGAAGCCGCGTTAATCGCCAATGCTATTTTGCCAGATGATGGCAGCCGCCAAGCGGTATTGGATCAATTGGGTGTTAACGAAACGCTGAATCAAACAAAAGAGATTCCGCTCGCCACACCGGATCGAAACTACGTATCAAATGCGCTCTTTGAGCAATCGACAAATCACCTGCCTGGGTTTGTTGCACCAGAATCTCCAGCAGACCTGCAGAGCGTTGTTGCACCATTTATGCTGCGCGGTTTTGCAGAAGGCTTCAATAGCAGTGATGCTGATATCGGTGCACTTGCCATGGTTGAACTGCCCGATGGCTCGATGCTCATCAGTGCGGGCAGTTTACGTAATGAAGTCTATCTTTATAGCGAAGAAGGTGGCCGTAATACCACACCACTCTTTACCCTAAATATGCCCGTATTGGACATGGCCATCGATGTCAATGGTCAGCTATGGGTCATGACCGGCAAAGAGTTATTACTGGTTGATGTTGATAGTGGTGCGATTCTGCGCCAGATATCAGGTCCCAATAACGAACCACTAACCCATGCACTGGCGATTCACCCTGAGTCCGGTGAGATCTATCTCTCATCAGGCAATGGTATTGAGATATTTAATCCTAATGAAACAGATGCCAATAAATTGTGGCATCACTTCAGTAATGAACGGGTAGGGGATCTCGCATTTGGACCCGATGGTCGCCTCTGGGGTGTCCGTTGGAGTGGCAGTGAAATTAGCAGTACCGTGCCGGGCAGCACCACTGATATTGTTAGCTTCCCAATGTCGGGCCGCACCATTGGCCGGGCAGAGCTTGAATATCGTATTGAAGGCGTAATCGACAGTATCTCATTTGGAGCTGATGGTACCCAGCTGGCCGGACTCATGTTTGCCTCCAGCAACCTCAGCCAACGCCCAGTGGTCGATGCGATTGCAACACCAGTACCTCACGCCAGCTCCGTGTGGATGGTAGAGCTACAATCGCATCGGATACTGCAATTAGCCACAGGCGGAACACGAGGTGAGTCACTTATCACCACCGCTGATGGTCGAATATTGATCGCGCAAACCAACCGTGTTGATGAAATAGCCCCTATTTCCGCGCCTAATGTATTGGCAATTAGCGTACCCGATGGCGCATTGTTACCACTGCCAGTAAATACCATTGCCGTGAGCTTTGACCAAGCCATGTGGTTGGGCGCGCCAGGCGCAGCAGATGAAGCGCGAGTTGCCGACCTATGGAGTGTACTTAACCCGAATAACTACACCTTCACCCCATTGGGAGCAAATAACACCCAAGCGTTGACTCCAGAGAGTATTCGTTGGGATGCCATCACCCGTTCCGCACTGCTCACCATGCCCAACCTAACAGCAGGGCAGTACCAGTTGGAGATCTCCGCAGAGCTGCGTAGTCAGGCCCAGGTACGTCTGGAAACCGGTGTAATCAGTACCTTTACAGCGGTACTGGATATGACAAGCCAGCTAGGGCTCGAATTCACCAACACCCGTGCAGATCGCCTAACCGGTGATGTGAGCTATGATGTCACTGTCACCAATATTGGCACGGATGATATTCGTGGCCCAATGATGTTGTTGTTAGACCCAGGTCGCTACTTTGACAACAATGTTGCCGATGCTGTGAGTGGCACAGGGGATCAGTCTGACCTATGGATCATGGATCTTAGCGCAGGATTACAAGCGCTAGGCGGTAATCTGGCGATCGGTGAAACATTAAGTGCACAGACCATAACGGTTAAGGCTGATACCGTGTTTGGCACCACCCCAGGTGCGGCTGAACTAGTTAAGTTTAACTTGGGTCATGGCATCTATGCTGTTCCTTATGAGAATACCCCACCAGCGCTTGGCGTGGCAGGGGCGGTTGATTCCAACCTACTTCCTGGTGCTGTTGCTGGGCAACAGTGGAGTGCAGAGATTGAAGCCAATGACAGTGATGGTTCACTCTTCTACTGGCAGTTAGTCAAGGCACCAGCAGGGGTTACCTTAACCCCATCTGGCGTGGTCGATCCATTAACCAGTGGTTATAGTTCCAAAGCAACCCTAAACTGGGCGCCCACCGCTAATGATCGTATCGATACAGAAATTGTAGTCCGCCTATCTGACAGCCGTGGTGGTGTAGCAACAACACGCTTTGCACTCAATGTTGAGGGCGGCAATGCCGCGCCTGTTGTGGATTCGTGGGGTGAAATTGTCCTTAATGAAGGCGAGTCCCTGAACTTACCGATTACCGCATCGGACGCCGATGGTGATCCACTCACTGTGATATTCAGAAATCTCCCTGCAGGTGCCAGTTATAACGCCGCAACCGGCATGTTGAGCTGGCTACCAAGCTATGATCAAGCGGGTGTCTATAGTGATATCACCATCGTTGCCAGTGATGGCAAAGCCACCGTACAAACGCAATTTAGCGTTGTGGTCGATCAAGGCTATGCCAAGCCAAATTTGGCCGTAGTTCCCTCGCAAACACTGCGAGAAGGGGATAAGTTTTCCCTACAACTAGCCGGCTCAGTACCGGGTGGTCTGACGCAAGTGGATGGCACCACCATCACCCTCAGTTACTCAGCCCGCTGGTTGCCCGGTGGTGCCCAGCTCAATAGTGAAACCGGTTGGTTAGAGTGGACCCCAAGTCACAGTCATGCGGGTAGCTATCAAATGCCCGTGACCTTAACCGCCACCTATACCCCAGCAGACGGTGGTGACGCGATAGAGACCCGTGTCACACAAAATATTGCACTTGAGGTACTGAATGCCAACGGTGCACCGGTATTTGATGCCGCTGAAACCTGGAATATCCTCGAAGGTCAGATACTTCGCATCAGCGCATTTGCTTTTGACCCAGACAACCCCGGGTTTGAACCGAAAGTCCGTCTACGTGACGATACCCCAGTGGAAGAGACAGTGACCACCGCACCCACCGTTACCTACCAAGTCTCGGGTCTGCCAGAAGGCGCCATCTTCGATGAAGAGACCTTGGAGATTGTCTGGACGCCGGAGTATGACCAGTCGGGCACCTACACTGTCACGGTGACGGCAACCGATGATGGCGATGGAACCGGTACCCCACTTAGCAGCCAAGTGACCCTACCTATTGTGGTGAGCAACGCAAACCGTGCACCTCAAATCGGTGAAATTACCAATGCCATTATTGATAAGGGTGCGGTACTCGAAATCCCTGTTGATGTGGCGGATATCGATGGTAATCCTATTGCGGTCACTATTTCTGGCTTACCGCGTTTTGCCACCTACACGCAAAACCCGACCACAGTGGATGGTTTTTCCAGTGGCGTCATCCGCTTTGCACCGGGTGATAATGATCGAGGCGACTACATCATCACCGTGATTGCACAAGATAATGGCGATGGTGATATCAACCAAGTATTGGCAGAAGCAAAAACCTTTGTTGTCACGGTTAATAGTCTCAGCGAAGCACCTAAATTTAACGTGCCTTCACAAATGGTAGCGGTTGCCAGTCAAACAATAATACTGCCCGTATCCGTGACGGATCTGGATCAAGATGAGCTCACCTTTACCGCACAAGGCCTGCCCGTTGGCGCTACCTTTACAGGGCAAGTACAGTATGGGCAGGCACTGTTTGAATGGACCCCCTCAGTGGGTGATGTAGGCGTTTATGATATCAGCCTACAGGTCACCGACAGTGGATTACCGCCACAAGACGCCGGTTATGTACTCGACCCGGACTTTGTACCCACCCCCAACTCAACCGCACAGACCATGCGCGTGATTGTTCGAGAGGCAAACGAGGCCCCCGCGCTATTAGGTGTAGAAGTTGATGGCAGTGTTATCACTCTCGCATCATCCAATACCCCGATTGCGGCGACGGAAGGCGTACCACTCTCTGTTGAAATATTCGGTTATGACAGTGATTTGGATCACATTAACTGGCATGTAGTTGGCCTACCTAACGGTATGAGTTTAGATACTCAAAGTGGCTCGGCCGGTAGCGGTAGTTTGCAATTGAACTGGACCCCCGGTTTCTATGCCGCTCAGTCAGATAACCTTGGCGGTGCTCAGCCTGGCCACTACCATGTCACCGTGACGGGGAGTGATGGCGCGGGTCAAATTAGCCATACCTTCGATATCGCCGTTGCCAACACCAACCAGGCGCCGCGCATTTTACCTATGCCGCTGCAATTGATAAGCGAAGGAGAGTTATTGAACTTCCGTATATTGGGAGGTGACCCGGATGGCAACGCGGTTAAATACGCACTGTTGCACGATCAAAACACCCCGGACAATGTCTACTTTGACCCCATCAACGGTGAATTTGAGTGGCGTCCTAGCGGTAGTTTTGTTGATAACCTCACCGATACCGATAGAGCACTAACCTTCACCTTTGAAGTGAGTGATGGCATTGCCACTACCCAGCAAACGGTTCAAGTCAGAGTGTTTGATGTTAACCGCCAGCCAGTGCTCTCAGTCAGCAATCACGCCATGTTAGTCGGGCAATCCTTTAGCCTACCGGTAACACTCGGTACGAGTGAAAACAGCGCGGGTATTGTCGCCAGCGATACCGATGGCCAAGCACAAACCCAATCATTAGTCGTCAGCTTTATCGGCCTACCCGACGGTGCCCAGTATGACGCACAAACCCAGCAGCTAAACTGGGTACCCGGTCCCGGACAGGTAGGGGATTATGTCATTGCCGCCAACATCAGTGATGGCCTCAACACCAGCACCAAAACCTTCACCCTGCGCGTCGTGGCAGAGGCGCAAGCCAATGCACCCAAAATTCTGGTATCCACCACACCAAGCACCCCCGCACAACCGGGGCAAACCATCGTGGCCACCGTACGCGCACAAAGCTACAGCCCCATCCAAACCCTCGCCGTACAGATACGCGGCAGTGCCTTGAGTGATGCTGCGCAGTGGCAAACCGTAGCACTTGATAGCCTAGGTCGTCTGCATCTGGTGCCCACCGACCCCGGCCTGATTGAAATCCAAGTCACCGCCATTGATCAAGATGGCTTTAGCAGCACCCATACGCAAACCGTCAGCGTGAAAGATATCAGCGACACCCAAGCCCCCGCACTGGCTTGGAGTGGCCTACTACAAGGAGCCGACCGCTTCAGTGAACCGCTAATAGTAAGTGATATATCAAACATTCAAGCCGCACTGCAAGAGCAGCAGCTGATGGGTTACAAACTAGAAATAGCCCCGGCTAATACAGCACAGTGGCGTATCCTTACAGAACGGAGCCATGCCGCCGATGAGGTATTGGCCAATCTCAGCCTCACCACATTAGATCCGAGCACACTGCATAACGGCGTCTATACACTGCGCTTAGCCGCATGGGACCTGGTAGGGCGCACCACCGAGATCGAAGCCAATATTGTTATCGACACCGAAATTAAGAATATTGAGATACAAACCGCCACCGATCACCTCTACACCCTCGGTGGTCATGACCTCGCACTGACCCGCCTACTAGAGGCCGGTTCACCCGCGATAGCTAATGACATTGGCAACTGGCAGATACCGCTACTCAGCACCCAACTAACCCATGATCAGCCCAGCCACACCGACCTCGGCACGGTAGCTCCCTGGCAAGAAGGGGCACAGCTGTGGCTGCAAATACCCTCAAGCCCCAGTGTGCCAGATGCTGAACTAATGAACCTCAGCTTCACCCTCTCCACCACCCAAGAGCGCTTAGCCGACACCGCAGGTGCCCCCGTGGTTTATCATACACTCTTTAGTCATTCACAAGGCTGGACACTGCAGGCCAGCAACAGCCAAGCCGGTGCTGAAGACAGCCTACAACGTCAAGGCTTCAAACTCTTTGATCAGAGTAGCGGCTTACCCTGGGTACCCAGCCACTTCACCCTCATCTCACCCGACGGCACCGAATACCAACTGGATGCCAATGGCAAAATAACCGCCATCACCTTCAGCGACGGTGCACAGTGGCTCGTCTCGGATGCCGGTATTGCCGCGGTGAATGGGAATATAGATGACCGCGTTGACTTCCTACGGGATGATCAAGGGCGTATCACAAAAATCATTGGCCCCGTGGATGTTGCAGGCAGCACAGAGCCACTTGCAACAGCCTATCAATACGATGCCCAAGGCCAGCTCACCCTCGCACGTACCATTGGCACCGCTGACCTCGGAACCCCGTATGCTTATCAAGATAACGGCCTAGCCCATACCGATACGATTACCGCCAATCTCGGTGCTGCCGTCCATTGGAATGGCATCACCAATCAATGGCAAGGCGAGCTCCAAGCCGACCTCACCACCACCCTCGCATTCAGTGTGCGCGAAAGTGAAATTGCCTCAACCGTACAGACCCCCGGTGGTCAAGGCGCCGTTATTGTGGCCATTCAAACCAGCGGTTGGGTCAGTGATGGTCTCAACCAACAGCTGGAATTAATGGGCGGCACCATCCTAGGTACCACCACCCTCAATCAAACACAAACCACCCTCGTACGTATCACCGAAGCCGGCCTAAAACTGCTGCGCTTCAGCGGCACCGGCACGCTACAGGTAAGTATCACACTCGCCGGTGATATCAACCAAGATGGCCGAGTGGATGGCACCGATAGCCAAGCCTGGGAGCAAGCACGGTTAGCCAGCGACCTAGTCGGTGATCTCAACGGTGATGACTTAGTCACACAAACCGACCGCCAATTGCTCTACGCAAACTACGGCTGGAAAGCCAATCAAGCACCCGTAGTGGCCGCCACACTGCCCACCATCAATACCCATACCGACTTGGCAAAAGACCAAGCGCTGAGCAGCATCGCCCAAGACTTTGAAGGCGACACCGTCTTCTGGCGCGTATTAAACAGCAGCCACGGCATCGCCACACTCAGTCGCGACGGTGAAACCCTCATCTTCAAACCAGAAGCGGGTTATGTGGGTACAGCCAGCGTGCAAGTTCAGGCCGATGACGGCTTTGCCGCCAGTGCACCTGTAGAGCTCACGGTTAATGTCAGCGGTGCCCAACTCATCGCCATACATCTGGCTGATTTACCCAGCCTACGTACCGGCCAATCCGCCATCGTGCAAGCCACCCTCGACTTTGCAGACGAAGCCGGCGTCGTGGTGGTAGATGGCAGCTACCTCACCATGCTCGCGCTCGACCTCACCCCCATGGGTGCCGTTAGCGCCAGTGCCATTGAAGTGGACGACAACCGAGATGTGATCAGCGGTAAATTCCAAGGCCCCGGCCTGCTACAGGTCTCCCGCATCGACACCGATGGCCGCTTAGTCAGCACCGTCGCCACCATCAATGTAGAAGCCGCACCGGGCGGAACAGATGAAACGTACTACGACGAAGCGCTCGTGGTAGAACCCGACGTCTACCCACTCACCCTCTCATTAGCCCCCGAAGGGATACGCCAGTTAAAGATTCACACCGTAGACTTCGGCACCGGCGAGCGCATCAACGTCGCCCAAGCCAACCCCACCACCACCAGTGGCACCCGCTACTACAGCAGTGATGAAACCGTCGCCAGCGTCAGTGCAGATGGCCTCATCACCGCGCATATCGATGGCCAAGTCGTAATCACCATTGCTCACCTCGCTAGCAACCTAGATTACATCACCGGAGAAGTAACCGAACAGGCCATTGGCCAAGGTGAAGTGACCCTTAACGTACACACCGCACAGCTCACTGATGATGATCCACTCACCGCCGCCCCGCAAACCGTCGAAATTAGCCAAGCACAGGGTGGGGTGGTTGTTTCAGAAACCGGTGAAATGGTCATGATAGGCGCTGGTGCACTGGCAGAAGACAGCGAAATCTCCATCCGCCGCATCGATATAGCCGATATCAGCCTACCAACCCCCGCCCCCTATGCCATAGAAGCGGCGGGTGCCTTCTACCTAGAAATGGGCGACACCCCATCGAACTATCCACTACAGCTAGCGATTCCCGTACAACCGGATATCAGCTATGAAGCCGGTGAAGAAGTACTGTTCTTCCGCAAAGGGCAAGTGCTCACTGAAGACGGTACCTTCCAAGATACCTGGTGGCTGGTGGATAACGGCTACATTGGTGAAGATGGTATTGCGCGTACCGCCAGTCCACCGTATGAAGGGCTCGACAGTAACGGTGAATACATCGTCACCAAGAGCATTGGCGTCATATCGGGTGTTTTTGACCTCTACGACAATACGGGTTCCGTCGCTTTTGCATCCATGGCGGGCATGACGTTTGGCATGAGTGCACTACCATCGATGATTGATTCAGCCATGGTGGGTATTCTTGCATTAATGTCCACTACTGCGAGCGCGATGCACTATCGCTTTGGTGTCCCACAATTTACAGAAATTGATATTCCAGCCGTACCGGTTGGTGATCGTTTTACCCTAGATCTTAGGGAAATATTCCCTGATGTGACAACGCCATCAGGTGCCACCATTGTTAGGCCACTGATTGATGAAGCACATGTTGATGATGCGAAAGATGCCCTTATCATCAATGTGAAAAATGACTCGCCTGGAAAGTTTGTGGGAGAGCTCGCGGTTAGAGCGATCTTTGACGATGGTAGCCATCATGATGTGGCTAAAATAAGTGGCAGCCATAGTGGCAACTATGAAATAGGCGTTGACCTGTTAGTCAATGCTGATAAAAAACCGATAGCCATCGGTAGTGTGCAATGGCAGTTGGTTAGATTGATCAAAGATGATATCTATACCGCGTCCGGTAATCTGCAAGTTAATGATGAACTTGAGTTTTCAGGTAACTTGATACGCGTGGCATCTCAGCCCGATATGGCCGCTATTCTCACGCGCACCGGCATCGATATTATTCGCCAGAGCAAAGTAGAGGGCAGTGTCAATCTCGTTGATCGTTTGAATAATGAAGTTGATTTTGGTGCCTATCTCACGGGTGTTAAGACGCAGCCTGTCACTTTCTCAGGAGACTTGAGTCGGATCTACGTGGGTGGTAACGGTGTGGTGTATGTAATTGATACACTCTCCTTCAGGCTGCTCGATACGATAGAAATACCGGCGGGTAAAAATATCAGCAGTGTTGTTGCTGTGGGTAACACACTCTTTATCGGCGAAGGTATAAGTGGCGGTGGTGCCCGACTGTTGATGATGGATATCAACCCCGGCAGCCCTAATTACAACCAAGCGCCCATCACGTTAAAAGTGCCCGCGGTAGAAAGTTCATCCCGCGGCATCAGTGGCATGGCCATCGGCCCCGATGGCAAAACACTGGTTGTTACCCTGCCAGAACAGCGCACCTTTGGTTTAGGTGATCTCAGTAAACGGGGCAATGTCGCCATCATCGACATCGCCTCATTGGACTTTAAAACCGGTGATGTTAACTCAATTGTCGCCAGCCTCCCCAGTGATGGTCGAAGCGGAAAATCACCCCAAGTCGTCACCGCCACCTATGACTCCAACCGATTCTTAGTTGGCAATGTCAATGATTACAATCGAGGCCTCTCTACGCTGGTCATCGAGCGTGATGATGACGGTAACCCCACCAAAGCGACCCTCAACGCCGTTAAAATGAACCAGCCTACCGGTGATATTTTAATTGATAGGCTGAATATTCAACGGGCACAGAGTGCGGTATTGGTTAACCACAATGGTGTTGAATATGCCATTGTGGGAGATGATAACTACCACTTCCTAGATCCTTATTGGAAAGCCATGTATGAGGCTCCTACCTTCCTAATGAGCCCAACGGGTGGGATGTTTGCCGTGGGTGGTTCGGCCTCTGCGAAAAAGGTCGCCGTAGGCGGTAAACTTGGCATAGTGAGAGACCCCTTTGGCGATGCCGAATATATAGGTGCCTCACTGCCGATGGATGGTTACGGCATCCGAGGCCTCAGCCTATCCGAAGATGGCAGCGTGATGATCGGCCAGCTCTATGGCAGTTTCAGTGGCAATATCACCTCTGAAAACTGGTTAAAGCAGTACCCACATCAGTCACATGCCTGGAATACCGCCGAGCTGATTGACGCCGCGCTGGCCAATCCGGAAGCAGATAGAATGCGCAAGCACTTTGTCATGCCAGAAAATACAGCACAAATTCTTTCAGAAGATTACAAACCACCGGCAGGTACTTATTTCGATCCAGCAGTCGGCTTTGTTGAAGTGGTCGGGCGGATGGGGGATGTGGTTGAAGTCGATCTCCAGAAACTGCTTTCTAAGTCTTTAGAGGTTGATGAAGCCAAATTAAGTGCATTCGCAGTGTTGGAAGACGATATAAAACGCTATGCGGATGATCATTATGGACAGTTCAATCCCAATGCACAGTTCAAATTGGTTACGCTAGAAGGAAAGGGAGAAAATAAAGATAACCCCTATTCACGGGGAGACAGTAACGAAATAGAGACATTTAAAGATACCGGTCGACTGTTCATGGCACCCATATTGGATGAGGCCGATCTGACGTTGCTTCGTTCTGGATTAAATATAACTGAAAAAAGTGCCTGGGTTAACTTCACCTTTACTCAAGAAGAGAACGGCACATCGGTAGAAAAACGGGGGTCAGTACGTGTAATCGCGCAAGATATTGAGAACGTCAATACCTTCTTTGGTGATCGGCCACTGGATAACCCAGGGTATTCGGAGTTTGAGTTGACAGGTAAAGTGGGGGTTGGTGAAGATAACGATGTCTTAGATGTCTATCGCGTAGAACAGAGATTAGGGTATCTAGGTTTTCCGGCTCTGGGGCAGGATAGAAGTAATGATAACTATAATCTTCAGGAGTTTGATGTTGATGGCAAGTTTACAAATGTAGATGGAAAAGCGTTGTTGTTGTTCCACCGAGTGATTAATTATGGTTTAGGAGATGCTCCAGTAAAGAAGTTAGTGCCTCCTTATAGTGGCGGTGGATTTAATGCAGGCTTATATGATTCCGAATTAGCTGCAACATCTGAAAGAGTTGCTGTTGATTTAAATGGAAGAATTATTAGCTATTTAAATGCTTGGAATGCGCCTCATTGGGTTCGTGTGGGATCGCTAGCGGAAATGAATCCAAGTTTTAATAATACACAAGATGAAATCATCGATAAAAGGAGAGAGAACTATAGTACCAGTTGGTTAAGTGACTGGATTGTTGCTGAGCAATTTTCACCCGCGGGCCTTCAAACAGACTCAAACTTCTTGTTTAACGGGGCGACTGATGCAAATCATGCTGATACCCCTCGTGACCATAGCTCACATGACCTAGGTATGGCTTTTGACGTTGGCTTGAAAAATAGAAATGCTTTTGGTCGGCTTCAACTAGGGCCAATAGACGCAGTAATAACTAATAGTAATTCTGCTACTTATAGGATGACTCAGGCTGCGGATGGCGCAGCACCTACGGGAAATCAATTAAGTTTACCAACCGGTGGGTTAGGGCAATGGAGTGACGCAGCGGCAACTTGGTTTGTTAAACCTGATGATCGAACGGTTTATCCTCACTCTAACGGTGTGGTGGGACAAACAACAACCATACGCACAAGAGATATACCGGATGCTGATGGTAATTATAGATTGCCAACCGGGAAATGGTTGGAAGGTAGGGGTGGGGCAAATGATCAACGTACGGCCGCAGCTCAAATTCTCTCTTTTTATTCTATTACTCAAGAGAATAGCGGGGGATTTCAAACTGCGCGAAGTCATTTTTCCGGTACTGGAGCTGAACAGATAATTAAGGCGCAACAGCTTTTTACTAGCTTATTTAGTAGTGTGTTTGTAGGTGGCAGTGGAAGCACAAACCAATACGGCAATATACGTTATGTACTTGATAAATTGGGTGTTAGTAATCGGCCCGTGTCAAGTCATCATCATCATTTCCATATTACTATGGGGGTTCCTGATGCTGATCCGATCGATGATGAAAAAAGCTTACTAACGGAACAGAACGGAGATAATTCGATGTTTGATGTTAATGTTGACACTGATTTTTCCATCATGTTGGCTCAAGCAACAACTGAGCAAACCATAGTAGATTCATCACCAAATAGTTCCAATTGGATGGAAAACGATAAACATGCACTTGATGCTTTTGATCGGTATATGAAATTTGGTTCAGAAAAATTAAAGTCGTATGGTTACTACGGGTACACAGCGCAAGGTGAGTTGGGAATTCCAGAGCTGGTTGTGAATATGCCTATTGATTACACTCGAACCGAGTCAGATGGAAAAACCTATGCAATTAAGAATTTTGTTAGTCTAGCGGGTAGTGCTTGTTCATTTTTGGACGTCGAGGCACAAAAAGCTGGTGCTTGGGGCCCCGAGTGTAAAATAGCCAAGTTTATTACACAGCCTGAAGGTAAGTTAGAAGCATGGAATGACCCAAGAGCTCGCGATGGGGACTATTTATATACACCTCCAAGGATTGGCACTGATACCGTTCGTTTTATTCTTGAGAATGGAGATGGTAAGCAGGTTGATGTAACTATGAATCTCAATGCTACCAGTTATGAAGATTCGAATATTAATGAGTTTTCCCCGGGAATTGCAGAAGGCATTCGAAATGGGGACTTAACGGCATTGCCAGGTTTTCATATTGTTTTAGAGGGAATTTCTTTTGATGCTCTGTCGCTGAGCTTTGCTGATTTAGAGAATGGCTCTCTCGGGAAAGCTTCAGCAAGCGGAATCACTTTAGACGATAACGCTAATGGCTACGGCTGGTACGTAGACATGACCCCCGGCCTAAACGAAGAGTTCCTACCCACCGCCGACCCATATGAGTGGATAGCGAAACCGGGCTCAGAAGCCGAAGGTAAGATCGACCTACTTACCGTTTTATTACATGAAGCCGCCCATACCTTAGGCTATGACCATACCGCTGATAGCCATGCGCTAATGGCTGCCACTTTAGAACCCGGCGTACGCCGCTTACCCTCAGCTGAACTACTAGCCGAGCTACAAGGCCTCTCTAATCACGAGCTAGATCAAGCACTGGCGGGTGCCGGTGAAAATGATCCCGCACCCAACCCACTCCCCCTTGCCGGTTTAGGTGCCTTCTGGATGGGCCGCATGCGCAAGGGTGACTTCGGTTACCTACTGGAATCGGTGGGTGCGAAAATCGATAAGGATATTCAGTACGCCGTGGTGCCCAACCCAACGCTGCTTAACCCAGAGTTTGCTACGGTCGATGGTTGGAATATCACCGGTGATGTGACACTCGGTGGCAATGCCGCGGTATTGCGTGAATCGGCTACCTCTCAGACCCGCCTTAACCAGCTATTCGTACTTAGCGAGCATGACCGCTTCCTGCGTTTCACTCTAGATGATATTAATCTGGATGATGTGAATGCCGCACCGGACGATGCATTTGAAGTTGCGCTAATTGATGCCAATACCGGTGAGTCATTGCTCGGTGGCACAGGCTTAAACGGCGGTGATGCCGCAATTAACTTACAAGCCAATGGCACAGAACATCTCGCCGCTCAGGTAAGCACCACCCACAACCATGACGGCAGTCGCACCTATGTACTGGATCTCTCCGCTATCGCGGCGGGTACCGTGGTCAGTCTGTCGTTTGACCTGATTGGCTTTGGTCGTGAAGCAGCGGCCAGCAGCAGCCAAATTACCGTGCGCGACCTGAAGCTGGGGCTGAATATCCCGGAAACAATCGATGATGTGGTGACCACTGTTGAAGACACCCCCACCAATATTACCGCCTTAGCAAATGACCTCGATGCCGAGCAAGCCGGCTTTGCCCCCGTGGTGGTGACAGGCCCAAGCCATGGTGAATTGCAGATCAATGCCGATGGTACCTTTGACTACACGCCCGACCTAAACTGGTCAGGCATAGATAGCTTTAGCTATCAGCTCTCAGATGGCCAAGTAGACTCCAACATTGCCAACGTCACGATTACCGTCACCCCCGTGAATGATGCCCCCGTTGTGACCGATGCCACCGTCACAACATTGGAAGAGCAGGCACAGGTCATTAACCCGCAGCATTACGCCATGGATATTGATAGTAATGTAGCGATATTCACCAGCCAGATTATCAGCGGCCCAGCAAACGGCTCACTATTGATGAATGTGGACGGCAGCTACCGCTACACACCGAACGCCGACTTTAACGGCGAAGATAGCTTCACTTATCGAGTTAACGATGGTGAACTGGATTCCAATATTGCCACCGTGACCATCAATGTAGCCCCTGTTAATGATGCCCCAACAGGCGCGAATAACACAGTAACGTTATTGGAAGAGACTACTTACACCTTCCAGCTAATCGATTTTGGCTTTAGTGACAGCCATGATGACGTACAGGGAGGTACTAATGTCGCGGGAGACACGATGTCGGGAGCGACCGGCAATAATTTTGCGGCAGTGACTATTAACAGCCTGCCAAGCGTGGGTAACCTCACCCTGTCAGGCGTTGCTGTCACCGCAGGTCAAAGCATTAGCGTGACCGATATCCTCGCGGCTAACCTGGTTTTTGCACCCATGGCCCAAGCCAATGGTAGCCACTACGCCAGCTTCACCTTCCAACTGCAGGATGACGGCGGCGTACTGAATGGCGGAATTGATACCGACCCCACCGCACGCACCCTCACCATCGATGTCACCCCAGTGAATGATGCACCCACGGGTGCAGATAACACGGTGACCATCTTGGAAGATACGCCTTATACCTTCCTAGTAGCCGACTTCGGTTTCTCCGATATTCACGACGGAAACACTTTCACCAACGTGATCATTGATGGGCTACCGTTGGCGGGTAACCTCACCTTAAGTAGCGCCGCAGTCATCGTCGGTCAAAGTATCAGCGTGGCCGATATTGCCGCGGGTAATCTGGTCTTTAGTCCCATCGCCCAAGCCAATGGGTCAAACTATGCCGCCTTTACTTTCCGAGTGCAGGATGATGGTGGTGTATTGAATGGCGGAGTCGATCGTGATCCAACAGCGCGTACCCTCACCATTGATGTCACCTCGGTAAATGATGCACCAATAGGTGCCAATAATGCCGTGACCACCTTGGAAGAGACATCGTATGTCTTGCAAGTCTCAGACTTTGGTTTCTCAGATATCCATGATGGAAACAACTTCACCAACGTCATCATTGATGAGCTACCGCTCGTGGGTAACCTCACCTTAAGTAGCGGCGCAGTCATCGCCGGACAAAGTATTAGTGTGGCCGATATTGCTGCGGGTAATCTGCTCTTTAGCCCCATTGCCCAAGCCAATGGTACTCACTACGCCAACGTCAGCTTCCGAGTGCAAGATGACGATGGTGTATTAAATGGCGGTGCTGATACTGATCTAGTATCCCGCACGCTAACCATTGATGTCACCCCAGTGAATGATGCACCCACGGGAGCAGATAACACCGTCACCACATTGGAAGATACGGCTTATGTGCTCCAGGTAGCGGACTTCGGCTTCTCTGATATCCACGACAGCAACGCCTTCGCGAATGTGATTATTGATGACTTACCATTGTTCGGTAACCTGACCTTAAGTGCAGCAGCGGTAATGGCAGGCCAAAGTATCAGCGTAGTCGATATCGCCGCAGGCAATCTAGTCTTCACGCCCATCGCCCAAGCGAATGGGACAAACTACGCCAACGTCACCTTCCGAGTACAGGATAACGATGGTACCGCTAATGGGGGTGTTGATACGGATCTAGTATCTCGCACCCTCACCATCAATGTGACTTCAGTGAATGATGCACCAACTGGGGCGGATAACACCGTCACCACATTGGAAGATACGGTTTATGTGCTCCAGGTAGCGGACTTCGGCTTCTCTGATATCCACGATGGCAACGCCTTCGCGAATGTGATTATTGATGACTTACCATTGTTCGGTAACCTGACCTTAAGTGCAGCAGCGGTAATGGCAGGCCAAAGTATCAGCGTAGTCGATGTCGCCGCAGGCAATCTAGTCTTCACGCCCATCGCCCAAGCGAATGGGACAAACTACGCCAACGTCACCTTCCGAGTGCAGGATGACGATGGTGTACTGAATGGCGGTATTGATACCGACCTTACGGCACGTACTCTAACCATCAATGTGACCTCAGTGAATGATGCACCAAGCGGTGCTGACAACACGGTCACCACCTTGGAAGATATGGCTTATGTACTTCAGATAGCAGACTTCGGCTTTAGCGATATCCACGATGGCAACGCCTTCGCGAATGTGATCATCGATGACCTACCGTTAGCAGGTAACCTCACCTTAAGTAGCGCTGAAGTAATCGCCGGTCAAAGTATTAGCGTGGCTGATATTGCCGCGGGTAATCTGATATTTAGTCCTGTAGCCCAAGCGAATGGCGCGAACTACACTAACTTCAGCTTCCGAGTGCAGGATGACGATGGTGTTCTGAATGGCGGTGTTGATACCGACCTCATCGCACACACAATGACCATTGATGTGGCTTCTGTAAATGATGCGCCAAGTGGTGCAGATAACACCGTGACCACCTTGGAAGACACCACTTATGTGCTTCAGGTATCGGACTTTGGCTTTAGCGATATTCACGACGGTAATGCCTTCGCTAATGTTATCATTGATGAGCTACCGCTAGCAGGTAATCTGACCTTAAGTGCAGCAGCGGTAATGGCAGGCCAAAGTATCAGCGTAGTCGATATCGCCGCAGGCAATCTAGTCTTCACGCCAATCGCCCAAGCGAATGGGACAAACTACGCCAACGTCACCTTCCGAGTGCAGGATGACGATGGTGTATTGAATGGCGGTATTGATACTGATCTAGTATCTCGCACCCTCACCATCGATGTGACTTCAGTGAATGATGCGCCAAGTGGTGCGGATAACACCGTCACCACATTGGAAGATACCGCGTATGTATTGCAAGTAGCGGACTTCGGTTTCTCTGATATCCACGATGGTAATGCCTTCGTGAATGTCATCATCGATGGCCTACCGTTAGCGGGTAACCTGACCTTAAGTGGCACAGCAGTAATGGCTGGCCAAAGTATCAGTGTGGTAGATGTCGCCGCAGGCAATTTAGTCTTCACACCCATCGCCCAAGCGAATGGGGGGAATTACGCTAACTTCAGCTTCCGAGTGCAGGATGACGATGGTGTATTGAATGGAGGTGTTGATACGGATCTAGTGTCTCGAACGCTATCCATTAATGTGACCTCAGTGAATGATGTGCCAAGCGGTGCAGATAACACCGTTACCACCTTGGAAGATACGGCTTATGTATTGCAAGTTTCAGACTTCGGTTTCTCTGACATACACGACGGTAATAACTTTGCTAACGTCATCATTGATAGCGTGCCGGTCGCCGGCAGCCTGACATTGAGCGGTAGTGCAATAATTACTGGGCAATCTGTCACGGTAGCGGATATAGCAGCAGGCAGCTTGGTATTTGCCCCCGCGTTAAATGCTAATGGTGTTGCCTACGCGAATCTTACCTTCCGAGTGCAAGATGAGGGTGGTCTGGCAAATGGAGGGCTAGATACAGACCTAACCTCACGCACACTGACCCTCAACGTGACCGCCGTGAATGATGCACCCGTAGTTACCGATGCGGATGTTGCACTGCTTGAAGATCACACCCTGGTTATTGATCTTCGTAACACGGCATCCGATGTGGATAATGATGTGGCCATGCTGGTGGGGCAGATTATTGCAGCACCTCAGCATGGTTCATTAACCGTGAATGCTAACGGCACCTTTACCTATGCACCTAACCTAGACTTTAATGGCATTGATTCATTTACCTACGTCGTGAATGATGGCGCGTTAGATTCAAATATTGCCACCGTTAACATCTCGGTAGCATCGGTTAACGATGCACCAGAAGGCCAGAGTAATACCGTTACAACGCTGGAAGACACACCGTACCAATTCCAAGTGGCTGACTTTGGTTACTCCGATCTGCATGACAACCCCGCCAATGCCTTGATGGCCGTGATTGTGGAGAGCCTGCCCGTTGCAGGATCACTCACCCTTAATAACTTAGTCGTAACCGCAGGGCAGCATATATCAGTCAATGATATTTCCGCTGGCCTATTGCAGTTCGCATCCGCTGCGGATGCCAATGGTATGGGCTACGCCAATTTTGCTTTCCGTGTTCAAGATACGGGCGGAGTCACCAACGGCGGTGTTGATACCGACTTACTATCAAAAATAATGACGATTGACGTCACCCCAGTGAATGACGCACCCGAGGCCATTAACAGCGCAGTGATAGGCCAAGAAGATACCCCGTATATCTTCAGCTGGGCAGAGTTGCAAATAACCGATATCGATAGCAATAGCCTTTCAGTGGTGATTAACTCACTACCAACAGAAGGGTTCTTACAATATGACGATGGGCTTAACTGGATTGCCGTGACCCTTGGTCAGGTGATTTCAAAGGCCGATATTGAGGCCGGTAAATTCTGCTTTGGTCCCGAAGCCAATGCCGCAGGTTATGATGGTTATGCCGCGGTAGGTACCGGCAACCTTAAGTTAGATTACGCATCCTTTACCTACCAAGGTTTTGATGGCGAACTACTCAGCAATCAAGTCACCATGACCATTGATATCGTACCGGTGGCTGATATACCACGCTTAGCCTTTGCCTCCCCCGGTGGCCTCTATGGTGCCACCTCAGAGCTAGTGCAAACCAGCTGGGAAAGTGTATCTAACCGCAACCATAACGCCACCATTTTACCGCGTAGTGAACTAGAAGGGTGGCACGCCATCACCCCTGACGGGGATAAAAACAATCACTTCATCGTCTGGTCAGATGGTGATCGGATGAAAGACGCGGATAACACCAAGCGAAAAGTCTATGCCGGTAATGATAACGGCAATAACTGGATAGAGTTAGGTGACGCTAAAGGTGCCGGACATGAGACCTACGGCATCGAACGAGAAGTGATGACACATCAAGGAATGACCTACACCCTGAGTTTAGATTATGCCGGTCATCTGGGGTATGGCACAGACTTTACGCAAATTGGTATCTATGTCGACGGCGTAAAAATGGGCAGCTATGCCAACACCAGCACCAATACCCAGCTCAACTGGCAGGAAGTCAGCTTTACCTTTATAGGCAATGGCAACAATCAGCTGGTCCGCATCGTCTCCGAAAGTACCGCCAACGAATCGAACGGCCGAGGCGCGATGATTGATGATATTCGTATCATTGAAAAACTCCCCTTAAGCACCGGTTATCAAAACAGCCCCATCAACCTCGTCACGGTTGTAAGTTCACTGCATGATCAGGATGGATCAGAAACACTATCTTTAACCGTCAGTGCTATTCCAGAAGGGGCGATACTCACCGATGGTATCCAGCACTTCACCGCCACATCTGAACTAAAACAGATTGAAATCACCTCATGGAACCTAGAAAATCTCATGATAACCGCCCCGACCGACTTTATCGGCACCTTCGATCTAAGTATCGCCGCACACGCAACCGAATCAGGCACCCATGAAATCGCAAGCTATAGCCTGCCACTCACCGTAACGGTCATCGACGCCAACGTCAGCAGCCCCATCGTCTTTGATCTCAATGGTGATGGCATACAGACCACCGCATTAAAGCAGAGCAATGGCAAGTTCGACCTACTCAACACCGGCAAAGCCATTCACTCGGGTTGGCTCTCCGCAGAAGACGGTTTCCTTGCCATGGATCATAATGCCAACGGAATCATCGATGACCGAAGTGAACTCTTTGGTGGCGCCATTGGAGAAGGCTTTGCCAAATTACGCGCATTAGACGACAACCACGATGGCGTGATAGACAAAAAAGACACGGCATTTGATGAGCTGAAAATATGGCAAGACAAAAACAGCAACCATCAAACCGATGCAGGCGAACTGTTTAATCTGCATGAATATGATATCGCCTCAATTAACCTCGACTACACCATAGAACCCGTGCAACAGCATGGCAACTGGTTGTTAGAACAGACCACCGCCACCAAGGGTGATGGCACAAGCATCGCCATGGCAGATGCTTATTTTGAGATACCGCAAAATGAAGTAGCTAACTTAATATCAAAGGAAAAACCAGATACGCAAAAACGCGAAGCCAAAATCATTATTCAGTCATTACCAGAAAAAGTGAGAGAGGTAGTCCATAGTCTGTTAGCGATGTCACCGATATTCACAAGCGCTTCAGATTACAAGTCAGACGCTATTCCAAATACTGAACAAGGCGCAATGCCTTTGATTAGCTGGAATAGTGCGTCAGATGATGAAAAAGATAAAGATAAAACCGCATCAGAACAATCAAAGAAAAATACCAGCTGGTTAAGTAGTTTCCTTGGCATTGATAGTGAAAAGGAGCCAGCTGATTTATCTGAAACCACTGGGCTGAAGATTAAGATTCAAGCGAAGGGTGATAACGATAAATAGTGTTAGCGGAGAAAGTCAATAGCGAGTCATTTTTTACCCATACACACCATGGGCGGGTACATCCACCCATGGTAAAACAGCCTTTTTTGCAAGTTTCGCTAGCACCTACAATCAATGCAGAGGTAGGAGCCAGCGAAGCTTGCGATATGAGGGAAGAGTAAGAGACGGCAAAATAACAGATGTCTTGCATCTCAATTAATTACACCTATCATGGAACGATGAAAATAGAACTTGATCACTTACCCGAAAATAAACGTCTAGAGCTACAACACGCACTTGAGATTATTCGAGAAGAGATTGATCTTGAAATGCTGATACTCTTTGGTAGCTATGCCCGAGGAGATTGGGTAGAAGATATCGACGAAGCCACGTTATTACCCAAATATCAAAGTGACTTTGATCTGCTAGTTGTCACAGAAACACCGCGCCAAGCACAACGTGTAGAGCAGAACAATAAGCTTACCCAACGCCTGATTAAAACCATTCACCGTACACCCGTTAGTGTTATTGCCGAAGATATTAAATTTGTTAATAAGCGGGTTAGAAAAAGTCAGTATTTTTACATTGATATCCTTAAAGACGGCATCATGTTGTTTGATTCAGGTAAATTTGAGCTAGCAAAGCCGGTAGAGATCACCTTAAAAGAGCGCCAAAAAATAGCGGAAGGTGACTTTGAGTTTTGGTATGAGAAATCTGAAAGATTATTTGGAATTTTCAACTATTGTATATCACAAAGTTCATATAATGAGGCCGCCTTCCAGCTCCATCAAATAACAGAATGTTTGTATGGAACAATACTTTTAGTTTTCACTCGCTATAAACCCAGTACTCATGATTTAGAAAAGCTGGGTGCAAGGGTGACAAGTGTAGAAACCGCATTTCTTCGCGTATTCCCACAAGGCACAGATGAAGAAAAAAGACGCTTTGAGTTGCTACGCAAGTCATACGTAAGCGCTAGATATAACCCTAACTTTATTATCACCCTTGAAGAGCTAGAATGGTTAGCAGAGCGGGTAAAGCACTTACAAGTTTTAACAGAGTCGTTGTGCAAAGCTAAAATTGAGAGTTTTAGTGGGTAAGGATAATAGAAGATTGAGTAGGGATTAAATCAATAATTGTACCGCTGAGGTTTGGTGATTGCTATAGAGTTATTTGAGGTAATTACGAGGTAGCGACGCATTTTATTTATTACCTAAATGTCATTCTATGAGTGGTTTTCCTACCATAACTTTCTCAACCCGACCAAGTGCACCTATCGTTCGAGAGTAATGGTAGTTATTGTGTTTTTCTATATCGAGCTTGCCTAACTTGGCTAAAATTAGTTTGGCTTTTTTGGAGGAAACAATCGGTACATCATGGATAATACGTTTTTTGATGGGGTCTGATATTTCTCCATATACGCCATTCGTATTAAATGCAGTGGTTTTAAAGGTTAGCATGCATCGCTTTCCTACCTGTGATCCATTGCTACCTCCTAAGGTTGATTTTAATCCAAACTCGGTTGTTTTATATAAACAAAAGCAGATAACCTTTTTACTTGGGTCGTTGTCTTCATAAAACAGAATCCATCGATTGTATTCAAATTCGTCACACCAGCATCACTTTCATATCTACCTGAAACCACCGGCACCACAGGCGATACAGGGCAACTTGATGGCCGACTCTCAAAGCAATGATGAGGTGGCGGAGGTATTGGCAATTAATTCACAGGTGTTACTGGATACAGTACTAACGTTACTTACGGGAGAAGAGCTTATGTTCGTTATGGATGTGCCCTATATACCGGAGATGGATACACCGGTACTCATGGTTCAAGCGGGGCCGCCTGCTCCGCCTGCTGACTATATTTTTAATGCGTGTAAAGAAACCTTCGAGGATCCTAACCCTAGGTCCGCCATTTACGCTGTTGATCCTGCGTACATGCTCAGAAACTATCTTGTAAATGTGGATCAACACCAGGGTGTTAGGCCAGAAGATATCAAAGTTAAGTTGCTACAGGGTACACAGCATGGTGATTTATTGTCTTCAGTCAGTAATTATGGGCGCACAACATTCCACTACGACCTCACCTCTGGTTTTATAGGAGATGATCGTGCGATCTTTATGGCGGAGTATCAGGGTAAATATTACAAGATCATCCTGGACATCAAGGTGTTATATGGTGTGGATGAATATAATTCTGAATGTCCTGACCCAGTGTTACATAAAGCCCCTGAATCAAACCCAGATGAAAATAGTACAACCTATCGTTTAAACTTAGATGGCGTGACATTTGCCAATCTTGATAATGGAGCCTTGGGGCAGAGTAATGCACTGGGTATTACTCTGGACGACAATGCCAACGGCTACGGCTGGTACGTAGACATGACCCCCGGTCTAAACGAAGAATTCCTACCCACTGCCGACCCGTATGAGTGGATTGCGAAACCTGGTTCGGAAGCCGAAGGTAAGATCGATCTACTCACTGTCTTATTACATGAGGCGGCTCATACCTTAGGCCATGACCATACCGCTGACAGCCATGCGCTAATGGCCGCCACCTTAGCGGCGTACGCCGCTTACCCACGGCTGAACTACTAGCCGAGCTACAAGGCCTCTCTAATCACGAGCTAGATCAGGCACTGGCGGGTGCCGGTGAAAATGATCCCGCACCCAACCCACTGCCCCTTGCCGGTTTAGGTGCCTTCTGGATGGGCCGCATGCGCAAGGGTGACTTCGGTTATCTATTGGAGTCGGTGGGCGTGAAAATCGATTGAGTATGGATTATCAAAATACTCCAATTAATTTCGTCACGGCTGTTATCTCACTACGTGAGCAGGGATGTCTATGGGCAAGGAGAGCCATATTTTTAGTTTATGTATAGAGCGCTTAATAGGTTTCGTCTAGTTTAAAAGGGAACTCAGCCGTGCATTTAACGCCAGCAGGTATCGTCAAGTCGGAGTTGGGTATTTTTACAAATACACCCAGTGTGCCACTAGCCGCATCTACAATGCGATCAATAATATTAACTTGCCCTTGGTATTGGCTACCGAGGGGGATTTCTGGATTAATATTTACCTTCATGCCCATTTTAACTTTTCCAAAGGCATTCATAGGCAGGATGACGTAGATACGTAAAGGGTCAAGTTGTGCAAGTTTGAGAATATTCTGCTTTTGTCCGCTAGGCTCAACCACCTCGCCAGGATAAACGTTCTGTTCAACGACCACGCCATTAAGTGGACTGTAGATGGTTCTCAGCGCAAGCAAACTGTCTTGGTATTGCCATTCAAGTATTGCTAGCTCTTTATTTTCATAAGCCATTTTCAGCTCAGACTCTGCCAGTTTTAGTTCACCTTCTGCTTCATCAAGCTCTTGTTCTGAAATGAATTTTTCGGCATACATGTCTTGTCTACGCAGAACCTTCTTTTTTGCAAAGATGATTTTATTCTCTGCTGTCATAATAGGCGCTGTCATATTGGCTTTATGTAGCGCTAGTTCGGTTGTTGCAATTTCTGCAGATGATTCGAGCCTTGCCAGAACTTGGCCCTTTTTAACGCTATCCCCACGTTGTACCGTAACATCCCTTAAAGTACCCACTATGGGGCTTTTAATATCGACGGTTTGTGTTGGCTCAATAACACAGTTAAAGGTGGATGACGCATTAACGGCGCTAGATAGAGAAAGATAAAATAGCACGAATAGAGTGAAGATCAGGTGTTTGGTAGGCATTTTTTATGATTCCTAAGTCCATTTTTGGACACCAAATACCATAAGATAATTAATTTTACTTATGGTGTTAATTGATTATACTAATTCTCTTACTTTCTATCCAGATATTGATGTAGATTTAAATAGGAGCTGGATGACATGGCGTCAACGAAGCCTGAGAAAAACAATGGTCATTCTGATACTTGGACTGTTGAGGGCGATGCCGATGTATGGCGTGAGTTTTCTGCCCCCACGAGTGATGAGCGCTTTTGTCAGGCTTGGCTAGGGCTGCTGTGCCGACAATTGCAAGGCATTTCAGCTGGCGTGGTTCTATTTCAATCAACCGAAGAAAATACCTTTTTACCTGTTGCTGTCTGGCCCGATGCAAGAGGTGACTTATCCTACCTGGGTAAAGTAGCCGAAAGAGCTCTGTTAGAACGGCGTGGTGTAGTCCACCAGGATTCAGAAGGTGAATTGAAAGATCAAAATATCCATGTCGCTTACCCTGTTGAAGTTTCTGGCAATATGGTGGGTGCAGTGGTGTTGGAAGGTGATTCAAGGACCGAAGCTCAGGTTCACGCCTTACTTCGCCAGCTACATTGGGGAATTGCATGGTTGCATGATCTATATGGTCGCCGTGAGCTAGTTGATAGCCAAGAAAAGTGCGAACAAATCGGCAGTGTAATGGAGGTAATGGCAACAGCATTACGCCAAGGTCGTTTGCAACAAGTCCTCTTCGATATTTCAAATCATGTCGCCCAATATTTGCAATGCTCCCGTGTTGCAATTGGCCTTGTTAAAGGGCATTCCATTCGCGTAACGGCACTCTCTAATGCTGCTTGGATTGAAAAAAATGCGACTACCATTCGAGCATATAAATCGGCAATGCTCGATGCCTATGATCAGATGGATAATATTTCTTATCAAGTTCCTGTAGAGCTTAGTACAGCATCAGTAGCAGAAAAAGTTTCTTCTCATGCTCATTTAGCGGAAGAGAGTGGTGCTGTTTCTATTCTGTCTATTCCTCTCATGATGGGGGCCGAATGTGTTGCCGTTATTACACTTGAGAATGATAAAGCTGCCTTTACTGATGAAGAGCGAACTTGGATTGATACCTTAGCTAGCTTACTCCCTTCTGTAATTGATCAAAAATGTCGTGCTGAACGTGGATATCTAGCTCATATTCGCGATGATTTTACTTTAGTATCAGAGCGTCTTTTAGGGGCGAAGTATTTAATTTGGAAGTTCAGTGCATTACTGCTTTTAGCTTTGGTTATGACATTCAGTTTAATGGAAGTTGATTATCGGATTTCGGCTAAAACGGTTATTGAGGGTGAGCTGCAGCTTGCGGCGGTAGCCCCGTTTGATGGTTTTATTAAATCAAGTTATGTGCGTGCTGGTGATTCAGTTAAAGAGGGGCAGATATTATGCTTATTGGATGATAGCAAGCTTAAACTTGAGCAACAGAAGTGGGGAAGTGAGCGAGAACAGTATTCACGTAAGCTAAGAGAGGCGACCGCTAACCATAAAGTGGCTGATGTGCAAATCTTAACTGCGCAGCTAAAACAGGCAGAAGCACAATATGATTTAGCGACACATCGGCTTGACCATGTAGAAGTTAAAGCACCTTTTGATGGGATTATTATCTCTGGTGATTTAAGTCAATTAATTGGTTCTCCTATTGAGTTAGGGAAAGAGTTATTTGAGATTGCTCCGCTTGATGCATATCGAGTCATTCTTCAAGTTGATGAGAGTGACATGCGTCATATAAAGCTGGGGCAGCAAGGGAAGCTGATGATCTCTGGCATTATTGGCGAACCTGTCTCTCTTAGTATTAGCAAAATCACGCCGATGGCAACGGCTCGGGATGGTAAGAACTTTTTCCGTGTAGAGGCTCAACTTGAAAAAGGTTTTACAAACTTACGGCCTGGAATGGAAGGGGTTGGGAAGGTGCGTGTCGGTGAATTTGGTTTATGGTGGGTTTTAACCCATTCATTTACCGATTGGTTGAGATTATCATTATGGAAATGGTTGCCGTAGGGAGTTGGTTAAATGAAGCGTACCGTTTTTAGTCAATCTTGGCACAACGTAGCCACGTTGAAACCTCGGCTGTTATCCCATACTCGAATCCATTCCCATAAATATCGTGGGAAAAATATATTTGTATTACAGGATTCGACCAGTGGTCGATACCACCGTATCTCGCCTGATAGTTACCATCTGATTTGTAAAATGAACGGTCAACGTACCGTTCAGGAATTGTGGGATGAAGCATGCCGGGAAGGCGGGGAGGATATTCCTACCCAGGATGAGCTGGTTAAGTTGTTAATGCAGCTACACTCCAATGACATACTTCATTGTGATATCACCCCTGATAGCGCAGAGCTGTTTGAACGATACACAAAGCGTAAAAGGGAAAAGTGGAAGCGTTGGCTGACTCAACCACTCAGTTTGAAGTTTCCACTTTTTAATCCAGACGACCTTCTTTCCCGCTGGGTTAAGCACTTTGCATGGTTATTTTCAGTTACGGGGATGCTGCTGTGGTTGGCGATAGTAATACCCGCTATTTTTTTAGCGGGACAGCATTGGGATGCGTTAACTAATAATGTATCTGACCAAGTTTTTTCTGCTAGTAATCTATTGATTATGGCATTGGTTTTCCCCGTGATAAAAGCAGCTCATGAGCTGGGGCATGGCTTTGCTGCAAAACTATGGGGTGGCTCTGTCCATGAGATGGGGGTTATGTTTTTAGTTTTTGCTCCCATACCGTATGTTGACGCATCATCCGCTGCAACATTTAGATCTAAATACCGGCGTGCTGTTGTTGGGGCCGCAGGTATGCTGGCAGAGGTTTTAATTGCTGCATTGGCAATGTATGTTTGGGTACTTGTTGAGCCAGGCTTGGTTAGGGCGGTAGCATTTAATATAATGCTGATTGCTGGTTTTTCTACGGTGATCATCAATGGAAATCCACTTCTGAGATATGACGGCTATTTTATATTAAGCGATCTAATTGAAATGCCTAACCTTGCTCAGAGGGGGCAACGCTATCTAACCTATTTATCTGATCGTTATCTATTTGGTGTTAAAGAACTCCCTTCTCCGGAAGATAGCCGCTCTGAAAAAAATTGGTTTGTTGGCTATACAATAACTTCTTGGTTCTATCGTGTATTCATTGTCATCACCATTATTATGTTCGTTGCGGGTGAGTTTTTTATATTTGGCATCATACTTTCTATCATTGCGGCCTTTGGCTTAGTCGGTAAGCCATTATGGAAAGCCGCAAAGCATTTAGCAGAAAGCCCAACATTACACCGTTACCGATCTAGGGCGATTAAATCGACAATTTCATTCATTGTTGTCGTTGTTATATTACTCACATTTGTACCCATGCCGTTGCGTACCCAGTCCGAGGGCGTGGTTTGGTTACCCGATAATGCCTTAGTCAGAGCGAAGGTGGGAGGGTCATTTAAGCACTGGTTAATTGAACCCGGTTCAGAGGTTACTAAGGGGAGTGCGCTGTTTGTTATGGGTAATGCTCAGGTTGATGGTGAACTGAAAGTTGCCCGCGCGCGCGTTGGTGAGATACAAGCGCGTTATAATGTGGAGCAGTTTACTAATCCTGTTCAAGCTAACGTGCTAAAGCAGCAACTAGAATATGAGAAAAAGTCATTACTGCAAATTACTAAGCGTTATGAAAATTTGGTTGTATATAGTGACGTTGATGGAATTTTAATAGTCCAAGATCCACAGGATATGGTTGGGAAACATTACAATAAGGGGGTACTACTTGGTTACGTCATGAATCGTGATCAACTTGTTGCTAGGGTGGCCATTTCACAACAAGATATAGGTTTGGTACGTGCTGGCCTGAAATCGACAGAGCTACGTTTTGTAGACTCCATTCCGAAAAATTATCCTGTCTCTATTTTGAGAATTACACCCAGTGCATTGAATGAGTTACCAACGCCCGCATTGAGCCCCGCAGGTGGCGGTCGTATTCCTGTTGACCCAAGTGATTCTAAAGGGCTTAAAACGTTAGATAGAGTTTTTTTTGTTGATACAAGTCTTCCCAAAAATGCGATACCTCATGCCTTTGGTAGTCGTGTATATATACGCTTTGTTCATCAATCTGAGCCACTGATGTCACAAGCCTTCCGTCGTGTAAGGCAGCTATTGTTAAGTCGATTTAATGTCTAACGTAAATGCCATATTAAAAGGACGTTCGATCAAGCTAGCAGATGGTGTTTGCCTTGAACGGGCATATGAGCGTGAAATGGCTTTAGAAGAATACCTGAGGGCATTGGTCGCTCACCTACCAAAAATGAAGCCACTTAAAAGGCAAATTCGTCGTTTTGTTGCAGATGTGAATAGTTATGAATCTGAATTTTCACCACTAAGTGATGACGACCTTGTTGAGCAGTTAAACAATGCCTGCATTGCCATGCGTCGACATGGTTTGATTGATAAGTTACTCGCTAGGTCTTTTGCCGCGATAAGGGAAGCCTCATCACGTACGCTGGGAATGCGCCACCATGATGTTCAACTGATTGGCGGTTGGGTACTGCTCCAGGGAATGATTGCTGAAATGGAGACTGGGGAGGGTAAAACCTTGGTTGCAACCCTTGCTGCGTGTACCGCTGCAGTTTCTGGTGCAACCGTTCATCTCATTACGGTTAATGACTATTTGGCAGAGCGGGATGCTGAATCGAATGCTCCATTATATGACTTTTTCAATCTCAAGGTAGGGGTTGTTGTTCAAGATGTCCCCCTTGAAAAAAGATATGCAGAATACGAATCTAATATTGTATACGTATCGAACAAAGAAGTGGTATTTGACTATTTAAAGGATCGTATTGCTATCGGTGACTCAAGCTCTTCTCATTATCACCTTCGCCACTTATATAAAGACAAAGGTCAGCCCAAAGCACTCTTAAATGGACTGCATGTAGCCATTGTTGATGAGGCAGATAGCATCTTAATTGATGAGGCAAGAACCCCGTTAATTATTTCTGAAACGGTGCCTGATGAAGATGGAGGAGAGCTGTTTTATAAAAGTCTCGACTTTGCCAAACTGCTTACAAAAGGAGAGCATTTTGGTATTACAGAGCACCGTGAAGTATGGCTAACGGTCATTGGCGAAGAGTATATTCGGGAAATAACCGCGGATACGGAAGGCGTTTGGTCTTCGGGGGTGTGGCGAAATGAGTTGTTACAAAAAGCTTTAACAGCACTATGGTGTTACCACCATGATCAACACTACATTGTTCAAGAAGGGAAGATTGAGATCGTTGATGAGTTTTCTGGTCGTGTTATGCCAGATAGATCATGGGAGAGTGGTTTACACCAAATGATTGAGGCCAAAGAGGGCTGTGAGATTACTGGCCAACGCAAAACACTATCGCGTATGACCTATCAACGATTTTTGAAACGATATCTTTTACTCTGTGGCATGACGGGAACCGTGAGTGAAGTCTCGACTGAGCTAAAGCGTGTTTATGATTTAGAGATACTTAAGGTTCCGACTCGATTGCCTGTTGCAAGAAAGCATCTCGCTACACGTTGTTGGCTAAGTAACGACATGAGATGGCGAGCAGTGGTTGAACGTGCGGCTGAATTGAGCCGGTCTGGGGTTGCTGTTTTGATTGGTACCCGCTCAGTTGATGCCTCCGAACAGTTGAGCGACCACCTAAAAAAGTTGTCCATTGAACATTCAGTTCTTAATGCCCGTAATGATGGAAAAGAAGCTGATATTGTTGCCCAGGCTGGGCAACACGGTCGCATTACTATTGCAACCAATATGGCCGGTAGAGGAACAGATATTAAACCATCAGATAATGTTATTGAAAAAGGTGGGCTTCATGTCATTCTTACCGAATTTCATGAGTCAGGGAGAGTTGATCGTCAGTTGATTGGCCGCACGGCACGGCAAGGTCAGCCTGGGTCATACGAAGTAATGGTGAGTTTGGAAGATGATATTTTTAAATATGCATCTTTGTTGGTAGATACGGCAAAACTTCGTGCCAGCCAAGAAGGTCTCATTCCACGCTATATGATAGAAATTTTAATCAGATACTCCCAGTTTCTAGCGGAAAAACATAATGCACGAATAAGAATATCCACGCTCAAACAGGATAAAAAGCTTCAATCATTACTGGGTTTTTCAGGGATGCCAAATTGATAACGTACATGTATAGACATTTAGCGACATTAAGATCACAGATGAGAGCCGTTTTTTTTGGATTAACAATGACTTTTATTTGTCCCACTACCAATGCAGAGAATTTGCTAGATATCTATCGTTTGGCACTGCTCAATGATCCGACATTTGAAGTTGCACGCTACTCTTTACAGGTGGAAATGGAGAAATACCCTCAGGCATTCTCTGGATTTCTTCCAACAGTCAGTTTGTCGGGCACCAATAATCTATCTGAAGTTGAAAATCAATTCAGTAACGCCAGCAATGTACAGCGTGAGGTACACGCTTGGAATTGGTCACTGGAAATGACCCAGCCATTAATACGCATTCAAAATTTATATTCTTTTAAAGAGGCTAAAATGGTCGTTGAACAAGCCCAGGCGCAATACAGCTTAGCTCAACAAGATATGATTCTTAGAATTGCACAAAGCTATTTTTCTGTTATGTCTGCGCAAGAAGAGATCAAGGTTATTGAGGCGGAACTCGCTGCTGTTGAAGAGCAGCTAAAGCAGGCAAATAGAGGGTTTGAAAAAGGGGTTGCAGCTATTACTGATGTACTTGAAGCGAGATCTAGAGCTAATCTGGCCCGAGCAAACCTACTATCAACAAAAAATGAATATGACGCTAAAATAGCAGAGCTGGCAAAAATTGTAGATGTGGTTCCAGCACAGTTAGATGAGCTTTCACCCGATGCCATTATTCCACCTCCTGTCCCCAGTGATGCTGAATATTGGGTCACGTTAGCTCATAAAAATAATCCGGCAGTGAAAGTAGCCCATTATGGGCTTTTGGCCTCAGAAGCATCGGTTGGAAGAGCCCGCTCACAGCATGCTCCTACGTTGGATTTGGTTGCCTCATACAGTGAAAACTATTCATCAGGAAATGCAACCATACCCAATGATTATTCAACCCGTGGCCGGAGTACGCTGATCGGTATTAAATTCACAGTTCCCATATACAGTGGAGGGGGCACGGCTTCTATGGTCTCTGAAGCTCGTGCAAATAAATACCGGGCAGGAGCCGAATTAGAAGTGGCAAAACGCCAATCTTCTACAGATGCAAGAATGGCTTATTCAGGCATGATAAACGGTTTATCTAAAATATCGGCACTGGAGTCACTCGTAGAATCTGGACAAAGTATGGTTGATCAAAGTCATGTGGGTTATGGTTTGGGTGTATATAACAATTTTAAGGTATTGGATGCTGAGCAGAGCTTGTATGCGGCTAAACGTGATTTAGTTAAGGCCCGCTATGAGATGTTGTTTCAAGTCTTTAAATTGAAAGCATCGGTAGGAACCTTGTCCGAAGATGATTTGGTTAGCGCAAATGCACTTTTAGTACACTAAGGAAACTCTGCACAAGTCATGATTATTTTACGCTGGCTGAAATTGCTCTCATTTATCCCGAAAATTGCACCAATAGAGCGACTATTACTGCGCATTTCGAAACAAATGAGAGCAATTTCCGCTCAGCCTAATTCTCACCAGACTTGATCAGAGCTTCCCTAAGGAACCTCTGATTAAGTCCCAAGCATGATTTTTGAGTCTTTATTAATCAATGGGTTATCTGGCTGTTTTTGGTAAAAAAGAGACTTAATCAGAGTCTCCCTAAGAGTCTCGTTGTATGGAATGCAGTCTCGGATATGAGTATTACATGTATAAATTAAGGCGAATCAATAAAGCAACTCTACATCATTTGGGCATCATACTATTCATCGTAATGGTGAGTTTCCCATCTTATATTTATGCGGGTAGCTTAGCCTATGAACCTACTATTGTTAATGAAAATGAGACTCAGCTAGCCAAATGGTTTTCTGAGCGTGAAGAGACAACTGCAATGTTTCAGTACTCTTTGGATATAGGTTATAGAAAGGATGACCTTAGCTGGAGTATTGCAACTGATACTGTTAGCCATGTCTCAGAAGTAAGCTGGAAAAATACAGAGATTAGCCAAGCAACATTTTCAGGCGAGATTAACATCTATAAAGATTGGCTTGTAACTGGTTACTATAGTGTTGGAGCCGTTGCATCGGGCGGTAATCAAGATTCCGACTATGCCGCTAGTAATCGTACCAATATGTACATGCATTCTGAGAGTAAAACAGGCGGCTCTGTCGATGATGTGAGTTTGGCGATCGGAAAAAAGCTAGTAATATCAGGTGGTGAGTTGCAAAGAACTATCACCATTACGCCACTGCTAGGTTTCTCTATTCACGAGCAAAGTTTTACTATGTATGACGGGCATCAAACCGTGCCATTTGAGGCGGTGCTAACGAACCTGAATAACACATATGACACCCAGTGGCGCGGAATATGGTTTGGTGCAGAATCGATGTTTGAAATTGATAAAAAACGCTTACTAAAAATATCATATGTATATAATAATGTGGACTATTCTGCCGATGCAAACTGGAACTTACGACGTGACTTCTCCCACCCATTAAGTTTCAAACATGAAGCAAAGGGTAAAGGGCAAGCTATCTCAATAGGAGGCTACTACATCTTTAGCAAAAACGTACTATTCAATCTCTCTTTTGATTATCAAAAATGGGTAACAAAGAGAGGTGTTGATAAAACCTATTTTTCCTATGGTACAACTGAAGAGTTTACCCTTAATCCGGTAATGTGGAGAAGTCACACTTACTCAATGGGTGTGACATATAACTTTTAGCAATACAGCTCTCTTTTGCATAAAAAATTTTTGATATTTAGCTCTATCAAGGGAGAAGTTTATAGTGTTTTTATTAGATAAGGGATTTTGGCTGTGATGAGAAATGAAATATTCTTATTAAAATATCATGCTAGATATATTGCCTGCATGATGTTAGTTGTATCGGTACTCGTTGGCTGCGGTGATTCAATACCCTCTTCGGATGAAGATGCGGGTGTTGCCACTACATTGAAGGGTCAATTAACTGATGCTGCTACAGGGGAGCCTATTGTCGGGGCGATTATCGATGTTGGTCCAAGAAATGCGATCACCGATAGCAACGGCTATTATCAAATAGCCAATGTACCAGCAGACTCCGGTAGTGGTGTATCACGTGACTACTACGCAACCATAGACCTAAGTCAGGTAAGCTCTCCCATTGATATGGCCGATAGCTCAACCTCACCACGTTATCCTGAGCTGAAATTTACAAAACCTATCGTACCCGATGGCTCGACAACATCTGCTAACCATAACTTTAAAGCAGGGAAGTTATCTGCCACCATTAGCGGTGTCGTTGGAAATGATAATAGATTGTCACTTGGTGATATCAGTGTGGAACTGCAAAACAATACTGAAGGTATGGCTGGGGACCTTATCCGCTCAGCTACCTCTGATTCTTTAACGGGTGAATATGAATTCATTAACATAGAAGCGGGTGTGGATTATAAACTGGTGGGGATTAGTAACGATGCCACGTTACAAGGTGAAATAGCCATTGAGGCATTAACAGATAACCAGACAATCGTACTTACTTTAGTTGGAAATCCCACGCTAATATTGAGTAATACAGATGAATATGCTCCACGAATTATTGCTGTTTCACCTGAAAATAATTCAGACATTTCACCCGGCGCAGTGGATGTGGTTTTGACATTTAACGAACCGATCTATCAGGATATATATAGCATACCTAACCCACTTGCCCAATCGGACAATATCTATCAAGAGATCGACGTGTCATACGGTGGTCTCAAAGCGGCAGGCAATATAGCCCACACACTCACTTGGAATGCGAACTATGATGAACTCACTATTGCCATACCCAATACAGGCGTCTCATCAAAATACACAGTAGATCTCTCCCTCATATCCCCTCAGCAGGATGGTGATGTCACTATCCCTGGTAAGCTTAAAGACAGTGCGGGGAATACATTAGAGAGCAGTCCGGCTTTATCAGATGACAGCATACTGTCATTTTCAACCAATGGTGGTGTGCTTGCCGATGCACCTATCATCACGAGTCCAGACTCCGCCAGTTTAGATTCAGGGGCAATCAGCGTAACACTCGACTGGCGTCCAGTGCTTGGCGCAAATAATGGATATAATGTTTACCGTTCAACTAGAAATGGCCAAGATACCGGTATTGAAGAACCCTTTGTCTTCCTCACAGGGCCTGTAACGGGCTCAATCTTTACTGATCAATTTGATGATTCAGGTTTTACGCTATTGCAAACAGACGAAGTGTCTCAATACTATGTGTATAGAGTGACATCTGTTAATTCGGATTATCTAGAGTCTCTTCCGAGTAATGAACTGACAATTAAAGACCTGCTACCACCTTCACTCGATACCACGGCTACAACATGCGTATTACCAGGAGGAGTAAATTTAATCACCCACTCCTCAGATGCAACCACTACAAATGGCCAACTTGAAATTACTTTCAGTGAACCGTTGAACGAAGTGACAGCAGAAGATTTGACCAACTACACAGCTTCAAATCTCTCTGCAGTAAAGCTCGATACATCAAATACTGTTATATTCGATTTCTCTGTACCAATTAGTTGTATCAATGCAGAAATAGTTATTGTGGGCATCGCTGTTGCTGATGTGGCCGGAAATGAAATAACCGGCAGTGTTAGTGATCGTACGATACCCTATGCGCCCTAAGTATAGGGCTATCAATAGCCTTTATGTCCTAGTGCATCAACTACTTAGGTTTTATGCTTTTTAACCGGACTGTCCTGTCGTGCAGTGATGTTGTTTACCCTCGTGCTCTTTTGCCTGATACAATTACGAAAACACCGCCTCTTCTGGGTGGCCACTGTCCGTCGAAATAAGCCAAACGATGACTCAACCAAAAAATATCTTAATCATTCGTCTCAGTGCCATTGGTGATGTGGTCTTCTCCTCTCCCTTGATCAAGGCGCTACGCCGCAGCTATCCTGATGCCAGCATCAGCTGGCTGGTGGAGCCTGCGGCGGCTCCGTTGCTAAAGAATAATCCCGATATTGATGAACTCATCATATGGCCGAAGACGGAGTGGAAGCAGTGGTGGAAACAGCGAAAATACCTCACATTGTTGAGATCTCTGGGCTTGCTGCGTAAGCGCCTTAAAGCGAAAAACTTTGACATGGCGATTGACCTGCAAGGTTTGCTGAAAAGTGGTATCTGGGCACTGTGGTCAGGTGCACCCGAACGCATCGGTTTGGGTTCAAAAGAGGGCAGCGCCCGTTTTATGACCCAGGTGCTCTCCCGTCCGGATGATGATTCACGCATCGGCTCCGAATACCGTCATCTTGCTTTGGAGATGAAGCTGGATGTGGCCGATTTTGCGATGGAGATTGCTCTCAGTGATGAGGATAATGCCTATGCAGCCGAGTTCCGTCGCAGCGGTGAGTACGTGGTTATCTGTCCCTTCACCACTCGCCCGCAAAAACATTGGCTGACCTCTCGCTGGCCCGAACTGGCACAACAGATAATGACGCAACAAGGCTTGCCGGTGATCATGTTAGGCGGCCCGGGTGATGTGGCTGTTGCCGCCCACATTCATGCTGAAAATAGTAAGATAATTAACCTGGTTGGTCAGTCATCGCTCACTCAAACAGCGGCAATAATTAAACAAAGCTCACTGCTGGTTGGGGTTGATACCGGTCTGACCCATATGGGCATCGCCTTTAATGTGCCGACGCTGGCACTGTTTGGTTCTACCTGCCCCTATTCGGATACCACCCGTGAAAATGCTCGCGTTCTCTACCATAAAATGGCCTGCTCCCCCTGTCGCCGTAACCCGAGTTGTGACGGTGACTTCACCTGTATGAAAAAAATAACCATTGAAGAGATTATGAAAAATTCCTCAGAGGTGATGTTGTGAATATGACTGTAGTACATGTGGAAGCGGGCAGGCACCTCTACGGCGGTGCCTTGCAGGTGTTTTATCTACTGCGCGGCTTGGCTAATAAGCCGGTACGTTCTGTTTTGGTTTGCCCGCAGGGGAGTGCTATTGCCGAGGCGGCGCGGGATGTGGTAGATAAGGTGTACGAGATGCCGATGAAGGGAGATCTGGATATCGGCTTTATCAAACGGCTGAAATGGGTGCTTAAAGAAGAACAGGCAGATCTGGTGCACCTGCACAGCCGTCGGGGTGCCGATGTATTGGGTGGCATTGCGGCTAAATGGGCCGGTGTAAAGTGCATCTGCTCCCGCCGGGTGGATAATCCGGAATCACCCTTTATCGCCAGATTCAAATATCGCCTCTATGACCAAGTGGTGACCATCTCAAATGGTATCCGCGAAGTACTGCTCAGCGAAGGGGTGTCAGCAGATAAGGTGCAATGTGTGCATAGCGCGGTTGATGTGGGAAAGTTTGATAGAGCCCCGGAAAGAGAGTGGTTTTTGAACGAGTTCGATCTGCCCCCCCAGAGCCGGGTGCTAGGGGTGATCGCCCAGCTGATTCACC
The DNA here is from genome assembly GCA_022712945.1 of Gammaproteobacteria bacterium. Lineage (GTDB taxonomy): Bacteria > Pseudomonadota > Gammaproteobacteria > RBG-16-57-12 > RBG-16-57-12 > JAFLJP01. Next base: position 10,255 of record JAFLJP010000103.1, on the reverse strand, counting down.
GCAAAGGCCACCGCCACCTGCTTGCCGCCCTGCCGGATGTGATTCAACAACACCCTGATATTCAGGTTTTTCTGTTTGGCAAAGGGCCGAAGGCTGATGAGCTGCAACAGCAGATTAAGCAGCAGGGGCTTGAAAAACAGGTGCGACTGATCGGTTTTCGTGACGACCTGCACCGGGTACTGCCCAACCTGCATGCGGTTATTCACCCCGCTGATATGGAAGGGCTGGGTGTCTCACTATTGCAAGCGGCAGCCGCTGGCGTACCGTTGATCGGTACCCGTGCAGGCGGCATTCCTGAAATTGTCAGGAATGAACAGAATGGCCTGCTGATAGCGCCTCAAAATGTAGAACAACTACGTGATGCCATGCTGCGACTACTGTCCGATGATGCACAGGCACAAGCATGGGGCGCGGCAGGAAAAGAGATCGTCAAAACCGAATTTTCCATTAATGCGATGGTTGATGGAAATTTTCGCATTTATCAATCACTGATAGCGCAGTAACAGTCACTCTATTGGTGCGGTTTTCGGGATAAATGAGGGTGATTTCAGCCAGCGCAAAATAATCATGACTTGTTCAGAGCTTCCTTAACGAGGTTTGATTTTAATGCGTTTAGCTGGTTTTTAAGTAGCCAACTGGCTAGTGATAAAGCATTTGTTGATGATGCGGAGAGCGGCGCCTTAATGACTGGGAGCAAAGGGTCAACAGCAACCTGTTGCTTATACGTGCTGGTTAGCCACGCAGAAAAAATGTCGGTACACCAGTTGATGCCATAAAGGATATAGAATTCATTAAAATACCGCACTTACTTGTCTTTTTGCCCACCCTGCTAGATAGGGTGAACAACAATTCGGCGTAATAACGGTACGTTAACTGCTTCTACATCCCTAAGGGCTTTAGGCTACTGTGTTGTTCCACATTTATTTAGCACCTATTTTTGCATTATAGTAAATAAATATATTTACTATAATATTGAAGTGGTAAACATGTATGTAGACTAATTGGAGTTGTTGGTATATAAATATATTTACCAATAAGTTGTTTAAGTAAATATATAGGTTTGCCATGAGCATAGATAAAGTTGTCGCCAAACAATATAGAGAAAAGGTGAACCAAGCTATTAAGCAGTTTGGTGGCTTTTCTGTGCTTCCTCCAGAAGGCTGGATAAGAACTGTGCGCACGGCTTTGGGCATGTCCGGGCCTCAGCTTGCAAAAAGGCTTGGCGTGACAAAAATGAGAGTATCTAGAGCTGAAAATGACGAACCGACTGGAAGTGTCACGCTAAAGACAATGAAAACTATGGCAGAGGCAATGGGATGTCGTTTTGTCTATGCCGTAATTCCAGAAGCAGAAGTTGAAGAGGTGATTAAGCAGCGCGCTATAGAAAAAGCGCGTGAGAAAGTAAAAACGGCCTCCACACACATGGCTTTGGAAGATCAAACTCTCAGTAAAGAACAGCTAGACTTCGAAATTGAGCGTATAGCAACTGATATTGTAGAAAAAATGCCTGCTAATTTATGGAGTGCTAAATGAGCGGTGTAATGGATTACCCCGACGGTGCTACACCCCTCGATCTAGATGAGATGGAGGGGCTGCGTTTCAAGCATGTTTCTACACGGGGAGAGCTTGACCAGCTTGAACAGGCAAATATCACTCAAGGTTTGCAGTGGCTTGATAAGCAAAAAAGCCCGGATGTATTAAATGAAGAATTTGTCTGTGACCTGCACAAACGGCTTTTTGGCGATGTATGGAAATGGGCGGGAAGTTTCCGCAGGACAGAAAAGAATATAGGCATTGATCCTGTCCAGATTGCTATCCAGCTTCGTCAGCTTCTGGATGATGCGCGTTTCTGGGTTGAAAATGATATTTATCCTTCAAAAGAACTGGCTGCGAGATTTCATCACAGGCTTGTCTATATCCATTTGTTTCCCAACGGTAATGGTCGTCATGCACGGGTCATGGCCGATGTGGTTTTGACGAAACTTTTGGATGAGCAGCCAATAGACTGGGCTGGTGGATACCGGCTAGAAGATATGAATGAGCGGCGTAATGAATATATTGCGGGACTTAGAGCAGCTGATGGGCATGATTTTGCTACATTGCTTGAATTTGTTGGTGCTTAATTTTTTATAAGCGCCTGTACCTTAAGTTATAATGCTCGGCATTTCTTAATGCCCTCTTGCGCCCAGCCCAAAATTACAAATTTCTGGCAGCTCTCGCAAGGGGAGTAAGTTTAAATTGTTGTACAAAATATTGTACAAACCATGGGAAATACAAGAATGAGTTCTGGAGAATTCCTAGACCAGGTAAGGCGTAGAAGGACGTTTGCTATTATCTCGCATCCCGATGCCGGTAAAACGACGTTAACAGAAAAGCTTCTGTTGTTTGGTGGTGCTATTCAGCTTGCCGGGAGTGTTAAGGGGCGGAAAGCGGCTCGCCATGCCACGTCTGATTGGATGGCGCTTGAACAGCAGCGGGGTATTTCTGTCACCACATCTGTCATGCAGTTTGTGCACAAGGACCGGATTATGAATCTGCTTGATACGCCAGGTCACGAAGATTTCTCTGAGGATACTTACCGTACACTGACCGCAGTTGACTCGGCACTGATGGTGATCGATTGTGCCAAAGGTGTTGAAGCCCGAACCATTAAGCTGATGGAGGTTTGCCGACTCAGAGATACCCCCATTATTACGTTTATTAACAAGTTAGACCGGGAAGGACGTGATCCAATAGAGCTTTTGGATGAAGTTGAAGAGGTGTTGAACATTCAATGCGCACCGATCACTTGGCCTATGGGTATCGGCAAAGAGTTTAAGGGTGTATTCAACCTTGTTACCAATACCATTCATCTCTACAGCCCAACCCATGGCGGGAAAATACAGGAGGGAGAGGTTATTCAAGGGCTGGATAATCCCAGGCTTGATGAACTATTTGGGCAGATGGCCGTTAATTTTCGTGATGAGGTAGAGCTTGTCCAAGGTGCCAGTCATGAGTTTGATATCGATGCCTATTTGCGTGGCAAATTGAGTCCGGTTTTTTTTGGTTCGGCCATCAATAACTTCGGTGTTAAAGAGCTGCTGGATGCCTTTGTTGAATACGCCCCGCCCCCGCTGCCTCGGCCAACGAACAGCCGAGAGGTCTCTGCCAGTGAAAAGACATTTAGTGGTTTTGTTTTCAAAATACAGGCCAACATGGACCCCCAACATCGAGATAGGATTGCATTTATGCGAATCTGCTCCGGTGAATTTAAACAAGGAATGAAGATGCGGCATGTGCGCATTGGCCGCGATGTTAAGGTGCCCACCGCAATCACCTTCATGGCAGGTCAACGGGAGCATGCGGTAACGGCTTATGCCGGTGATATTATCGGTTTGCACAACCACGGTACCATTCAGATTGGTGATACGTTTACGGTTGGAGAGAGTTTAAAATTTACGGGTATTCCACACTTTGCGCCGGAACTCTTTCGTCGTGCTCGCTTGAAAGACCCACTGCGACAAAAAGCGCTGGTGAAGGGGTTAGATCAACTGTGTGAGGAGGGTGCTTCACAACTCTTTAAACCGCTGAACAATAATGACCTTATTGTGGGTGCCATTGGTGTGCTTCAGTTTGATGTGGTGGTTCACCGGCTGAAAGATGAATACAACGTTGAATGTTTGTTTGAACCTGTTAATGTGGCCACGGTGCGCTGGGTTGAGTGTGATGACGATAAGATGCTGGAAGAGTTTAAGCGCAAAGCCGCTGATCATCTTGCTATCGATGGTGGGGGTGACCTTGCCTACATCGCACCAACGCGAGTTAACCTTCAATTGATAATTGAGCGCTGGCCGGATATTCGTTTCTTATCAACACGTGAACACTAGAGGTCACCATGAACCCGAGAGTTATTTTATATATTGGCATTGTGATTGCCTTCTTTCCAATGATTGGAATGTGGCAGTACATGTCGGTCATCATGGCCGTTCCGGTTGAGTCTCATGATCCTGAAATGTTGCGTAAACTGACCGAACGGGTGGCCATGTTGGGCATGTATTCATGGCCCATTTGGCTGGGTCTGGCTGGTTTTTCTGTCTTTCGCTGGCACTCCTTAAAGATTGCAGAGCGCATGTTGGCATGGCTACCAATGATTATCTTTCTCAGTTGCTATGCTGTTGTGTTAACACGCTAACAAGACTGCCTGAGTCTGGTATGGCATGTCCATATAGAATACGACTTGTTTTTTGTGGTTTAAATGATTTTACTGCTATTCTTAACATCAGGGTAATGACAAATTACGTTGTTTGTTGACAAGTGTAGCAGGAGTGATAATGGTAGGGCGCGTTGTCAGGTTTTATGTAGGCGTAGTTGTACTATTCAGCTCAATATTTTGTCTCTCCTCAGTTGTGATGAGTGCGACGGCTGTCGAGATTGCTGAGGTAGAACACCCCTCTCTAATGTATCAACAACGTCGCTCTTATGCGCTCATGCTCTCTGCTTCGATTGCTCGTCACTCACCTGATTCCCTTGGCAGTGTCCGTTATAAAAATGCTGAAAAATCACTTAAAGTAGCCCAAGTGGCATACGATAATGGCGATGCCCAGGCTGCTTTGCTGGAGCTCGGTGATGCGGTGCTGTTGCTCGAAACACTATCCACTGAAAAGCCACTGCAAGCTCGAGAGCAAAGACGCTACCTCTCGCTGAAAGAGGGCCTGCCCTTTTTTATCTCGGCACACCAGCGGCACTACGATGAACAACAGATCCCCCAAGACGCTGAAAATAGCCGTTATCGCTATAATCAGAATGAGGTTGAAGCGCTTATGAATCAAGCGGGGTCTTACTCTCAGCAGGGGCGGTTTGGTGAAGCATCAATTTTGTTGCAAACAGCACAAGAGCGTATAGCGGCGGCGATTAAATCTCTGCTTGATCATAAACAGGTAGGTGTTGTGGCGTATGAAGTGGTGTCTTCAACTAAACTAGGGCGCTCACAGGATGAAATTGATCGAGAACATTACAAGCAATCTGTTGCATCAATAAAATATTTTAAAGAGGCCCATGCACGGCAAAAAAGTGATGAAATATTCCAAGTCACTGGTTTTGATAAGAATTTGGTCAAGTGGTTATTGAGTGAGGCTGACGTTTTGGCTTCAGAGGGGCATTACGTTCCAGCGACCGAAATTGTGAAGCATGTTCGCACACTAATAACAAAAGCACTGCGCGACACCTTAAATGGTCAAGATGTTGTTGTGACGCTGGATGTGAGCACCCCAGAGCTGGAATTTAAATACGAATATCGCCGATATTTGGGTTATGAAGAGCTTATCCCGGTTGCAATTGAGCGGATGCGGCCGGATGAAAAAACGCTGACATTGGTTGCTTATTACGGTGAGCAAGGCAAGCTGCAGGCTCAGCAGGCTCTAGATAAACGTTCCGAAAAAGCATATCCGATTGCTATTAGCATGATTCTGGACGCAACCCGCAGCATCCAAATGGCACTACGTACTGTCGGAGTGCCCATTTATGATGCGCGATAGCCGGCGGTTCTCTTTTTTTAGTAGTTATTACTTTCAGCCAGTATAAAATAATCACGACTTGTTCAGCTTTTCCTTAAAAACATCCTCTCTATAAAGGCATGATAAATATTTGTCCACATTATTTTAATGGTAGTCGGCCGCGAGATAATTTCTTTAGGTTTTTCTTGTTTGAAGCACTGACACTTGATGTTGATATGGGAGGTTGCTTTTTACTTGTCATAATTATTTTTTACGCATGAGGTATATGAATTCTCTTTATCATTGTTATGCGCTATGCTTCAGGGGATTGCTGGGTTGATGTACTCGAACGGAAGGTATTATTTTTTCCGTAAGTTTTTTGATCATTTGAGGCAAATCTCTAAGCTTTTTTAATAAAAATGATCAAAAATAGTACGCTGGAATGGACTCAGGTTATTTTTCTGTAGGTCGATGATTGGGTAAATAAAACGATGATGTTAACCGTTGCTGCGCTTGGTTTGAGTGAAAAAGAGCAAGAGACGCTACGTACCGTGCTTGATGTTGCCGCAGGTCTAGAAATTGGTCGCTGGCAGCTGGCTGATCATTCACAGCCAGCAGCCGTTATTTTTACCAATGCGGATGCCCCAGTCTTCAGCGACTGGATTGACGAGATAATGGCTATAGATTCTGGCGCTATCCTTGTTCGATGCACAACGAAGGAGGTTGCAGATTCCTCAGGTGATCATCGAATCACACTGCCTTTGAATTATCGAGCCGTAGTTTCTTTGCTTCGGGGTTTTGAGGGGCAACTTCATCGTGTGAGGCGTTCCGATGGAGAGCAGCCTATTACGGCAGAGGCGTTAACCGCGCTGTTGCGACGCAAGCCATATGAAATACCCACGACAACAAGTGATGAGCCGAAGGCCGAGTTGATGTCGGAAACCCTCGATTTTGTCGGCTCAGATGAATTAGATCTTGGTCGTACTCAAAGTCAGGATAAAGAAGCACCAAAGTTAATCATTGTTGACCCAAATTCGGGAAAGGCAGACTACGATGCGGCTAATCTGCCAACGCTAAAAGAAGTTTATGTTACTGATGATTGCGCCGCATTGACCGATAGCGTTGCGATTGAAATTCCGCCGCTTGAAACCTCCACTCCGAAGGAAAAAAGTGCTCAAATAGTACTGCTTGATGCTCCCCTTTCTCAAGAAATTACTTGGCGTAAACACACCTATCTTCCTCGTCGTGGCTTGTTTGATGAGCGAAAAAAACCTCGGCAAGAGAAGCCCGTCATGGAGATGATGCAGGTACTCAAACGCCCTGCAATGCGTTTCTATCGCTATACGCGGCTTTTGGGTTTATTGCACTCAATTTTTGATAAAAATCAATCGGTTGTTGTTTCTAACCCCACATTGCCCACTTTGGTCATCTCGCCAGAAAGGGGGGTGTTTGGTTCGGTCGATCCTTTGGATAACGAGCTGGAATTGTTCTCTATGCCAGCTTACAAATTTCAGGTGCAGGAAGTTTCTTCAGCTGATCTCGACGAGGTGATGGCTGACTATATTGTTCAGCCGCTCTGGGCATTGTTTTACAGTGCGGCGTTGTTTGGGTCAGAGGGGCGTTTAATGGAAACGATGGTGGCAAGTGATGTACTTCGTTTGGAGCGCATGCCTGACTTTAAGCGAGTTCCACACTGTAAAGAGCACCTGAAGCTTGCTAAATATCTAGTTTCGCATAGTACGGATGTTCTTGGATTGGCGCAAATTACACGCATTTCATTACCCGTGGTGATTGATTTTTGTAACGCATGTGAAGAGGCAGAGCTGATTAAATGCCATGTGGCGGTGCGGAAAATACCCAGGAAACTGTTTGAGAACAGGAGCCGCAGCAAGGAGAGGTTGGTTTGAATCAGGCTTTTCCATTATTTGAGGGAAATTCTGGAAAAATATAGCTAAAATGGGCTTACCTTCGATAGTTTTCTGTTCTCGGGGAAGAATAGTCTGAAAAGCAGTGATGGAAAGGTATTGCAGCGGATTTTTCACCACTATGACACCACAAAAACAACTCTAAATACAAAAAAGGTCTTTCATTTTGTATGGCGTGAGATAGCGAGCGTTTAAGAACTGCAGGTGCCAGCCGTTATATGCAAACAGCAGGATCTAGTGAAAATAGCGAGGATTAATGATGAGCAAGCAAGATGAACTAAATAAAATAACCAAAGAGCTACGAGCAAACGTACCGGATATCAGCGGTGTGATGATTGCGAGTGACGAAGGTTTATCTATAGCAACTGATTTCGCAGAAGAGGATGCCGTGCGAGTGGCAGCAGTGAGTGCGGCCGCATCGGGTTTGGGAAACCGAATTTCACAAAATGCCTCCCTTGGTGAGCCTGAAGAGGTAATGGTGAAGGGACGTGATGGTCTGTTGATTATTTATCTCGCAGGAAATAACAGTGTGTTAGCGGTAAGAGCGCCAGCGCGAGGTAACTTGGGTCTTGTCCGATTAGAGGCGAGTAGTGCAGCTCAGTCTGTACGTAAAATTTTGAGCTGAATGCAGTTTTAACGGCAGAGATATAGTAATGACTAATGAAATTATTGAACAAATACCCGAGTGTGTTCGTTTTAACGATGAAGACGCTCAAGCCCTACTTCGAAATAAAGATGTCTTGTTGGCACTTGAAGATGGCCTTGTGGAGGGTTTTTACAATGCAGTCTATTCATACAGCGTGACCCGTGCGGTTTTTACCGATGATGAACGAGCGGCACGTGAGCAGACGCTACGAGAATGGTATCGGCGTACACTGAATGGCCCTTTTGATGATGCCTATTGGAAGTGGCAAACTTTTGTTGGCTTAGTCCATATCAAGCGTAAAGTAAATAACGCCATGGTCTCCGGTATGTGGGGTTGGATTTTAACTTATTTGAGTGAAAATGCACTTGAACACCTGGATAAAACGGAAGCAAAAGCAGTGATCAAGGCGCTACATGGATTGCAGGCTGCCGTTATGGCGCTGATATCAGAAAGTTATTTACGTAATATGTTTATTGCGGTGGATAAGGCGTCAGGTATTAAAGAAGCGTTGTTAATGCGTTTGGTCAATATCGAAATTGATGGCATGTTAGAAGATGCCCGCTCTGACAGCGCGTTATAGCTGAGCAGATGAAATTTTATCCATTGGTAATGCAGGCTGAGGGAGGACGAATTCCATCATTTGATGGCGTTGCGAGTTGCGAAGCGAGTTTGTTGCCAGAAAATAAAGGGTTGCTACTTAAGTTTTCCGCCCCCGTTTGGGATAAAGCTTACGTTGAACATCTACAGCGACGTATTGAGAGAAATCCGCGGGATCTTCGTTCACATACGCAACGTGTCTTTATGCAATTTGCTCGCGGGGATGCACTGGCAACGTTTAGTGCGCTTGCTGATCTTTTTATTGTGTTGGGTGAACGGGGTTACGATCTTCGTTACTCAACGTTGCAGCATGTGGCTAAAAAGCTTCAGGCGGAGCACTTTCAGTTTCTCAAGCAACGATTGAAAATGGGGTTGCGAGCTGATGAGCAGTTGCCTGGTGGTAGTTATTCCCGGTTATCACAAGGTGGAATCGAAAATTACCCCTTGGTAAGCCAGGTTGGTATTCCTTCTCAGCAGGATGCTGAAGGCTGGCTATCATTAGCCCAGCAGTGTGTTAATGTGGGTAGCATTGAGCAGGCCTGTCGCTTGTTGGAACAGCTGGTTGAGGCTGATCCAGGCAATCAAGATGCCTGTGTAGAGTTACTTGCATTGTATCGTGAACACCAACTGGCAAGTGATTTCCAAGCAAGCTACTACCGTTTTTCAGGGCGCTCTCTGGCTGTTCCAGAATCCTGGCAAGCGCTTGATAAACATTTTAAAGAACACCTCTAAAAATACTTTTTTAGACGTGCGCTAAAAATAAACCTTAATATTACATACAAGGAAGCTAGATTGTCTGATTATGAACTGGCGGATGACCTTTATTTATATCCCACACCCGCGGGTGTTTTTCACGCTGTTTCCAGCGCTGAAGATGAACCTACCCGCCGCCTTTTGCATCATATTTTAAGTTTTCAGTCTTGCCCAAAAGCAGAAATTAATACACTTTGCGAGTGGCTGGATGTGGAAGATGAGCAACAGGCGCTTGGTTTTTTGCATCAGGCACAGACAATGTCATGGATTCATGGCCTCAAGGAAGCAAAAGAAATACATGAGTCGGGTATTGGTCAGGAGATGGCAACGTTGATTCCACATCTGTCATCTGTGGGCAAGGGGTTGCTGGTGGACGATAATGGATTTTCATTGGCTCGAAGTGGTGTGGATGATAGTACGGCGGAGGCGTTGGCGGTGCTGAGTGCAGATTTGTTGTCAGTGCAAGACCGCCATGCGGCACGAATGGCACAATGCCTGGGGGTGACAACACAGGCGTGGGGAGCTGTTGATGCTTATGGTTCCAGTCGCATTGGTGTTTGGCCACTTTATATTGGTGACTATCGCTTCTCGCTGGTGCTGCTCGGAGTGCCTCAACTTAATCGGCAGGAGTTCATTGCACTGGTCTGGAGCTTAGTGAAACGCTATGGCAAGGATGGTGCCAGCGTCGAGAAAAGTGCTGAATAAGCTGGGTTGAGTTCAGGCGAGCCTCTTGCAAAACTCTCAGCGATGAACAATCTGAGTTTGTCATTTTTACTTAGAAATGCGTAAAAACCCCAAAACTCGCCAGATGTTACTTAAGGCGGATCCATTTAGCCCCCTTTCGCTATTGAAATAGAAATTGA
>JAFLJP010000125.1 GCA_022712945.1 Gammaproteobacteria bacterium | reverse complement strand
CAATTTCTATTTCAATAGCGAAAGGGGGCTAAATGGATCCGCCTTAAGTAACATCTGGCGAGTTTTGGGGTTTTTACGCATTTCTAAGTAAAAATGACAAACTCAGATTGTTCATCGCTGAGAGTTTTGCAAGAGGCTCAGTCGTAAAGTTTAAATAATTTAAAATGACCATTATTAAGCAGCAGTTTCTGGTGCCGAAAGTGGTTTTTGGCAATACGTTCCAGTGGAATAAAGGCGTTGACCACAAACAGGGCGCAACCGCTGGGCTTACAGAGCCGTTTGGCGGTTGATACGAACTGCTCAGTGAGGTTGTTCTCAACCGAAAATCCTTGATGAAAAGGGGGGTTGCAGAGAATCAATGCCTGTTTTTCGGTGATGCTTGATGCACAGTTGGCGGCAATGACTTCACCATTAATCGCCTGTTGTATGAAGTTTTGTTGGCAGCTGATCAGCGCTGCGGCGTTGTTATCTGTGGCGGTGATTGTGGCATCAGGCCATTGTTGGTGGGCGGCCAGGGATAAAAAACCGTAACCGCAGCCCAGATCAAGAACAGTGTCAGGTCTTTCAATCGGGAGCTGCTCGAACTGTTCCGCAAGCAGCACACTGCCGCTGTCCAGTTTGTTCCAGCCAAACTGCCCCGGCTTGCTGACAATATCGATGCCACCGTGGTGCTGGGTGGTGCGCAGTTGATGGTAATCACTGTCATCCAGTGGTATAGCCGGTTGTGGGCCGCGTGTGATTGTGGCCAGGTAGTCACGGCCCTGTTTTTTTATTTCGGCTTTTCCCGCCAGAGAGATCCCCGCTTTTTTAGCGTAATTTTTAATCCCCTGCTGTTTTTCGCCACTCATAATCAATCGCCCGCCGGTTTTTAAAACCCTTGATGCCTGATTGATGACATGGTTAACCAAGGGTTTCTCTTTGGCCAGACGGAAGTAGAGTGTGGTTAAGCTGCTATCTTCTATGTGACGGAAGTCGAGGTCAGAAAAGCGGCAGTGCCAACCTCGCTTTGTCAGATCAGTCGCTACATCAACTCGATTACTGATAGCCTCAACAACCGGATTGACTGGAATGTGTTGGGCGGCAGCCGCATGCTCATCAGCCACCCAAAGGCTTGGCTCGCGTTCGTTGTGCAGGGTGTTTAACAGCAGGTTCAGGGCGTTGTCTTGATTCATCGCAAAGAGTCTACTTCATCACTGTTTAGAGTGCGGTAATCGCCAGGGGCGAGGTCGTGGTCCAGATTGAGAGGGCCAATGGCCTCACGATGAAGCGCCGTCACCGCATTACCCACGGCGGCAAACATCCGTTTGACTTGGTGGTAGCGCCCCTCTTTGATACACAGCTCAACCTCGGTGGGGGTGATGCGTTTAAGGCGGGCGGGCAGGGTGCGCTTTTTTTCGCCGTCGAGCATAATGCCTTTCTCAAATTTCTCTTCTACTCCACTGATCAGCGGTTCCGCCAGGTGGGCTCGATAGCGTTTTGTTTTATGGCGTTTCGGCGAGGTAATGCCGTGGCTCCATTGACCATCACTGCTCAGCAACACCAGGCCTGTGGTATCCAGGTCGAGACGACCAACCGGGTGCAGGGTGTGAGCGCGGGGTTCATCCAGAAGGTCCAGCACAGTGGGATGGCGGCAATCTTTGGTGGCGCAGATATAACCTTCGGGTTTGTTCAGCATAAAGTAAAGCGGCCCCGGTGTTTGGAGTGTGCGACCATCAAAGGTGACGTTACTTTTGTCATCAACGTGTTGCTCGGGCGCACACACGGCGACACCACCAACATTGATTAGCCTTTGTCGCAGAAGCTGTTTGGCCTCTTTACGGGTAATGCCGAGGCTTTGACTAATAAATTTGTCCAGTCGCATGATCAGTAGGAGGTGATTGAGTGGTGGGCGATTATCTCACTTTTTAGAGGTGCCGAACAAATTTTCACTCGTTTTTCTCTCACTACGTTCCTTGTAGACGTCTCATGTTGTTATCTACTAAATGCAGGTTTATGATGGTTCTCAATGTAATTGAATAATGGAAGTTTAGCGATGGTATACGGTATAGTGCTGGGGAGCTTGCTGGCTCTTTTTTCAACCCAGGTGTTGGCATCTGATGCGTTGAGATTGGCCGAGAAAAAGGGGTGTTTGGGGTGTCATCACGTTGAGCGTTCCGAAGTGGGGCCCGCGTGGAAAGAGGTGGCGAAAAAATACAGCACACATGAAAATGCAGCCCATCAACTGGCCGGCAGTATTTTGTATGGCAGCATGGGGAATTGGGGTGATCGGCCCATGAGGGGGCACGCTAAAAAAATGAATAAAGATGAGGCGTTGGTGCTAGCTGAATTTATTATGGGTCTGTAAACAAAGAAGCTTTTATGAAATTAGCAAGGTACCACAGGGATGTGGTGATGTTTTTGGGGGTTGGGAGAGTCTAACGTTCGGGTGGAAATAGTGGTGGGTGATGACGGGATCGAACCGCCGACATTCGCCTTGTAAGGGCGACGCTCTACCAGCTGAGCTAATCACCCCCGAACTGATGGAGCGAATAGTATAGATATGTTTTAGATGCGTCAAACTAAAAATGATAAAAAATTGTTTAGAGATCTTTGCTCGACTCATATTTAGCTTATCTGTAACACGGTGTTTCTTTCTCTCTGAAAGCACTGGTTTTGTGGTGTAACCCCCTGTTTTTTCTACCCCTAACTGTTGTCTTCTGCCTGTTGCAGTGAGGGTTGGAAGCGGGTAGATGTAGATGATGGATGAATTGCTATTAACCAGTGAAGATTTGTTCTGCTGAACCGATAGTTAGGGTGGAGCAGTTGGCAGCGTTTTCTGGCATCGATGATGTCACCACTCAGGAGTTTTAAACAGGCCTGATGATTAATCTCTTCAGGTGGGGCTTATGTCGCAAAAAAATAGATCTACACAATCTACCGGTGAGTTGATTCTTGTTGTTGATGATGATGAACATATTCGTCGGGGCGCCGCACTGCATCTGGAATCTGCTGGCTACCGGATATTGCAGGCGTCAAATGGACAAGAGGCGTTAACTCTGTTTGACGAGAGCAAAAATAAGCCTGTCATGGTGCTTCTCGATATGGTGATGCCGGTATTAAATGGCTATGAAACATGTCGGCATCTGCGCCAACGTGTTCAGGGTCTGCGCCTTCCTATTCTTATCTTGACTGGTCTGAACGATGAGTCGACGGTTGATCTCGCCTTTCAGGCGGGTGCAACAGATTTTGCCTCCAAACCGATTAACTGGGCGGTGTTGGTACAGCGGGTACGCTATGCGTTGCGTGATCGGGAAATGTACCTTGAACTGGAGCAGAAGGAGAAACGGCTGAGCCATGCCCAGCGCATTGCAAAGCTGGGTTACGGGCAGATCAACTTGAGCACCGGAATTATTGATTTTTCGCCTGAAATTGCAGAGATGCTGGGGATGGAAGGACGGAGTGTGATGAACTCTCAGGATTTTTTCGATCTTCTGGAACCGTCGGATCAAGCGTTGATGCAGCAGGCTTTGGACGATGCGATAACCGGTTCTGGGCAATATCTGTTTGAACACCACTTACAGTTACCTGATCAACCCGAAAAGGTGATTTTGCAACAGGGTGAGGCGAAACAGGTTGATGGTGAGTGGTTGATTATCGGTACCTTGCAGGATATTACCGAAAGGGTCCAGGCGGAGGAGATGATCTACTTCCACACCTATTACGATCCGCTGAGTGATTTGCCCAACCGTATCCTGTTTGAAAAACAGTTGAATGAACAGCTGAGGCATGATGAGTTGCAAGCGGTGCTCTTTGTCGGCCTGGATCGATTTAAAGCAGTGAATGACTCACTCGGGCACACCCGGGGTGACCTACTGTTAAAAGAGATGGCGACACGTTTTAGTGCTTTGCAGCGGGATGCGATGATCGTGGCGCGTTTTGCCGGTAATATTTTCTCTATTTATCTGCCGAAGGTTGGCACTGTTGAGGAGGTTGATGATTTAGCGCAATCACTGTTGGAGATTGTTGCTATTCCGGTGGTGATTGGCGAGCTTAACCTGGGGATGAGTGCCAGTATCGGTATTGCACTTTATCCGCTGGAGGTGGAGAGTGTGGAGCGACTGTTGCTGGGAGCCGATACGGCACTGAACTTGGCAAAACAGCATGGCGGTGCTCAGTATCGTTACTTCTCTTCAGAACTTGACGGATTGGCGCAGGAGCGGCTGCTGATGGAACAAGAGCTGCGCGAAGCGATAAAAAGTGAGCAATTTGAGCTGTATTATCAACCGCAAATAGATGCCCGTTCACAGGAAATTGTTGGTGTTGAAGCCTTGATTCGCTGGAATCACCCCAGCCGGGGTGTTGTACTGCCGTTTAAATTTATTCCACTCTCCGAAGAGACCGGGATGATTATTCCGATAGGTGAGTGGGTATTAAATACCGCATGTCAGCAGGCAAAGCGCTGGGTGGATAAAGGAATTAACATTCGGATGGGTGTCAACCTTTCGGTCAAACAGCTTCAACTTGAAAGTTTTCCTGCGTTAGTGGCCTCAGCACTGGAAGCCAGTGGCCTGCCACCGGAGCAGTTGGATCTTGAAGTGACCGAAAGCATGGCGATCAGTGACCTGAAAAATACCATATCTGTTCTGGAACAAATTCGTGAATTGGGTGTGTTGACCTCAATGGATGACTTTGGCACCGGATACTCCTCCCTCAGTTACCTGCAACAACTCCCTCTCTGTACCATGAAGATCGATAGAGCATTTATTAAAGATATTGATGATGAGGGCAATAACGCTGAAATTGCCAAAACAATTATTGATCTGTCGCGCAATCTTGGTTTGCACGTGATTGCCGAGGGTATTGAGACTCGCAGTCAATTTGAACAGTTGTTGATGCACGGTTGTGATGAAATTCAGGGCTTCTATTTTAGCAAGCCGCTGACTGCGGCTGAATTTGAAGCATTGTATGAACAGACCCAGGGGCGCTTGGTCTAGGAGCCTGTCCGAGAACAGACTGACCTACTGCGAGCAAGCCATTTTGGCCCGCTTTTCCGATCATTTTCGTTAAATAGGCCCACTATTCGCCTCAAATAATCGAAAAACCTGACTCAAAATCACTTGCTCTCGTTACGGCCGCTATTCTCGGACAGGCTCCTAGGGACGCAATGTAGGATGTTTCATCTCCAGAATATAAAACGCCATACCCCGTACATATTTCCCCCCAAAAAGAGCGCTCGCTGAGATCAAGGCTGTGGTATGTCATTTTCCAGTACTCTAAATCTGGCTGTTTCAGCGGTTTGTGTCTGCCAGGGTGCCTTGATAACATGGCTCATCCCGATTCTTGCTGTTGGTCTGTTTTGGGGTGCCCTAACTTCTTCTACATCCCTAAGATACGTTTTGAGGTGATCAGGAATATGAAAAAAGTAAGCGTTATTTTTGTCTGCATGGGAAACATTTGTCGCTCGCCAACCGCAGAAGGTATTTTTCGTTCACAGGTTGCGGCCCGCGGTCTGGAACATTTGATTGAGATTGATTCTGCCGGTACTCATGCATACCATGAGGGTGAAAAGGCTGATCCCCGGGCACAAAAATTGGCTCAACAGCGGGGTGTTGATCTCAGCACTATTCGTGCTAGAAAGGTGACAGCCGCCGATGTTGAATGTTTTGATTATATTCTGGCAATGGATAGTGATAATCATCGTAACCTGCTCAATTTGGCCCCAGAGGGAGGTGAACAGAAGATTCGATTGATGCTGACATTTACCTCACTCTACAGTGAAAACGAGGTGCCCGACCCTTATTATGGTGGGCCTCGTGGTTTTGATCGGGTATATGATTTGATTGAATCCGCAAGCGAGGGCTTGCTGGATGCCATTATGAAGGAAGCTCTGAATAAGTCTGGTTAAGTTTGCGCTGGCTGAAGCCTCGCTCTTCACAGATCGAGGCTTCAGCCGCTCTGTTGGTGTTTACGCCTCAATTCTAATTTTCTAGCTCTTTTTTCGTTTTGGCTGCACCGCATGTATTGCTCGCTCCTGCACTGACAGTGCTGCTTCGTGCAGGGTCTCTGAGAGTGTTGGGTGGGCAAATACGGTGAGGGCAATATCTTCGCTACTGGCTCCCATCTCCATGGCTATTTTGGCCTGGGCGATGGTCTCTGAGGCTTGTGGGCCGATGATATGTACTCCGAGGATACGGTCAGTTTTGCCGTGAGCGAGGATTTTGATCAGGCCACCTGTTTCACCCAGTGCCCGGGCGCGACCATTGGCGGCGAAGGGGAAGGTGCCGACGTGGTAGTCGACTCCCTCTTGTTTTAATGTTTGCTCCGTTTTTCCAACCCAGGCGATCTCCGGTGCCGTGTAGATGACGGACGGAATGGTCTCCAGGTCGATGCAGGCAAATTCACCTTTGATCAGTTCCGCCACCATGACACCCTCTTCAGAGGCTTTGTGAGCCAACATCGGGCCGCGCACCACATCACCAATTGCATAGATGCCATCGACGGCGGTGCGGCATTTATCATCCACGGTGATAAAGCCGCGCGCATCTATGGCAATGCCCGCATCATCGGCGATCAGGTTGTGGGTATTGGGTCGGCGGCCCACCGCGACAACGATTTTATCTACCTTCTCTTTGTGACTGCCCTTTTCATCATCGTATTCGATGAGTGCTTTTCCTCGGACAACAGTGACCTTTTTGATTTTAGCACCCATGCGAATATCGAGGCCCTGCTCACCGAAGGTTTTAAGTGCCTCTTTGGCGATGCTCTGGTCCGCTGTTGGCAGGAATGAGTGGCTGGACTTGAGCATAAACACCTCTGAGCCAAGGCGACGCCACACCGAGCCAAGCTCCAGCCCAATGACGCCAACGCCGATCACACAGAGGCGCTTGGGCACACTGTCGAATTCAAGAGCGCCGGTTGAATCGACAATGGTTTTTCCGTCATAGGCGACACCTTTCAACTCACTGGGTGATGAGCCGGTGGCGATGATGATGTTGTCGGCGGTAAATGTTTTTTTGCCCACCTCAACCACTCTGTCGGCCAGCAGTTTGCCGCGACCGTGGATGAAGGTGACCTTGTTGGCGGCCAGCAGCGCGGCAACGCCGGAAGTCAGTTCATGTACCACTTTATCTTTACGCGCCAGCAGGGTGGTCAGGTCGAGTGTGACCCCTCTGACGTTAACACCGTGGGCGGCAAGCTCATGTTGTGCTTTTTGGTACTGCTCGGAAGATTCAATCATCGCCTTGGAGGGGATACAGCCGACGTTGAGACAGGTGCCGCCAGGGGAGGGTTTGTTCTCGCGGTTAACCCAGTCGTCAACGCACGCTGTTTTTAGCCCCAGTTGGGCGCAACGGATGGCGGCGACGTAGCCACCGGGGCCCGCACCGATGATGATGACATCAAATTTTTCGCTCATGACTTACTCTGTTTTTTCGTTAAACCTGTTCATATCGCGGCTTCGCGCAATATAACTTTATCTGTTAGAGGCAACTGAATCGATTTTGATTAAATTGGCGCTCTTTGGTTTGCTGGATTTTGCTGTAAAGGTCTCTATCTCTATTCTTTCCCGATGAGGGGATGATGATAGACAATGACACCGCAAGGGTTGCAGCCTCTTGTAATATGGCTCAGCGGCAATAAAAGTGCGGCCTCGTCGGTGCAGTGGTAAACTGCGCACTTTC
>JAFLJP010000088.1 GCA_022712945.1 Gammaproteobacteria bacterium | reverse complement strand
CCAATGACGGCACTACGGGTGGTGTTGCTACCCTAACCTCCCAGGGAGATAACACCCAGGTGCCGAATATCAAATCAGACTTTCAGCTGAGTCGCTTCATGCCCATCACGTCAATAGATCAGCGCGTCAGTGAGGAGATGCACGACATTGGCACTGCCAATCCAGACACCCTGGGCCAGCTGGGTAAAGATTTCATCGAATCACCGTTACTGCTCGGCAAGGGCAACCTGTCCAACCGCCATGTAGAGTGCACCGATTGTCACAACCCCCACCGGGTCAGTAAAAATCGTCTCGCCAGTGATGATCCAGCCAATCCAGCCTCCGCAGGTACCCATGACCACAATACCGGGGCCCATGACAACCTGATTTCGGGTGTATTGCGTGGCTCCTGGGGAGTTGAACCGATATATGCCAATTCGGAGTTCACCCAGATACCGATCAACTTTAATGTAAAACGTGGTCTGCCGCCCAATGGAGTCAGCATGAGCGGTGATCCCAACACCTATAATTATGTTACCCGGGAATACCAAATCTGCCTCAAGTGTCACTCCAATTATGCCTACGATGATGTAGATGGTATCGCTGGCCATAATTATGCAGGCCGCCCCGCTCTAGGTGTGATGGGAGGTTCGACACCCAGTGGTACCAACAACATGACGGTCTATACCAATCAGTCGATGGAGTTCCAGGTACCCATTGGGCATGAAGGGGAAGGCACCTCACCGACACCGACGGGTGCTGAATGGTCTGGAGCCTATACCTGTAGTACTGCCGGTGGCGGCGGTGGCATGCACGGTGGCGCATCCCCCGGCACCTGTGATGCCAGAACCAATAACCACCGTGGCTGGCACCCGGTAATGCGCCCCACTGGCCGAAGTGCGGCAACCCGAGGCATGGTCAGCTCTGCTATTTTCGAATCGCCGTTTGATGCCGCGGTTGGCACCCAAACGATGTATTGTACCGACTGCCATGGCAGTGCCACCACGACCATTGGCACCTCTCGCCCCGGTGATACCGAAGATGATAAACCTTGGGGCCCCCACGGTTCCAGTAACAATTTTCTACTGCAAGGGGAGTGGAATACCAGCACCGGCAGTGGCCAGGCACCGGGGCTCTGTTTCAAGTGTCACAACTTCAATGATTACTCCTGCGATGAGACCACTGGCGGTGGCGGTGGCTGGGGTGGACACGGCGGAGGCATGCACGGTGGTGGAAGTTGTGGTGGTGCGGGCACTTATGAAGATAGTGGTTTCTCCAACAAAAACCTCGCTATCAGCAATAACAATAATCTGCACATTTTCCACAATAACCGAATTGGCCGCATCCGTTGCAACTGGTGTCACGTGGCGGTGCCCCACGGCTGGAAAAATAAGGCGCTACTAGTTAATTTGAACGATGTCGGACCTGAAGTGGGACTGCCCGCAGGAACCAGTGTCACCGCCAACGGCAATGGCTACAATAACGGCCCCTACTATATGAATTCAGTACTGCCAATCACCTCATTTGCTCAAAGTGGCCAGTGGACCGCCGCCGACTGCGCAGGCCGAAACTGGATGTGGGGCACCTGTAATAATCCACCGTAGTACCGTGTTATGTGAGACCTCTGCATAAGAAATAGTTTTTGTCTCAGCAAGGAAGAAGTGGTCTAAAAAATGGAGTTTACAGGTGTAAATGAGTACTTTTAGACTACTTTTAACGCCGTTGAGGCGGAAAATATAAGTTATGCAGAGGTCTCTATGTACCGATTGTTGCTGTTTTTTTTCATTTACACTCTCTGCCAATCATCTTTTGCAGCATTAGCAACCGGCCCAGATTTTGAGCTGGAACAGCAGTGGCAACAGCAGCTTGAGGATAATATCGTGGTTGGCGATATTGTCTGGCTGAAAGAGCACCAGTCGCGCTCCTTCATGGGGATCTACGCTGAGAGTGAACACGAAAAAAAAGGGACGGTGGTATTGCTGCACAATATGAGTGGACACCCGAACTGGCACGCCGTCATCGGACCCTTGCGACGGGAGCTGTATGACATGGGCTGGTCCACCCTCTCACTACAAATGCCGGTACTCGGTGGTGAGTGTGGCGGCAGAGAACATGCTGTTTTACTGGAAAACTCTCCTGCTCGACTAGATGCGGCACTCGCCTTCCTCAAGCAGCAGGAGGAACACAACGTGGTGTTACTCGGCCATGGTCTTGGTGCCATTATGGCAGCAGCTTATTTAGCTGAGCGGCCATTAAATAACATTCGTGGACTGGCACTGTTAGGCCTCTATATGTTGAAGTATACCGATCCCCGCATGTATGCCGCGAACTACCTGGGAAAATTACAGTTACCGATTTTGGACATCTTCGGTAGTGCGGACGCGCTAGTGACCAACGCCCGTGATGCACGGCAACTGGCTATCTCACTGGGAGGTAACGAAGAGTATCAACAGGTTATGCTGCGCGGAGCCGGCATGTTCTTTGAGGGTTATGAAGAACCACTATTAAAAAAAGTCTCCAAATGGCTAACGCATCTGCCATCGAAGTAAGGGATGTAGAATTTATTAAAATACCGCGCTTACTTCTCTTTTCGCCCACCTTATCTATCGCTTGGTGACCCGGTAATGGCCGATAAATGCCTCATCCAGCTCAGTCGCAGCCAGGCAAGCCAGCGCATCCTGCGGCGTACAGACAATCGGTTCATCTTTCACATTAAACGAGGTGTTCAATACCAGACCACAACCACTGATCTGTTTAAACTGTTTGATCAATTGATAAAACAGCGGATTATCGGTTGGGTTGACGGTTTGAATACGTGCACTGTTGTCCACATGGGTTACCGCAGGAATAGTCGAACGACTGACGCTCAGCCGCTCAAAACCACACAGCGACCTCTCATCCTCAGAGAGTGATATGCGCTGCTCAGACTGAAGATCAGCAACCAGCAACATATAGGGGCTGTCGACGTGCAGTGCAAAGTAGCTACTCACCTCCTCCCGGAGCACTGCCGGTGCAAAGGGGCGAAAAGATTCCCGAAACTTTATCTTCTGATTAATCAACGACTGCATACCGGGTTGACGTGCATCCGCGAGAATACTGCGCGCACCCAACGCCCGCGGGCCGAATTCCATCCGCCCCTGAAACCAGCCGATCACCTTGCCATCAGCCAATGCTTGAGACGCACGTTGCAACAGCTGCTGCTCATTGAGCGGCTCGAAGATGATATTCGGCGTTGTCTGCAATAGAGCCAAAATTTCGGCGTCACTGTAGGCCGGCCCAAGGTAGCCTCCCTGCATCGCATCACCATCTGGCACAGTGCGAGGCTGTTGATGATGCAGATGATACACTGCCAGCGCACAACCAATCGCGCCCCCAGCATCACCTGCCGCTGGCTGTATCCATAGTGGTTTAGAGGGGCTACTTGCAAGCAATTTTCCGTTGACGACACAATTGAGTGCCACCCCACCCGCCAGACAGAGCTGATCAATCTGATACTCCTCACGCAAGGCGTGAGCAAGTTTAAGAACCACCTCTTCACACACCTGCTGAATCGACGCGGCAAGATCCATATCCAGCTGGGTAATTTCGCTATTGGCTTGACGGGGCTCACGACCAAACAGCTGATGAAAATGTGAATTGGTCATCTGTAACCCGGTAGCATAATCAAAATAGTGCATATCGAGGCGAAAAGAGCCATCATCCGCAATCTCAATCAGCTGCTGTTTAATTAAATCAACATAGCGCGGCTCACCATAAGGTGCTAACCCCATCAGCTTATATTCACCATCATTTACCCTAAAACCACAGTACGAAGTAAATGCAGAGTAGAGCAGCCCCAATGAGTGGGGGAAATGGATCTCCTTAAGTGGTTGAATAGTCCGACCATCACCCAGCATCACTGAGGTGGTTGCCCACTCACCGACACCATCCATCACCAGAATCAGTGATCGATCAAAGGGTGAAGAGTAAAAAACAGCGGCGGCGTGGGAGAGGTGGTGTTCACAAAAGCGTAAACGGCTTTTTAGTTCGCTATCTGGCGCAATACGCTTCAGCTCACTGAGCAGCAGCCGTTTTTGGAACAGTTTCTCTTTTAACCAGAGTGGCATAGCGCGTAAAAAAGAGCGCCAGCCCCTTGGGGCAAAGGCTAGGTAGGTCTCCAGTAAGCGCTCAAAACGCAATAGGGGTTTTTCATAAAAGACAATGCTGTCGACATCCGCCAGCGTAATTCCGGCCTCTAACAGGCAGAACCGAATCGATTGTCGAGGGAAACCGGCGTAGTGTTTCACCCGATTAAAACGCTCCTCCTGGGCCGCCGAAACGATGTTGCCATCCTGAATCAGTGCTGCAGCACTGTCGTGATAATAGGCAGAGATCCCCAAGATCCACATGGTCAAAATACGGTATAAAGCACAGGGGCAAGTGCACTACCCTGCACCGCAATAATCAAACCACCCAGTAGCAGAAAAACAATAAAGATAGGCAGTAACCAGAGTTTTTTTCTCACCCGCATAAAGCGCCACAGCTCACATAAGAAATCCATTAGAACTGATCCTTAAACGATTCAGGCTGCCAGCCTTGATCCCGTTTCTGCCAATAGCTTTTACCTAATTTTCGGCTCAGATTTAGTGGGTCATACCCCACTCTTCGAGCGACAAGTGCGATGGGTGTCAGCAACAGAAAAAACAGCAGACCCAATACCAAATAATTATTCATTATCTCTAGTTTTTGGCCCAGCACTCCCCATAACCTGGCCGGATAACTGAGCAGATGCGGTGCACCCAGGGTAATCAGCAATAATATGCCCGCCATCAAGAAGAAAAAGATTGGAAAATCATGTTGCCTGAGGAGTAACCAAATACCCACGGCGGTGAGCAGACCGCTCACAACCAGACCAAAAGTGCGCTGTTGTTTAAATAACACGATATGACAACTCCACAGCAAATAAGGGCTGCTGTTCAAGCCGATTATAGCGGAATTAGCACATTGTTATCGCAACCAGCACAGCCCATAAAATTGTTTATATTTTATACAAGCTATTTGAACGCTCTTCCGTTATACTGCGCATCGTTTTAATCATCCGGTTACCCCACGGTGATAGTTTTCATAGAGAGGGGCGACCGCTTAACAAGGTACACTCCTATGACAACACCCGAAAATGCGAGCTTCGCGGACCTGGCCCTTTCCGCTCCACTGCTAAAAGTGCTGCAAGAAGTGGGCTACGAAAGCCCCTCCCCCATTCAGGCCGCCAGCATTCCAGCACTACTGGAAGGCAATGACATTCTGGGCATGGCACAGACCGGCACCGGAAAAACCGCCGCATTTGCCCTGCCAATGCTAAACAAAATTGACCTCAAGAAAAAACACCCGCAGGTCTTGGTACTGGCACCCACCCGTGAACTGGCAATCCAGGTCGCAGAAGCCTTTCAAGTATATGCCCGCCACATGCCTGGCTTCCACGTTCTACCAATTTACGGTGGTCAAAGCATCGATATTCAGCTTAAACACCTACGCCGTGGTGCCCAGGTCGTCGTGGGAACACCGGGCCGCGTGATGGATCATCTACGACGCAAAAGCCTCTCTCTTGAAAAGCTGGATAGCTTTGTACTGGATGAGGCGGATGAAATGCTGCGTATGGGCTTCATTGAAGATGTGGAGTGGATTCTTGAGCACGCACCTAAGCAGCGCCAAGTAGCACTGTTTTCTGCCACCATGCCAGCTGCCATCAAGAAGGTAACCCAGAAATATTTGAATAACCCGGTAGAGATCAAGATCAAATCCAAAACCACTACGGTTGAAAACATTGATCAACGCTACATTCAGGTCACCCCACGTTTCAAGATAGATGCGCTGACCCGCATCCTCGAAAGCGAACCATTCGATGGCGTGATCATTTTTGCACGCACCAAAACGGCCACCGTCGAGCTGGCTGAAAAGCTTGAAGCACGGGGCTACGCCAGCTCTGCACTAAACGGCGATATGAGCCAGCAATTGCGCGAACGCACCATCAACAACTTGAAAAAAAGCAAAATTGATATTGTGGTCGCCACGGACGTTGCCGCTCGAGGCATTGACGTATCACGCATCACCCATGTCATTAACTATGATATGCCACATGACACAGAGTCTTACGTACACCGTATCGGCCGTACCGGTCGCGCCGGTCGCACAGGAACCGCCATACTGTTCTCGTCGCCACGGGAACGCCGCATGCTGTTTGCCATCGAAAAAGCAACCAAAGCACCGCTTAAAGAGATGCAATTACCCTGTGCCGAGACCATTGCCAGTAAACGTGTCGAGCAATTCAAGCAGACAATCACCGATACCATGGAGAGTGTTGACCTCACATTCTTCACTCAACTGGTTGATGAATATACCCAGTCACAAGACATCAGTGCCCACGAAGCAGCAGCGGCACTGGTCTATCTCTGCCAGAAAGATCGCCCATTGCAATATAAGGAAGAGATTCCAGCACCCCGCGAAAGTCGCGAGCGCAACAGCCATTCAAACCGCAACGAACGCCCATCACGTGGAGAGCGTGGTGAACGCCGCCCACGCCGCCAGCAATCGGATGTAGCGCTGACCACCTATCGCATCGAAGTAGGTCGTGATCAAGGGGTAACGCCTCGTGATATTGTTGGTGCAATCGCTAACGAAGCGGGTATCGATAGCCAACACATTGGTCATATCAAATTGCATAATGACTTCAGCACCGTGGATCTACCTGCGGGCATGCCTAAAGATATGCTACAACACCTGAAACGTGTCCGTATTCGTAATAACCCAATGCGAATCAGCCTGGATCAGGGCGGTTTCAAAAAGTAGCTGCGCTCGACAATCAGCCTAAGGGATGTAGAAGAAGTTAAAGTACCGTTATTAGGCCGAATTTTTGTTCACCCTATCTAGGCCGGTATTGGGCGCATAGTGAGCTACGCAACGAATACCGGCCTAGATAGGGAGGGCAAAAAAACAAGTAAGTGCGGTATTTTAATAAATTCTACATCCCTTAATCAGAGGTTACTAATCAATCAAATTACCTATTCGATCCCAGCCGAGACCACCGTCCCAGTTCATCCAAATCAGCACGGCCTTACCCACTAGGTTCTCTTCCGGCACAAAGCCCCAAACACGACTATCGTTGCTGTTATCGCGGTTGTCTCCCATCACAAAATAGTGACCCTCTGGAACAGTCCGCTCACCGTTCATCGGCGCTCTTTCAGGGTTGATCAATATCTGGTGATTAACCTCACCAAGTTGCTCATTTAACAGGTGGTTTCCCGTCATATTAAAACCTGAACCAACGCCTTCATAAGCGTGGACAAACTTCTGTTTTACTGGTTCACCATTGATATAAATTTGTTTATTCACATAGCCGATCGTATCACCCGGCAGTGCGACAACACGTTTGATATAGTCCACATTGGGATCGTCAGGGTAGCGAAAAACAGCCACATCACCTCGTTCTGGCTCACCCAGGTCCAAGATTTTCTGATGAGTAACCGGCAGACGAAGACCATAGCTGAATTTGTTCACCATGATAAAGTCACCGACCAATAGCGTCGGCATCATCGAGCCTGAGGGAATACGAAACGGCTCCATCATGAACGAGCGCAAAATCAATACCACCAGTATCACCGGAAAGAATGAGCGGGCATACTCTACCAGGATTGGCTCACGCCTTATCTTTTCGGACGAGTTAACATCTGCTTCACCGCCCGTCGCCAGTAAAGCTTCGGCCTTCAAAATTCGCGCGGGCTTCCAAAGCTTAACATCAATCAACCAAACCACACCGCAGACCACCAGTGTCCATACCATTATTAATTCAAAATCGACATTCATTTGGTTATTTTTTCCCTACATCCAGTACCGCTAAAAAGGCTTCTTGGGGAATCTCCACTGAACCCACCTGTTTCATCCGTTTTTTGCCCGCTTTTTGCTTTTCAAGTAGTTTACGTTTACGCGAGACATCACCACCATAGCATTTGGCGGTGACATTTTTACGCAGCGCTTTCACGGTTGAGCGGGCAATAATCTGGGTACCAATAGCAGCTTGAATCGCCACATCAAACATTTGGCGAGAGATCAGTTCTTTCATTTTCCCCACTAACTCTCGTCCACGGTGTTGTGCTTGGTCACGGTGAACAATAACCGCTAGGGCATCCACTTTGTCACCGTTGATCAATACATCCAACCTCACCATATTGGCCTGCTGGAAACGATTAAAGCTGTACTCCATTGAGGCATAACCTTTGGAAACTGACTTCAAGCGGTCAAAGAAATTAAGCACAACTTCGGCCATTGGCAGTTCGTAGGTGAGCGTCACCTGACGACCGCTGTAGTGCATATTTTTTTGTACACCACGCTTTTCAACACAAAGGGTGATGACATTGCCCAAAAACTCTTGGGGTACCATAATATTGGCTTCAATGATTGGCTCACGCATTTCATCAATATGGTTAGGTTCAGGCAGTTTGGCCGGGTTATCAATTGATAGTACATTTCCCTTGGTATCCAGAACCTCATAAACCACGGTGGGTGCGGTGGTGATCAAATCAATATCATACTCACGCTCTAGGCGCTCTTGAATAATCTCCATATGTAACATACCGAGGAAACCGCAGCGAAAACCAAACCCGAGGGCGGTTGAATTTTCCGGCTCATAAAATAGTGCCGAATCATTGATGCGCAGCTTACCCAGCGCATCACGCAACCCTTCATAATCTTCAGCATTTACCGGAAACAGACCGGCAAAAACCCGGGGTTTTACTTTTTTAAATCCAGGCAGTACCTCTTCTGCTGAATGAGTGGCACTGGTAATCGTATCCCCCACTGGGGCACCATCGATATCCTTGATACTGCCATTCAAAAAACCGACCTCACCCGGACGCAACTCGGTTGTCTCAGTACGTTTGGGGGTAAATACGCCCACCTGTTCTGCAATATGGACATTACCACTGGACATAATTTTAAACTTTTGCCCCTTGCGCAGTACACCGTGTTTAACCCGCACCAGTGAGACCACCCCGAGGTAATTATCGAACCAGGAGTCAATAATCAGCGCCTGTAGCGGCGCGTCAGGGTCTCCTTCGGGGGCAGGAATTACCTGCACCAGACGTTCAAGCACCTCTTCAACACCCACACCGGTTTTGGCACTACAGCGCACCGCATCCTTTGCATCGATGCCGATAACATCTTCAATTTCATCCGTCACTTTATCGGGGTCTGCCGAAGGCAGGTCGATTTTATTGAGAACCGGCATCACCTCTAACCCTTGCTCGATGGCGGTGTAACAGTTGGCGACGCTTTGCGCTTCAACGCCTTGAGCCGCATCAACTACCAATAAAGCACCTTCACAGGCAGCCAGTGAACGGGAGACTTCATAGGAAAAATCCACATGCCCTGGTGTATCGATAAAATTGAGCTGGTAGGTATTGCCATCTACCGCCTTATAGTTGAGTGTCACGCTCTGCGCCTTGATGGTGATACCGCGCTCACGCTCAATATCCATGGAGTCCAGCACCTGCGCCCCCATCTCCCGTTCCGAGAGACCACCACACACCTGAATAAAGCGATCGGCCAAGGTCGATTTACCATGGTCAATATGGGCAATGATTGAAAAGTTACGAATATACTTCATTTCGGACACAGATTTTCTCGCTAAGAGTTGGGGTGACCCAGAATAAAAAAGGCGTCCAGGACGCCTTTTTTAAAATAATGCTTGGGTACACTGTCAAGCTGATAATGCACCAAGCCAAAAACACCAAGCGTGGATTATAATGCCTTTTCAGCTACGATTGAAATGTTGTCGTAACGCAAGCTCATCTAAATGGTAATGGCATATCTTGATTTCACCCGCCATCAGCACCGGAACCAACTCGCCAAAACGCTGCTCCAGCGCCACGTCACCTTCAATATCAACCCACGCAACCTCAAAGCCAAGTGCCTTTTCGAGCGGTGCCAATGCCTCAATCATTACCTGACAAAGTGAGCAATATGGGTGGCCATAAACCGTTAAGTGGGCCGTTGCCATCCAACTAATCCAGTTTGGCTGCCAAGAATAGCGGTGCCTTACCCCGTTGAACCAAGATACGAATACTCTTGCCACTCGGCAAACCATCTTCCAGTTCAGAGAAGTGGGCAACGTTATTAATCTCTTCATTATTGAGCATTAAAACAATATCACCCCGGCGGATACCGGCTTTTTTACCGGGCCCTGATTCAACCGAAGCGACATACACGCCACCGAAATCGACACCCGCGCGAATGCGCTGGTCACTACTCAAATCCGTCACCTGAAGTTTTAAGCGCCCTCCCGCAGTCATCGACGGTGTGCTACTCACCTCAACACCCGCCTCATCACTCGGCAGCTCACCCAAAACCACCTTCAAGGTCACTGTTTTCCCATTCCTGATAACCTTCACTTTAGTGGTACTTCCCACGGTTGTCATACCGACCAGTGGCGGCAAACTGGAAGAGCGTGAAAGCGCCTGACCATTAAATTCTACAATCACATCACCAACCACCAGCCCCGCCTTTTCTGCGGGACTATTGGATAATACTTTGGAGACCAAGGCACCTTCTGGGCGTGCCATATTCATCGATTCCGCTAGTTCACGGGTCACATCCTGAATCAACACCCCCAGCCAACCACGGGAGACAAAGCCCTTATCTTTTATCTGATCAACCACTCCCATCGCCACATCAATAGGAATCGCGAAGGAGAGCCCCATGAAACCACCGGTGCGACTGAATATTTGCGAATTAACGCCAATCACATTGCCATCCACATCAAACAGAGGCCCACCAGAGTTTCCTGGGTTAATTGCCACATCGGTCTGAATAAATGGAACATAATTATCCTGGGGCAGACTACGACCTGTGGCACTCACAATCCCGGCAGTCACTGTGGCTTCAAAACCAAAGGGTGAACCAATTGCCAACACCCACTCACCCACTTTCACATCACTGCGGCGATTAAGTTTAACCACAGGCAGGTCATCCGCATCAATTTTCAATAGTGCGATATCACTTTTCCTATCTGAACCCACCACTTTAGCTGTCAGTTCACGTCGATCAGATAGGCGGACAATAACCTCTTCAGCATCTTTAATCACATGGTGATTAGTCAGTACATAACCATCACGTGAGATAATAAAACCAGAGCCGAGTGATGCATTTTTAAACTCTTGAAACTCTCGTTTCTTTCCATTTTTATCTTCAAAGAAATGCCGAAACAGATCGCCAAATGGCCCTTCCGGCATATTGGGCATACTGGGAAGTCCATGGGGATTTTGAATTTTGGGGTGTTTGATTTTTTGAGTGGTACTTATATTAACAATGGCAGGGCCATACTTATCCACCAACTTGGTGAAATTTGGCAGCCCATCGGCCAGTGCCACGTTCGGCAAATACAACACCACTATCAGTGCTAATACAAAAAACTTAGCGTAACGAGGCCTTTGCACGAAAAATAGTTTTCGTCCCAGCCAGGAAAAAATAATCGAAAAACTGGAGTTTACAGGTGTAAATGAGGATTTTGAGATCATTTTTAACGCCGCAGGGGCGGAAAATATGAATCGTGCAAAGGTCTCGTAACCAATACCGCGTATCGTCAACATATCAACTCCCAATCGATCATTCATGATTAAATGTTACCGTCTTTATTGACTCATTTTCACGCCGTAACACCACGGTTTGAAAGCGTTCATCTTCGGCTAAATTACCCATTAGAAATTTTAGAATAACAAACCCCAACAGTAGCCCACCGAGACCAGCAAAAATAGTGATCGCTTCATTTGCAAATAGTTGTTCAAAAGCAAAGGCTGCGACAAGCAGTAGTAGCAACGGCAAAATATAAGCATAGAGCGAACCCTTCAGCAACGCCTGCTCTTGCAGACCGATAACCACCCGGTCACCAATTTGAGCCTGAGCCTGGTTTATCGCCTTGAGTTGGGTTCTTTTTTTTCCCATCACTTTTTGCAGGGTGGCGGTTCCACAACCTTTATTTGCAGCACAACTGCCACAGCTTGAACGACGTTCACTCTCGACCCAAGCGAAGTTATCTTCAAGCGCGACCACGGTGGCGCTCTCTTCAATCATTTGCAACCACCGATTCGGCGATCAGCCTGACCGTTGCCAACGGCACATCACCCACCACCACTACCACATAATCACCCAGTGGTCGCCCAAAACCATTTAAAGCGCCCACCCGAAAGTCACCCATTCGGGCTTCATCGCGATTGTATTTTTCGATAAAAATAGAGATAGAGGCGAGACCATCAGAAATCAACATGTGTTCTACCCTGCCACCCTCTTCCTGATGCAGGTTTTGTGATTTAAGCGAAAAGCCATCCGGTAAAACCGTGACCCGCCAGCGGCCTTTCACCGACTCATCCAGTGCGACAGTCGGCTCCTGACGGAACCATTTAAAACCAGTCAGATCAATTTTCGGAGACATCAGCTCATGGGGTATTTTTTCAACCAGGTGAATATCGGTAAACATAATTTGCTCAATGGCACTGCCATCGCCATCCAGCAAATCAGAGCGCAACAGCAGCCCTTCAGGCGAGACCCAAAAGCGGTACCCGTAACGATAAACATCTTTAGGCTCAAGATCGATACGCTGGGTTAAAACACCGGCAATGCGCTCTTTTTCCCCGAGGGAGATGTGATAGTACGCTTCGAATATTTCCAGGCTTTCGGACTGAACAAAAGGTGAGGTGGAGAGGTTGTTTCGATGGGCAACCAGTACACTCTTTTCTTCGGGAAAGATGCAGGTCACTAGGTCATTATTGCGAATCACTTCACGGGCGATGCCGTTCAGGTGAACAAGCCGCTCACGCTCTCCTTCGGCGCTACTTGAGTGAACAATCATCATCGACTCAAGCTGACCGTCATGCGCGTAGACAAACGTGCCGTAGTAGTTAAGCTTTTTCTGCGCCTCGCCAATTTTTTTCAGCCACGCCAGCGCATCGGCTGGCTGAGAATGCGCGGCCATCGACCCGCAGAACAGAAGACTCAAAAACAACCAAATTCTCAGCATAAATAACTACTTCCGTACCGGTGGGTGTCCAACAATTCGGGCATACGGCAATATGCCATGAACACTGGCACTCACGGCATACTCACTGTGATCGACCAGGTATTTATTGAGACGAGGATCCATCGGCTGATCTGTTGAAACCGAGCCACTCGACAGCTCGGCCACCTGCGTCACTGCTGCATTCGATGTGGGAGTGTTGCTCGCTAAAATTGTCGTTTCTCCGCCATTGGGTTGTACTGCGGTGTTTAGTACCACCACCACTCCCAGAATGGCAACGGATGCGGCAACTGCCAAACCTGAGAGTCGTTTCACCAAGCCGGTTGACGCTGTTTTTGTTTTTGCAGAAAAAGCCGGTTCATCCGACAGGGCATTCTGAATCCGTGCCGATAGATCAACATTGGATTGTTCCGGCAATTGCTGGGTTAACACATCCCGAATCAAGTGGTAATCACGCCACTGCTCTCGCAGCTCTTGATCGTTTGCCATGCGCTTACACAACAAAGAGACTTCATCTTTCTCTATTTCACCATCCATAAACGATGAAACCTGGCTTTTAATCTGTTCATTTCCAGCCATATTCAAAGCCCTCTCAATTTATTCACCTGATAATGCACGCAACTTTTCACTAACCGCCTCGCGGGCGCGGAAGATACGCGAACGAACGGTGCCCACCGGGCACTCCATCACTTCAGCTATCTCTTCATAGCTCAAACCGTCAAACTCACGCAAAGTTAGTGCGGTACGCAAATCATCAGGTAAATTTTCAATTGTCTCAAAAACGGTGTGCTGTACTTCGTCTTTTGCCAGAATATTTTCCGGGGTTGCGACATCATCCAACCCCAACGCTTCTTCCCGCGACATTACCTCGTCACTGTCAATCGCCACATCACCCAGGCGACGCCGTTGTGAGGCGAGAAAGTTTTTTGCGGTATTGCTGGCAATACGATAAAGCCAGGTGTAAAAAGCGCTATCGCCCCGAAAATTGGGCAATGCCCGGTACGCCTTGATAAACGCATCCTGCGTCACATCCAATGCATCGCTCGGTTCTCTAACAAAGCGGGATACCAGCTTGATAATTTTATGCTGGTACTTTATTACCAGCAGGTCAAAGGCTGCTTTATCACCACTTTGTACTCTTTGCACCAGCTCCCGATCAGTGAAATTCTCACTCATTCGGGCATAACTCCTTTCTTGTTGTTGGCAAAACCACTCCACCATTCAGGCAACATGAGCAATCTGACTAGGGTAATTAAATTTAGTTCGTTTTTTATTGGCTTGATAGAGGCACACTATACTAAAATGGTTTCCACATCGACTATCCAACCCGAATAACTCACAAAATATTCGGGCTAATTTCAAACACAGCAATAAAATATGCAGTTACCACTCACATGACCACATTACCCCCCTATGACGTACTCATTATTGGCAGCGGTGCCGCTGGCCTTAGTCTTGCGTTGCATCTGGCACGAAATGTAAAAGTTTGTGTACTGGCAAAAAGCAGCCTGCTGGAAGGGGCAACCTATTATGCCCAGGGTGGCATATCTGCAGTGCTCGACAAACATGATTCTATTCAATCGCACCTCAATGACACGCTGAATGCGGGTGCGGGGTTATGTGACGAAGCGATTGTTAAATACACGGTCACCCACGGCGCAGAACAGATTCACTGGCTTGCCCAACAAGGCATGCCCTTTACCCGATTCAAGGAGGGCCAGGAAAGCAACTACCACCTGACTCAAGAGGGTGGCCATAGCCATCGTCGGGTGGCCCACGTTGAAGATGCAACCGGTCGTGCCCTGGAGAGTACCCTGGAGAGCCAAGTACACAAACACCACAATATCGATATTTTCGAGCAACATATCGCTATTGACCTGATCACCAGCCAGAAGATTGGTGCTCAGGGAAACAGCGTACATGGCGCTTATGTACTCGATCGCCACGATCAACAGGTGAAAACATTCCAAGCTAAAACCGTTGTTTTAGCCACCGGTGGTGCCAGCAAGGTCTACCTCTACACCAGCAATCCAGATGTTGCCACCGGTGATGGCATTGCCATGGCATGGCGTGCTGGCTGTCGCGTCGCCAACATGGAATTTATCCAGTTTCACCCTACTTGCCTCTATCATCCTAAAGCAAAATCATTTTTGATAACCGAAGCGCTTCGTGGTGAGGGAGCAACATTGCAACTGGAAAGTGGCGAGCGTTTTATGCCTCGCTATGACAAGCGGGCCGAACTGGCCCCGCGGGATATTGTCGCACGGGCCATTGATGCTGAAATGAAGCGGCTGGGCAGTGACTGTGTCTATCTCGACATCACCCATAAACCCGCCCGATTCATCATCGACCACTTTCCCAATATCTATCAACGCTGCCTCGCATTTGGCATCGACATCACCCGAGAGCGCATCCCGGTAGTGCCTGCGGCCCATTACACCTGCGGCGGCGTGATGACTGACCGGCAGGGGCGAACCGACATTGACAGACTCTACTGCATCGGTGAAGCCGCATACACCGGGCTGCACGGTGCAAACCGTATGGCCAGCAACTCACTGCTTGAGTGCCTGGTCTTTGCCGCCGCCGCTGCCAAAAATATCTTGCAGCAACTCACCGGAGAGGATGAATCCATATCGCTTCCTGATTGGGATGAGAGCCAAGTCACCCTCGCCAGCGAAGCGGTATTAGTCTCCCACAACTGGGATGAACTGCGTCGTTGCATGTGGGACTACGTGGGCATCGTGCGTAATAACCGCCGCCTGCAATATGCCAAGCGCCGTATTGAGCTGTTACGCCACGAAATTGAAGAGCACTACCACCTTCATTGTGTGAGCAACGATTTAATTGAGCTGCGCAATCTGATCGTCATTGCAGATCTTATCGTACAGAGCGCCCTCGAGCGCAGGGAGAGCCGTGGCCTGCACTATACACAAAATTACCCAACACCAGATAACAGCACCCAACCTCTGCCGACGATTTTGACCCCAAAGAACCACCGCCCCGAGTAGAGCAACAGCCTGAACAGGGTCATCATTAATGTTAGCCAGCCTAAAATCTAACCAGCCAAATTTATTTTCTGAAATTATATAGTTAGAGCCCCCTCAAAAAGTCAGAGTTAATTTCGGGTCAATTGCCTGAATTGACAGACACGAATGACAACACTGGCCTTGCTTTAAAGCTCAGTAACAAGGGATGCTGAAGTAGTCCTCTTATCAATACGCCAAACAG
>JAFLJP010000070.1 GCA_022712945.1 Gammaproteobacteria bacterium | reverse complement strand
GGGCACCTCTAATAATTGATCTTTTCCTCTGTGAGGGTGTTGGAAATGGCTTCAAAATGCTCATTTATACCTATAAATTCCGCTTTTTCAGTCATTTCCGCCTACTCACAAAATAAAACCTCTAATTATTAGAGGCGCCCTGAAGAGAATCACTACTCGCCTGAAATGACCAGCAAATCTAACTCAAAATGTAGCGCTGATTTGAACTCCTCGATTAGTGAGACAATTGCAGCAGTGGCGACACCACCCGGTCGAGGTGGCGTCGGCATTGTCCGTGTCTCCGGCCCTCGGTCTGCCGCCATTGCTGAACAGGTGTTGGGGCGTCAACTTACCCCTCGTCAGGCAGAATACCTCCCCTTTAAAGCGGCTGATGGCCTGGTGATTGACCAGGGTATTGCACTGTTTTTCCCCAATCCAAACTCCTTCACCGGTGAAGATGTCCTGGAACTGCAAGGCCACGGTGGCCCGGTGGTGATGGATATGCTGCTTGACCGTGTATTGCAGTCAGGTGCACGTATTGCTCGTCCAGGGGAGTTTTCTGAACAGGCTTTTCTGAACAACAAGCTCGATCTTGCACAGGCTGAGGCGATTGCTGATCTTATCGACAGCGCCTCACAACAAGCGGCACGTCTGGCGTTACGTTCACTTCAGGGTGTTTTTTCAGAGACCATTCACCAACTGGTAGCGCAGTTTATAGAGTTACGTGTTTACGTTGAATCGGCGATCGATTTTCCGGAAGAGGAGATCGACTTTCTCTCAGAAGGCGATGTTGCCGGGCAGGTGGTTGATTTGAAGCAGGCACTGCAAATGGTCATCGACTCTGCCTCCCAGGGGCAGCTATTGCGTGAAGGTATGACCATTGTTATTGCCGGACAACCTAATGTGGGTAAGTCGACACTGTTGAACAGCCTGACCGGCCGTGAATCGGCGATTGTTACCGATATTCCCGGTACCACCCGGGATCTGCTGCGAGAGCAAATTCTAATTGATGGTTTACCGCTACATATTATTGATACCGCCGGATTGCGCGAGGCGAGTGATCAGGTTGAAAAAATCGGCATTCAACGTGCCTGGGATGAGATCAGTAGAGCGGATCGTCTGTTACTGTTAGTGGATGATGCCAAGGGGATTACCGCTGAAGATCAGCGGATTATTGATCAACTACCGGAACCACGCCCACCGATGACGTTGATACGCAATAAAATCGACATTAACTCCCAGAACCCTTTTTTTGACCAACAAGCGGCCATTCCAACCATCGGCCTCTCGGCCAAACAGGGTGCCGGTGTTGAATTGCTACGCGAACACCTCAAAGCGTGCATCGGTTACCAAAGTGGTGGTGAAGGTGGCTTTATGGCGCGCCGCCGCCATCTGGATGCATTAAACAGAGCGATGCAACACATCTGCCAGGGTGAAGCGCAGTTGCTGGGTATCGGTGCCGGTGAGCTGTTGGCAGACGAGCTCTATCAGGCACAAAAAGCGTTGAATGAGATCACCGGTGAATTCAGCAGTGACGACCTGCTAGGCAAAATTTTCTCCAGCTTTTGTATCGGTAAATAGCCAGTGAAGCGCCGCAACTTACCGCTCTATACACTCTTATTCGGCATTGTCATGACACTGAACAATGCACAGGCGGAACAGCTCTGTTTTGTGCCAATGCCGAGTGGGCCAACAACAGCGGTGGTGGGGGATGAACAGACCATCTATATCAGTGCCGATGAGAGCGAATCCTGGGGCAAGGGTGATATTCAACTGCGCGGTGATATTGAGCTGATTCAGGGCAACCGGCTGTTGCGTGCCGAGCAAGCGGCCTACTACCGTGATGATCAACGCATTACCGCAGAAGGCGGTGTCTCGCTCACCGAAGAGGGGCTATTGCTGAAGGGAAAACGGATTGTGCTGGATGCGCAAAGCGAAGCCGCCACACTGGAGGGAGGGAGCTATCAAATAGCAGGCCGCAGTGCCCGTGGTGCAGCGGAAAAGATCTCGATTATAAGCAGAGAGCATATCCTGTTAGAGGATGCGAGCTACACCACCTGTCCACCCGGTGATGAGAGCTGGCGTTTTCGCGCAGCATCCATCACCCTGAAACCGGCAGAAAATGATGGTGTTGCCCGGCACATGCGCCTGGAGGTGCTGGGTGTACCGGTCTTCTATTTCCCCTATATCAACTTCCCCCTCGGGGAGCGAAAAACCGGACTACTGTCACCGAGTATCGGTTCATCAGACAATACTGGCCGTGAAGTGACCATCCCCTTTTATTGGAATATCGCTCCCGATCGTGATGCCACCCTCTCTGTTCGTCAAATGAGCCAACGGGGCAGCCAGTTAACCGGCGAGTTTCGTTATCTGAATGAAAATGGTGAAGGGCAGTTGGATGCTGAATACCTGAGCAATGATCACCAGACAGAGACAAACCGCCACTTTTTCCAGTACCAACATCAAAGCTATTGGCAGGCGTGGCAAGCATCAATCAACTTGCAGCAACTGAGTGACCGTGACTATTTTCGTGATCTGAGTCAGGAGAAAGAGCGTTACAGCAGCCGATTACTGGAGAGCAGTGCAACACTGAATTATGCCGATGATTCATGGTATTGGTCGCTGGCGTTACAACATAATAAAAGCCTGGATGCCCCCGATTTGGCGGTGATCACCCCCACCCAGCGCTTGCCGCAGCTGCGTTTTTCACACTATCGTGGTATTGCCGATAATCTGAACTTTTCCCTGCAGGGTGAGTTTGCCTCGTTTCGAAAAAGTAGCGATTTAACCGCGCTGCGCTTTGATATAAAGCCGACCCTCTCGGCCTACTATGGTGACAGCGCCGCCTATCTGAAGCCGAGTATTGGTTGGCAGGGCAGCGGTTATTGGGTTGATGGTAGCCCGAGCGAGTTGCGACAGCTGCCCACCGTTAGCTTGGATAGTGGTTTGTGGTTTGAACGGCATCAGCAGATTGGAAAAAAGCGATACCAGCAGTCACTGGAGCCCCGGCTCTATCTCCTTTATGTGCCGTATAGAGACCAGGATAACCTACCGACGGCCGGACAGCTGTTTGACACACAACTCAGTGAGTTTGACTTTGATTCACTATTTAGTGAAAACCGCTACAGTGGCATCGACCGGGTGGGTGATGAGAAGAGAGTCACCCTCTCACTGGCCAGTCGATGGTTTGATGATCAAGGGCGACAGCGCTTGCAGATGAGTGTCGGCCAACGCTACAACCTGGCGGAACAACGTGTGATACTGGCGGATGAAGCGGTGGCCGGAAAAGGGTGGTCTAACCTGTTGGCCGAAATTAATGGTCAGGTAAATCGCTTTATCACCACCAGTGGTTTGATGGAGTGGAATAATCGCCAGGGGTGGCTTGAGAAAGCCAATTTTCAGCTGGCTTTTGAACGGGACCAGAAACGCCGGGTCGCATTAGGGTTAAACTTCCGCCGGGCCTTACTCAAACAGAGTACATTGAAAGCCCGCTGGCCGTTGAGTAGTCGCTGGTCGATAATGGGTGATCTCACCTACTCCTTCTACCGGAGCCAAGCGCTTAATACCCAGTTAGGGTTGGAATATGATAACTGCTGTTGGCGTATCCGCATGGCCGCGCAGGAGTATATCAACGATAATGATGGCAGCCGCAACAGCGGTATCGCGATACAATTTGAACTCAAGGGGCTGACCAGTGTTGGCTCTAAAATCAGTGGCTTTTCTGAGCATAAATCACCCGGACCAAATTAAAGACCCTTCATATGAAAAAAATAGTAATCGTACTGATATTGCTGATGTTTGTAAGCACTCACCTACAAGCTAAAGACGATGTTAAATGGCTTGATGGTATTGTTGCCATTGTTAATGATGATGTGATCACCCAGGGTGAGTTACAGAAAAAGCTGGATGGCATCATCAAACAACTTCAGCGTGATGACCAATCGTTACCGGCAATGTCGCTGCTAAAAAAGCAGGTTCTTGAGCGTATGATATTGACGAGCCTACAATACAATCTGGCCGAACGAACCGGTATTCGTATTGACGATGTCACTCTTGATAACACCATTGAAAATATTGCGACACAAAACAAATTAACGATTCGAGAGTTTCATGATGTATTGACCCAGGATGGTATCGACTTTGGCGATTTTCGTGAAGAGATAAGAAAAGAGCTGACCCTGGTCCGGCTGCGCCAGCGTGAGGTGGATAATCGAATCCTGGTTACCAAACAGGATGTTGATAACTATCTACTGACGCAAAAAACCCAGCAAGGAGGTGACCAGGAGTACCGCCTGCAACATATTCTGATGGCACTGCCCGAAGGGGTTTCGCCCGAACAGCTAAAAGTGAGCCAGAGAAAGGCTGCTCAATTGGTTCAGCAGTTGCGGGAAGGCAGCGACTTTTCGGAGATGGCCATTGCCCACTCAGCAGGCCAAAAGGCGCTCGATGGCGGTGACTGGGGTTGGCGAAAATTGGGCGAACTACCCAGAGTCTTCGCTGAAATTGTGGTTAAGATGGCAGTGGGTGATGTGAGTGGCTTAATTCGCAGCCCCAGCGGTTTTCATATTATCAAATTGGCAGAGAAGCGTAGCCTCTCAAGCCAGCGCAATGTGATCAGCCAGCGCCAAGCGCGCCATATTTTGATCAAACCACATGATCGTGCGGATATGGCTGACAGCCGTGTTCGGCTGGAGCGCCTTCGTGAGCGTATCGTCAATGGTGAAGATTTTGCTGAAATTGCAAAAAGCCGCTCTGATGACCCCGGTTCAGCTGTCGAAGGTGGCTCACTGGGCTGGGTGAACCCCGGTGTCATGGTGCCCGAGTTTGAAGAGGAGATGGATAAACTGGCTGATGGTGAGATCAGCCCGGTATTCCAGAGTCGTTTTGGTTGGCACATTGTTCAGGTGCTCGAACACCGTGACTATGACAATACCGAAGAGCTGGAACAGGTTGCGGCACAAAAGGCGATTAAACAACGTCTGGTCGAAGAGGAGCACCAACTGTGGCTGCGCCGTTTGCGCGATGAAGCCTTTGTTGAATTGAAAAATCAGGGTACCTCTAAATAGAATCATGACAACCCATAACAATTCAATTTCCCGGCTCCTGATCACTCCAGGTGAACCGGCGGGCATCGGCCCCGACCTAGCGATCGGCCTGGCCGAAAATCAGAGCGATGCAGAATTAATATTGGTCGCCGACCCCGCACTCCTTGAACAGCGGGCCGCCCTGTTGGGGAAAAAGATTACGCTACAGCTGATCGATCCGCAACAGCCACCAGAGCCAAATGCAGCAGGGGTACTTAAAGTGATTCCGGTGGCGCTGAAAGAGCGCGCTGTGGCGGGTCAACTGAACAGCAACAACGCACATTATGTACTGGCCTGTTTAGATAGCGCAGTGGCAGCACTCGGTGCGGGCTATCCCGCCGCACTGGTTACCGGGCCCATTCATAAAGGTATTATCAACCAGGCGGGCATTCCCTTCAGCGGCCACACCGAATATCTAACCAAAATCACCTCTGCAGTTGAACCGGTGATGATGCTGGCGACAGAAGGGCTCAGAGTGGCGCTGTTAACCACCCACCTACCCCTGTCAAAAGTAGCTGAGCAGGTGACCCGGCAACGGGTCGAGTTGATCATCAGAATTTTACACGCTGATCTACAGCAGCACTTCGGCATAAAAAATCCACAGATTGCTGTCTGTGGCCTCAACCCGCACGCCGGTGAAGATGGCCATCTGGGACGGGAAGAAATTGAGGTGATCATACCGGTACTGCAACACTTGCGTAACGAAGGGATGG
Organism: Gammaproteobacteria bacterium; assembly: GCA_022712945.1. Classification (GTDB taxonomy): domain Bacteria; phylum Pseudomonadota; class Gammaproteobacteria; order RBG-16-57-12; family RBG-16-57-12; genus JAFLJP01. The sequence continues at coordinate 9,994 of JAFLJP010000070.1, read as the reverse complement.
CACTGCGTGGCCCGCTGCCCGCAGATACCCTGTTTATTCCGGAACACCTCGACTGGGCTGATGCGGTGTTGGCGATGTACCACGACCAGGGGTTGCCGGTACTCAAATACAAAGGCTTTGGCCAGGCGGTCAACATCACCCTGGGGTTGCCGATTATCCGCACCTCGGTGGATCACGGTACCGCGTTAACGCTTGCGGGCAGTGGCAAAGCGAGTGGCAGCAGTTTGCGCTATGCGATGCAGGTGGGGTTAGAGATGTTGGCGGCAGGTGATGCGCCACCAAGGAACGATCACGAAATAACGTCGTCATTCTGACGTGCTCTTTTACCCCAGTGCAAACGACCTCAATCGTTACGTAGGCCAGCTATGCGCCTCTTGAAATCGTTTGAACTGGAGCAAAATTTCTTCTACATCCCTAAGTTATTCCGTGCTCGTTCCTAAACTGACGAAATTTTCCTTGTGCTATATTGTGTACATAAAAATACACTTGAGGTGAAAAATGTCCCAGTCAACCACGATGACGATTCGTTTGGAGCCAGAGTTAAAATATCGGCTGGATAAACTATCTATCGCCACACACCGTAGTAAGTCATTTCTTGCAGCCGCAGCGGTACGCGAGTTTATCGAGATAAACGAGTGGCAGATTGAAGAGATTAAACAAGCTATCAAGGAGGCTGATGATGGTGACTTCGCTCAAGAGCAGGAGCTCTCAATTGTTTTAAACAAGTGGGGTGTAAATGGAGATTAAGTGGCTAAGGAAGGCGTTGCTAAATCTAGATCAAGAAGCAGAGCACATTTCAAAAGATGACCCACAAGCGGCGAAGCTGGTTGTTCAACGCATTTATCACGCGGCTTCACTATTGAAAAAAATCCTTCTCTTGGTCATCCAGGGCGATTGCCGGGTACACACGAACTCATCATTCCCAAAACACGCTACATCGTACCTTACCGTGTCCGCCCCCGTTTGCAACGGATTGAGATCCTGAGAGTATTTCATTCCTCACGTAAGCTACCAAATGGCTGGTAGCCCGATATAATCCCAGAAAATACATTAACAAATAAACAGGATAATTCATTGACTCACAAGGCCAGAAAACGGTTTGGACAAAACTTTCTGCACGATACCGGTGTCATTCAGAGTATCGTCAATGCTATCTATCCCCGTAAAGAGGATAACTTGATAGAGATTGGCCCGGGGCTGGGTGCGCTCACCACCCAGCTGTTGCCGCTGGCCGAGTCGATGCAGGTGGTGGAGCTGGATCGCGATGTGATTCCGCATCTGGAGCAGGCCTGCTCGGGGCTAGGGGAGCTGAAAATCACCCAGGCAGATGCACTGAATTTCGACTTTACCTCACTGATGGTGGCAGATAAAAAGCTGCGTATTGTCGGCAACCTGCCCTACAACATCTCCACCCCCCTGCTGTTTCACCTGATGGCATATGCCGCACAAATTCAGGATATGCACTTCATGCTGCAAAAAGAGGTGGTTGATCGCATGTCGGCCGCTCCGGGCAATAAACATTACGGTCGCCTGACTATTATGCTGCAGTACTTTTGCCAGGTGGATAAGTTGTTTGATGTTCCCCCAGAGGCGTTTGACCCGGCACCCAAGGTCGATTCAGCGGTGGTCAGGCTCACCCCCTACTCAGTGTTACCCATTCAGGTTGATAATATCGAAACCTACGCCATGGTGGTGACCAAATCATTCGCCCACCGTCGCAAGACCCTGCGTAATAATTTGAAAAACCTGCTCACTTCTGATCAGATTGAAGCACTGGGCATTAACCCCTCTTCCCGTGCAGAGACCCTCACCCAACAGCAGTTTGCCTTGCTGAGCAATGCACTCGATGCTTTTCAGGTGCAACAGGCCAAATCCTGACAGGACTGGGTAAATAGCAGTTGATACGTTATGATCAAACGATCATATGGGCAGCGTAATAAACGCTCCCTAGAATACAAACAAATAGTGGAATTTTTTAGATGTCAAAAAAGATTGTTATCGCTACCCGCAGAAGCCCACTTGCCATGTGGCAGGCTGAATTTGTTAAGGCCGAACTAGAGAAATTTCACGACGGAGTGGAGGTGGAGTTTAATAAAATGGAGACCCAGGGAGATAAAATCCTTGATACCCCGCTGGCAAAAGTGGGTGGCAAAGGTCTGTTTGTTAAAGAGTTGGAAGTGGGGATGTTGGAAGGTGCTGCGGATATCGCCGTGCATTCAATGAAGGATGTACCGGTTGAGTTTCCGGAGGGTTTACACCTGGTGGTTATCTGCGAGCGCGAAGATCCCCGTGATGCGTTTGTCTCCAACCGCTATCAATCGCTGGATGAATTACCCCAGGGAGCCAAGGTGGGTACCTCCTCACTACGCCGCTCGGTACAACTCAAGTCGCTACGTCCAGACCTACAGATTGCAGACCTGCGTGGCAATGTGAACACTCGCTTACGCAAGCTGGATGAAGGTCAATATGATGCAATTATTCTCGCGGCAGCCGGTTTGATTCGTCTGAAATTTGACGAGCGTATTGCCAGCTTTATTGAACCAGAGCAATCACTACCAGCGGTTGGCCAAGGTGCAGTGGGTATTGAGTGTCGAATTGATGACCCGCGCATTAATGATGCTATCGCCCACCTGAAGCACCGCGAGACCATGACCCGGGTTTTGGCAGAACGTGCGATGAATAACCGCCTTGAAGGGGGTTGTCAGGTGCCGATTGGTGGACATGCGATTCTGCAAGGCGATCAAATCTGGCTGCGTGGTCTGGTGGGCAGTTTGGATGGTAAAACGATTATTCGGGCTGAAGCCCATGGCCCCATTGCTGAACCAGAGGCACTGGGCATTAAAGTGGCTGATGAATTGTTAGCCAAAGGTGCTAAAGAGATTCTGGCCGAAGTTTATGGACGAAACTAATCTAAAAGGTATTAACGTTCTGGTGACTCGACCAGAACATCAGGCACAGGGATTGTGCCAGGTACTGGAAAAATCGGGTGCCACCCCCCTCCCCTTTCCTGTTCTGGAAATCACAGATCCTCAGGATATCGACAGCGCTAAAAAAATCGTACAGCAACTGGAAAACTACAACTGGCTCATCTTTATCAGTACCAATGCAGTGGAGCGCGCATTTTCTTTGATGAAACAAGAGAATGTTGCACTTCCCGATAGCTGCAAAGTGGCGGCAATTGGTCGCAGTACCGCAGATAAACTTCATGAATTGAAGGTTAAGGAGGTGCTCATACCGCAGCAGCGTTTTGATAGTGAAGGGCTGTTGGCGCAGCCTGAATTGTCGGAACTCACGGGCCAAAAAGTATTAATTTTTCGTGGTGAAGGGGGGCGCGAAATATTAGGTAAAACGTTGCAACAGCAGGGTGCCGAGGTTGTTCATGTCGCCGTCTATCGCCGGGTAAAGCCGGATGGTAATTTAGATAAAATCGAAAAAAACTCAGTTGACATTGCGATTGTCACCAGTAATCAAAGTATACAAAATCTTTGGCAGATGGCGGGCAAAAAACACCAGCGTTGGCTCAAACAGGTTGCATTAGTGGTGATGAGCGAGCGCAACCGTGAGTATGCCAAGAAAACGGGTTATCAGGGCGAGATTATTGTTGCGTCGCAACAAAATGATGAGGGATTGCTGGCGGCAGTGCAGCAGTGGAAAAATAAAAACAGAGCCAGGAAGAGTCCGATGGCAGATAAAAACAGCAGTGCTTCGATCGAGAAAAATAAGTTGTTACCCAGCCAAGCCAAGCAAGAGCAACCGACCGCAGTAAAAGAGAGAGAAAATTCTAAAATAGGGTTGGCGGTTGTTTTTATCATCTTGATTATTCTTATGGTTGTCGTGGGTGTTGGGGGCTATCAACTCTGGTTACAGCAACAGCAGATTGAAGATACGGTGATTCAAAAAGTAGATGAAAACAGCAGCGCACTGACTACCCAGGTTGAACAGCTGAAACAGGAGTTATCCAACCATCTCAACAGCCGATTAAAAAACAGTAATCAACAGCTGGAAACAGTGACCTCCACACTGGAAAAGCTACAAAAAGAGAATAGGTTGCTCTGGCAGAGCTTAAGAGAGATGGAGCAGAAAAATGGTGATGACAAGCGCCCCTGGCAACTGGCGGAAGCGGCCTATTTGATGCGCTTGGCAAACCACCGTCTACAACTTGAGCGTGATATAAGCGGTGCAAAGATTGGTCTAGAGAGTGCAGACCTTATTCTAAAACAGGTGGCTGATCCGGCGCTGTTACCGGTACGAGAACAGTTGGCCCGTGAGTTAACTCAACTGAAAATGGTTGATGAAATTGATCTGGAAGGGCTCTCTGCTCAACTGATCGGTTTGGCCGAGGGTGCCCGCAATCTACCGATTAAAGGGATCGAACTGGTTGAGTTGCAGGGTATTGAGCGGCCGGAGTCGACATCCTCAACAGAGGGTGGCTGGCAAGCAGTGGCCTCTCGGGTCTGGGGTGAGGTGCGTTCACTGGTTATCATTACTCACAACGACAAGTTGGTTGCGCCACTGATTCCAGCTGATCAGCAGAGCTATCTTTATCACAATGTTGAATTACAACTGGAAACAGCACGCATGGCGCTGTTTAAGGGCGAGCAACAGAGCTGGTTGTCCAGTCTTGGTTATGCACACAACTGGCTCTACGACTATTTTGACCATGAAATGCCCTCGGTGAAAAATAGTATTGAATTGATTCGCCAGCTTGAAAAAGTGAATATATCCCCCGAATTACCTGATATTTCAGCATCACTCAGAGCGTTGCAAACCCAGCGTGACAAGTTGATCAAGCGCAATGAACCAGCGCTGCCAGTCGAGGGTGAGGTTGCCCTATGAAGTGGTTAATTATTTTGGTGATTGCTTTGATCGCTTCGGTACTGTTGGCGCTGCTGGCGACGCAAGAACCGGGCTATGTGTTGATTACCTATCAGGGGTGGAAGTTAGAGACATCACTGACGCTGGTGGTGGTGGCACTGGTGGTGGGGTTGGCGCTCTTCTACTACACCATTCGATCGCTGGTTGGTGTGGTGGCTGTGCCGGGCCGCCTGGGTGCATGGCGTCATAACAAGCGGGAGGTTCGTGCTGAAACAGCACTCAATAGCGGCATCATGTTACTGTTTGAAGGAGACTGGAAAAGGGCAGAAAAACAGCTAATCAAGCACGTAAAACAGAGCCACTTGCCACAACTAAATTACTTGGGCGCTGCCCGTGCTGCACAAGAGCTGGGGGCTTTTGAGCGTCGGGATGAACATTTAAACCAGGCGGCAAAAATTGCAGGCACCTCAAGCGTAGTGGTTGGGCTGACCCAGGCACGCCTGCAACTGGAACATCAGCAATACGAACAAGCACTCGCCTCACTGGAAACCCTCTACCACACAGCACCCAAACATCCGCCTGTTTTGCGATTGCTGGTACAGTTGTATCGGCAATTGCAGGATTGGCAGCGGCTGGAAGATCTGTTGCCAGCACTGGAGCGCCATCAAGTTTTTAATCACGATGAGCGGCAACAACTTCAACATGACTGCTACTCGCAACTATTGACTCAATATGCAGAGCAGCACGACTACAACACCTTACAACAGTTGTGGCGGCGTCTGCCTAAATCGATGCATCGGGATGTGGGGGTGGTGCAGCACTACGTTGAAATTTTGATTAAGCTGGGTCAGCAGGATGATGCTGAACAACTGTTACGCAGCACATTACAAAAGCAGTGGCACAGTGATCTGTTAGCACTCTATGGACGAGTTAAGGCAAGTAAAGGCCAGGCACAGTTAACACACGCAGAGCAGTGGCTCTCATCTCACCGTAATGACCCGCAACTGTTATTGGCCCTAGGGCGTATCTGCATCAGCAATCAACTGTGGGGTAAAGCCAAAGAGTACCTGCAACAGGCAGCTGATTCTGGTCAACAAGAAGCATTCTCTCTTCTGGCCGAAGTCTCGGATCGGTTGGGCGATAAGGCACTGGCGGAGGAGTATTGCCGCAAGGGCGTGAAATTATTAAACTAAAAAGGGGATGAACTCCCTTTTTAGTTTGAGAGACCTTTGCGTATTATGGGGTGTTATTTATTGGAAAAGGTAAAGGCATCCGACAGATAGTTTTCGCTCTTGACTCCCTGCTTGGTTAGCAGATCAAAACCCTCTTTAACCATCGCCGGGTTGCCACAGGCATAGACCTCATAACCGGCCAGTGAAGCAAAGTCCTCCAGTACCGCCGTTTGAATATGGCCTGTACGGCCTTGCCATGTATCACCGGGCTGAGAAACAACCGGAATGTAGCGCAGGTTGGCGTGTTGTTCGGCCCACGCCTTGAGCTGCTCATCCATGTAAAAATCCCTCTCGTTGCGCCCACCCCAATAGAAGTAAATCGGACGGGTGACACCTTCGGCAAAAGCGTGTTCAAGAATCGACTTGATCGGTGCAAAGCCGGTACCGGTTGCCAGCATGATGATCGGTCTCATGGACTCTTCACGCAGGGTGAAGGTACCGAATGGCCCTTCAAAGCGCAGCAAATCGCGCACTTTCATCTTATTGAAAACATATTCGGTGAAATCGCCACCGGGAATATATTTGATATGCAGCTCCAGATACTTGTCATCGAAGGGGGCATTGGCAATGGAAAAAGCACGACGACGGCCATCCTCCATGAGGATCTCAATATACTGGCCCGAAAGAAACTGCAAGCGCTCGGTGGGTGGAATCAGCAGCTTGACCTTCATCACATCATCCGACAGTTTTTCCACCTCCTGCACTCGGGTTGGCAGGTTTTTAATCTCAATTTCTTTTATTGCCGAGATCTCTTTCATCTCAATAGTGAGATCGGTGGTGGCGGTTGAGACGCAAAACAGGGCGCTCTTATTGGCAACATCTTCTTCGGAGAAGCGCGGTGTGAAGTCACCGTAATCTACCTCACCTTCGATGATGGTACCCCGGCAAGCCCAACAACCGCCACCACGGCAACCGTAGGGAAAACTGATGCCAGCTTTTAATGCTGCATCCAGAATGAGTTCGTTCTCTTCCACAGTGAAACTGTGGCCACTAGGCTGTATATTGACTGTGAAGCTCATTGAGTACCCTTAGGCGTTTGTTCATTTGCTGAGCATTATCCTAGATTTTTAGTAGGAGATAAACCCTTGCAAGTGACAATTATTGGTTGTGGCGACATTGGTGAGCGAGTTGCTAAAATTTTGCTCGCTCAAAAAATAGCAGTTAACACATTGGTGAGGCGGTCGACACGGGCAGAATATCTTAATAAATTAAATTTTAATGCCACTAAAGCTGATCTTGATCAAGAAGATAGTGCTCAAATATTTGATAAGGGAGCCAAGGTTATCTGGTTTTCTCCGCCACCCTCAACGGGGTGTAAAGATCATCGAATCAGGCGCTGGCTCAAAAATATAGAGAGTAAGCAGCTGCCCGAAAAAATTGTCTACATCAGCACCAGCGGTGTGTATGGTGACTGTAGCGGGGCGTGGGTGGATGAATTAACACCGGTTAATCCACAGGCAGATCGCTCAAAGCGTCGCTTGGATGCAGAGCAGCAGCTTGTGACATGGTGCAAACAGCAGCAAGTACCCTATGTTATTTTACGAGTGGCGGGTATTTATGGTGAGGGTCGCTGGCCCTTAGAGCGGATAAGACGGGGCAATCCGGTGGTGAAAAAAGATGAAGCAGCGTTTAGCAACCGGATTCACCAAGATGACCTGGCACAGGCGTGTGTGGCCGCCCTGTTGCGTGATGAGGCGCAGGGGGTGATTAATGTGAGTGATGGACAACCAAGCACCATGAGCGACTACTTTCAGCAGATAGCCAAGGTGTTCTCACTACCGGCATTGGAGGAGATAACATTGCAGCAGGCGAAGCAACAGCTCTCACCAGCGATGATCAGCTATTTAACTGAATCCCGGCGCATTGATAACCGTAAAATGCTGAAGCTGCTTGAGATAAGATTGAAATACCCAACGCTGGAAGCGGCGTTAGCGACCATGAAGGTGTAAAACGGTTTTATCACCCTGTTAATAGGGTGCAACCAAAACCACGTTCTTAAAGTGTGGATTCTTCATTTTGTCTGTCGTTAAATTGAATGGTGCTGCTAATCTATTTTATTAAGCCTCCAGCTAATTTTTACAGCCCGATCACCATCGGTCCTGCTAAGTATCAGTAGATCTACATGCTTACCATGGGCTTGCCGGGCATACCATTCAGATTGAATAAGTAAATCTTCAAATCCATCGTTGGTAAAATCACCACGAGCCAGTAGTGTTAAATAAACTTCATCCTCTTTTGTTAGAAGTTTGAAGACATTTTCTTTCTCAACGGTTACTTGAATGCTAGCGTCATAAGGTTTAATTGAGAGGTCTTTCCTTTGGATCGACTCGGAGCTGCTCAGTGGCGGAATGATGGCAGCTGGTAGCCGGTAGATGAAATTTTCATCCAGTTTTGAAGGGAAGTTATTTACATCTGCAGCACTGGCTGTCGAGTATTTCTCTATCGCTATACACGAAACCAAAAGAAGCTTAAAACGAAAGTAATCGTAGTCGGCTATTGTTGAAATATCGATACGACCAGCTTGCTCACAGTTGGTGATAACAAGCCTTTCATCTTTTATGGTTTGATATTCGTAGCCGGACAGCACAGAGTGGCTTCTATCGGATTGACTTTCAAAGATAAAACCAGGGAATTGCTCTTGGTAAAATTTTGTATCAATCAACTCTCTGCTGGTTGAGCAGGCTGTTAGAAAAATGAGGACTATGAAGGTAATGAATGATTTTTTCATGGTACTTGGGGTGCGGTCGTATTTTTTACCACAGCAGGTACGCTATTGAGAAGCTGCTTAACATACTGGTTTCGTGCAGCATTAACATCGGGGCGATTGGATTCCGGTTGGGGATGAGATGACCAATACCAACTGTAACTTTTCCCTTGGTATCCAAGTATAGGTGATTAAAGCGTCCTTCATACTACTCAATTTTTTTGACAAGCTCTGATTTAATGTTGGCAGCTAATGGCATAAATATTCCCTTTAAAAATACTAGCAAGGTGCGTATGTTAAGTGAAAACAATCTTGATGGCACCTGTAAAAATCGACTTTCAATATTATTTTACGCTGGCTTTCATCACTGGCTAAAGCCTCGACCTCCAAAGCCTTTTCGGTGGCTAGAAAAAGAAGGTGTTTGGAGGTCGAGGCTTCAGTCGGTCTTTATGATAAGGAGGTTAGTTTGATATTTGTCAGCCCAAGAGCAACTTCAAAGAAATTAGAGTAATAAATGAAAACAAACGAATTTAAAACAGAATGGTGTTTACTTCAGAATCAGTTTGATAGCTATGAGAAGCACTCTCTCTATATAAAGCTATTAAGCGTTATTGTATTGTTGGTGGCAGAGATATCGGATGTAATAAGTATTTTTATAGTTCTGATATTGATGGTGTTATGGCTTCAAGATGCAATTTGGAAGACGTTTCAGTCACGTACAGAGCTGCGGTTGTTACAAATCGAGAAATATATTTCAGAGGAAAGTGAAGAGAGTGAATTTCAATTCAACAGTGAATATCATCGTGTTTGTTTAAGTGGCCTATCCCTAATTAATGAGTATTTCCGCCAATCAATTCGGCCTACAGTGGCTTTTCCTCATATCGTATTGATACTAATTTTATTGGTTCAATATGCGCTCTAGTTTTATCGGGTGGTAATCCACTTTTTAACCTAGATCAAAAGTAGAAGGCTGTGCGACCCTGAGTGCTATGGGGTTATCCCACCCCTTGCCCCCTGCCTTGCTCTATCCATAGCTGATGCTGGAGATAGAAAATATACCAACTGCTGTTGGATGGTCAATGGGGAAGCAGCGTTCAATACTTAGGGATGTAGAATTCATTAAAATACCGCTCTTACGGGTCTTTTTGCCCGCTCTGTCTAGTCAGGCATTCGTTGCGTAGCCCACTATGCGCCCAATACCTGACTAGACAGAGCGAACAAAAATCCGGTGCAATAACGGTAC
>JAFLJP010000156.1 GCA_022712945.1 Gammaproteobacteria bacterium | reverse complement strand
CGTAGCGAGAGAGTGTGATTTTTAGTTCATTTTTTCGACAATTTGAGGCGAATGGCTGTTCCCTTTAACGAAAATTGGCGGGAAAATGAGCAAAAAACACGCTTTCGCAGTAGACCTATCTATTCTCGGACAGGCTCCTAGGCCGGTACTGGGCGCATAGTGAGCTACGCAACGAATACCGGCCTAGATAGGGAGAAGTAAGCGCGGTATTTTAATAAATTCTACATCCCTTAGGCCGAGGAAATCGAATACGTAGGGATCTTTGAGTGCTTGATGAGCAAGGCCGGATTGCGGTGCCGAGAGTGCGGCTGAGAAGTTCGATATGGCAAGACCTATGCACGTACTACCTCACAAAGTCACTACCGCCAGGGAAGATGGCGCGCTCGAGAAGATTTGAGCCTCTGCCGCCGGAAGGGGTTATAAATTATTCTTACGTTTCATTGCCCTTTCATCTGCTGGCGATAAGCAACTTCACGGGAAAACTCTTTTTCATCAATTGGGCCGAAATCCATTTTCAGTTGTTTATGTAGCAGCGGAAGATCCGTGGGCTTGGTTTTTTTCCATGATATGATGGAGACAATACGTGGTAATTCCTGACTACCAATAACATCGGTTTTCTGTAATGTGATGCGCTCAATTCCCTTCTCTTGCGGGGTTGCAGAGAAGCCTGCGCTGCTCACAAAAAAGAGCATCAGTGCGGTTATTATCGAAGATCGTTTTATCATGGTCATTATTTTCAGTATCGCTAGGCAAGATGTTTATTATCCGCTTAACATAAGAGATAGCAAGTTTAGAAGCTATGGCAGTAAATTCAAGGATTGTATTTTTCATCATTCACAGACAAAACCATAGCATAAAAAAGGTTTTGTTTTAGTGATGGTATTGATTGCCGCTAATAGAGCTATGCGCTGGCCACTTATTTTATCTATTTTTGTAATGGCACTCTCTTTGCCAGGCTGCAACTTTTTCCCTGAGCCGTCACTATTGGCAAAAATAAAATCTGATGGTGAAATTATTGTTATTACTCGCCCTGGGTCAACCACCTATTACCAGGGGCCGGATGGTCAACCTGCGGGGCTTGAGTATGAGCTTGCGAAACGCTTTGCTGATCGGTTAGGCGTTAAGCTTAAAATCGTTGTGCCACCTTTCTTTTCAGACACTATTCCAATGGTTGCCCGTGGCGATGCTCACTTTGCAGCCGCCGGTCTTTCTGTGACCGAAGAGCGCCAAAAAGTGGTTCGTTTTGGCCCCAGTTACCAGCAGATTACCCAACAGTTGATTTACCGTTATGGCAATATCAGGCCCAAGAGTGTTGCCGATATTATTGACGGTGATATTGAGGTTGTCAGTGGTAGCAGTCATGTTGAGCAATTGGTGAAATTACAACAGCACTACCCTGCCCTTCGCTGGCGTGAAAACAGTGAGCTGGAGTCGGAAGGGTTATTGACCTTTGTGTGGGATCGAATGATCGATTATACCGTGGCAGACTCCAACGAAGTTGCACTCAGCCAACGTTTTTACCCAGAGCTACGGGTTGCATTCGATATTAATAAGCCGGAACCCATTGCCTGGGCTTTTCCGATTGGTGATGATGACACTCTGTATAACGAGGCAGTACTGTTTTTTGCTGCGCTATTGGATTCTGGTGAACTGGAGCAGCTGCTAGAGCGCTATTATGGTCATACAAAGACGTTCGATTATGTGGGAACACGAAAATTTAAAACCCACTACTATCAGCGATTAGTCACATACCAGGCTCTATTTGAAGAGGCTGCTGAGGAAAATGGCTTGGATTGGCGTCTGCTGGCTGCCATGTCCTACCAAGAGTCCCACTGGAACCCCAAGGCTATTTCGCCGACCGGTGTCAGGGGCTTGATGATGTTGACCTTAACCACCGCAAGACAGCTCGGCATTCGTAATCGTATTGATCCCAAACAGAGTATTGACGGTGGTGCTCGTTACCTGAAATCACTGATAAAAAGAGTACCCAAGCGCATTCAGGAGCCAGATAGAACCTGGATGGCCATTGCCGCATACAATGTTGGGTTTGGACATCTTCGAGATGCTCGCACCATTACCCAGCGACGGGGGTTTGACCCCGATAAGTGGATGGATGTTAAAGAGAGCCTGCCACTGCTACGTCAGAAAAAATGGTATCAAAAAACCCGCTATGGCTATGCCCGTGGACACGAACCGGTGATGTATGTTCGCAATATTCGCAACTATTATGATTTGGTACGGCGAATATCCGATGAGAAAAAGAGTGAGCGAAGCAAAGAGCGGCATGAAGGGTCGATTACTACTTTTCCCCGGGCAATTTAACTTATCCCTGGGCTACGTAGCGCCAACAGATATTCACGGGTAACATCATTAATTTCACCCACTGCCCACAAGCGATTAAGCTTCAATTTCAGCCGCTTGGCATGGGACATTGACTGGCTATAGATTGGGGCAAGAATTCTTCTCTCATCCTCACCGCTATAATGTGGCAGCCCACTAATCGACAATTGTAGTATTCGATAATTTTTATTGCGTACCATTTGGCGAATGAACTCAACCCGATCTTCCCGGTCATCAATTTCATAATCGGGAACGCTGATCAACTCATCACTCATCGCCGAACGATAGCTTAGAATCATCACTTCTGCTTGCCCGTCATCACTCGATTTAAGCAGTCGCATCAACTGTCCTAAAACCTCCGGGTTATCGATAAAACCCAGTTCAAGTTGTTTTTTGCTGTTTTTAAGGTAATCGAGCAGCTCGTTCCCCTGCATGGTTATTCCCACGTGGGCAATACTCGCCTTCCCCTCTTCGCTCCGGGCCAGAAAGAGGGGCACTGACTGGAGGTCTGCCACCATCAGGTTTTCATAGAGTGCACTTAAAATTTCATCACTGATATCACCGGCATCAACATCCAGAACATCTTTATTACGAGAGATGAGACTGTTAAAAAACTGGTCAATCGAGGCATCTTCGCGGCTGTTTGAAGTTCTTGCTAAGGCCAGTTCATTTTTATCATCAAAGATTTTAACAACCTTGTAGGCTACCTTTTTCAGGTTTATTGAAGCGGATGCCAGCAGTGAGGTAAAGCAAATATTCACCTCCTGCCCTTTATAGAAAGTATCTGTATCTTCCTCAAGGCGGATACGCAGGCCCCGGGTAGAGAGATCTAATGATGTGACCTTAAGAGTGTCATCAAAGCAGAGTAGTTCCAGCTTGAGCTCAATAACATAACGCTCCTCCTTTCGCTGTCGGTGGTAACCAAACAGTATCTGCTTCGGCTGTTGTGTTGAACGGGGAAAGGAGGCTAAAAGGTCATCAGGCAGCTGGCTTTTGATCGCCAGCTCAAGCTGTTCTGAACTGGCATGGTGTGCACCACGCTGTTTGATCGCCTGTTGCAGGCTATCCGTCAGATCCAGTAGCGTGCCGACAGCATTGACAGAGGAAATGACACTATCAATTGCGCCAATCTCTTCTGGGAAATATTGCAACATGGGAGAGACAATTTCCTGCACCTGCTCATCCGGAACCTCTTGAGCGGGGCTGAGCGTCAAGCGGAATGTACGATGCTCTGCACGCCCTTCCAGATAGGCCCACAATAGCGCAAACAGCTTTATTGATGGCAACTGATCACTACTGATGATGTGCCACGATTTGGAGGGGTGGTCATTGAACCGGTACAGGGTGACAATGCAGCTGGTCGCTGAATTGCGCTCAAGAGAACGGGCAATCATAGGCGGCAGCCAGCGGGAGTCATTCAGTGCTGAGTAGTCAAATTGACCATTGGCTGCCTTAAAAAAGTGGTGCAGCCGTTTATTACCTGCCGAGTGCCCGACCGCCAGAAGTTGGGATTCACCCCGGCCATAGTGATAAAAAAGTGACATTGAAACCGCACTATCGGCATAGTAACGTTCAAAAATTTCTGTGCTACGATTGGAGACAACACTTCGGGTGTCCGTCCGTAAGCGGCTTTTTCTATCCTCAATCGCTTTTCTCAGATAGGAGAGATTGGCATCATCTTCATCATCAATTTTGCGTTGTAATGCCAACGCCAGACGATCCGTTTTTTCAATCGTGCGTCTGACTTCATAAGGAATTTTATGTAATTTTTGAAGATCTTCATCGGTGATATAGTCATTACGTTCATCGTAAAATGAGAGGTGGACAACATCACCACTTTTAACCGTATAATTCAGCGGAATTAACACCAGCAGGCCATTGTCAGAAATATCTTTGGTTGTGCCGTAGTAGATATTTTCATCGGTAAAAACCACCAGATGAGTCACCAATTCATAGCGCTCTTGCTCGCGTTTACGGTAAAAACCAAAATCAATAATATCGATATTTGACTTTGCTTTGCCCTCTTCGGCGCGTGCTCTCTGGGCCTGTTCCCGTTTTTGACGAATATGTCTTAGTGTATGCTCACCATTGGTGATTTCTTCATAAGCACCCTGGGTGAAAACACCACCATTTTCTTTTAGGCGACGCTCAAAAATAGTTTGCGAGGCAGAGTCCATATGGAATATACGTTCACCGTGCTGATATGGCTTGCAGATGCCCGCCACCTTACCCCGCATATCCACAAACGAAGGGCATGGACGGGCAAGGCGTGCTGCCTCCATCTTCTCAACAAAAGCAGAAGATTCATTGGAGGAGCCTACCGAAGGGGCGTGCTCAAAATTGTATTCGTCTATGTTGGCCATCGTTACTGTTGTCTAGTCATAAAATGTAAACTCGATAACGTCCATCATCTATAAAACATAAGGTATCATTTAGTCTCGAAAGTTATTGAACTGCAGCGGTACGTCCGTATTTTCACTGCGTAAAAAAGTGATCACACTTTGAAGGTCATCTCGTTTTTTCCCGGTTACCCGCACTTGTTCACCCTGAATCTGAGCTTGTACTTTAAGCTTTTTATCCTTGATCATCTTCACTATTTTTTTAGCGGTTACCGTATCTATACCCTGCTTTAGATTCAGACGTTGACGCACCTGTTTACCCACACCCTCAACCTTACCGGTATCCAGATAACCAATATCAACGTTACGCTTGGTCATCTTGTTGTATAAAATATCAAGCAGTTGTTTAAGTTGAAAGTCAACATCTGCAAACAGGGTAATGACCTCCCCCTTTAACTTAAAGCGCGCATCAACACCCCGAAAATCAAAACGGGTAGTTACTTCACGGCTGGCCTGGTCAACCGCGTTAGTCATCTCATGCATATCCACCTCTGAAACAATGTCGAATGAGGGCATGGTCTTATACTCCTGATATTTTTCTAGGCCTCTCTAAAAATTGATATTTTTCTCTGTGAGGGTGTTGAAAATAGCCTCTAAATACTCATAAACTTTTCCGAACATTTCCGCCTACTCACAGAGAGAAATCTCTAATTTTTAAAGGTACCTTTCTATAAATGTTGATTGTAAAGTTGATTTCCGTGTTCAACGTCGTGAGTGCGGTAATCGCCTGATGCCGAGACTCACTTAACTGCCAAAAATAGGGTGTCATGGCTAAAAGGTTCGAAATATCCCGATTATTATCTATTTCAATTGAATCGCGCAAAACAACCTGCTCCAACCGCTCAAACCCATCGGGTACAGCTTCTGTTTCATCGTGCTCTTTGGGAGTATCGTAAATAAGCTGTTTAAGACCAAACAGGTGTGATGCGCCAGGTGTTACTGAAATATACAAGCCACCGGGTACTAATACACGTAAAATTTCATTGGCATCAGCCGGGGCATAATTTTTAACCACAACATTGACCGCTTGATCATTAACCGGCAGACGATAACTACTGGCCACAAAGAATGAAATATCAAAATAGCGTTTAGCCGCCGCAGCAATTGCTGGCTTGGAGATATCAACCCCCCATATTTGGCATTCGGGCTGGTTTTTATGGATAAAACCACTGTAGTAACCCTCACCACAACCCACGTCAAGCAATAAAAAAGGGCGAGGCAATAAGTGCGTATTTAGCAATTCAGATAATTTTTCAGGGAGGATGTCATAGTAGTGGTTGTTAAGGAATTGACGACGACTCTGAATCATCATCTTGCTATCGCCCGCTTGTTTGCTCTTTTTTTGATGCGCCAGCAGTAGATTGACATACCCTTCACGCGCAACATCAAAGTGATGGTTGTTTGCACAGCACCAGTGACGCTGCTGGAAATCGAGCACATCGTCACAAACAGGACACTTATATATGGATATCAAAAGAGGCTCCATCAAACATAAGGGATGTAGAATTTATTAAAATACCTTTGTATGATTCATTTTTTCCTTGCTGGAGCGAAAAAACTATCTTTTGTGCAAAGATCTCAGGGCTGTTGATGGATTATAGCGGCTTATTTTTGTCTTGCTGTAAAATCAACATCTTGAATGGCATATCTATTTTTGTTTCTACCTGTAAATCAGGAAATAAAAAAGGCCTGGCGTTTAGCGCCAGGCCTTTAATATATGGGGTGGACGATGGGGCTCGAACCCACGACAACTGGAATCACAATCCAGGACTCTACCAACTGAGCTACGCCCACCATAATGACAATAACTACCGGAATATGGTACGCCCGGCAGGACTCGAACCTGCTACCCTCGGCTTAGAAGGCCGATGCTCTATCCAGATGAGCTACGGGCGCATTGTTTGTTCGAAAAATTGGTCGGGGCGGAGAGATTCGAACTCCCGACATCCTGCTCCCAAAGCAGGCGCGCTACCAGACTGCGCTACGCCCCGATTGTGTTGGCGTGCATTATACATTTCGTTGTATGTGATGCAAGCTTTATTTACCGATCTTTCCCACTGGCCATTTCAAGCACAATGTGGGCCGGATGGTACAGAAAAGGATCTTCATTAGCAACCACTTTTCACAAAAAAACAGCGTAAACTATTAATGCAAAAATTCAAAAAAGAGTGAGAAATATCAACATGCTACCTAATCAGCCAACTGGGCTGTCACTGTTTTATACCCAGGTGATTTTTATCCTGCACAGTGCCCTGTAGGGAAAAGATCTATAATCCCCTTTTTTATGCTAAAGCGAGGTATACTGCCACAATGAAACAGCTGATTCTTGGTGGTGCGCGTTCGGGTAAAAGTGCCTTGGCAGAAGGTCTTGCCAGTGCAACTGATTTAGAGGTTATCTACATCGCCACCGCCACCGCAAACGACGATGAGATGCAACAGCGCATCAACCGTCACCAGCAACAACGCCCGGCCCACTGGACCACAATCGAATCGCCCTATGAATTGGCTGAGACACTACGACAACAGTCGGCATCCCAGCGCTGTTTATTGGTAGACTGCCTTACACTATGGCTAAGTAACTTGCTCTGTGACGCACGCGATACCGAATCAGCCAGAAAAGCGCTCTTGGAAACAGTTGCCGGGTTACCGGGTGAAATCATTTTTGTCAGTAATGAGGTAGGTCTTGGCGTTATTCCGATGGGCCGTTTAAGTCGTCAATTTGTTGATGAATCAGGCCGATTACATCAATCCCTGGCACAACAGTGTGATCGTGTTGTGTTTACGGCAGCGGGTCTTCCGCTGATTATGAAAGGAGATCCGTTGTGATTCCAGCTTGGTTAGAGATTCCTTGTCGCGCTATTGATCAATCTGCAATACATGCAGCTGAAATTCACCAGCAACAACTGACAAAACCACCCGGCTCTCTCGGTGTATTAGAGACACTGGCTATTCGTTTTGCGGGCATGCAGGGAGTGAAGCGATCAACCCTTGAGCGAGCTCATATTACCGTATTTGCAGGCGACCATGGCATCGCAGAAGAAGGTGTATCCGCTTTTCCTCAAGCGGTAACGGCAGAAATGATACGAAATTTTGCACGAGGTGGCGCCGCCATTTCTGTTTTAGCACGGGAAAATCATGCCCACCTAGAGGTGGTTAATGTCGGAACCGTCAGCGAAATAGAGCCTTTAAAAGGGGTTATGGATGCCCGCATTGCACCCGGTACCGCTAATTTTTCAAAACATCCGGCAATGAGCGAACAACAACGCAATCAAGCCTTGGAAATTGGGCGCTCTGTTGTCATTCATGCCAGTGAGTTTGATGCCCAGCTTTTTATTGCAGGTGAAATGGGCATTGCCAACACCAGTGCGGCCACGGCTCTCAGCTGTTCCCTGCTCAACCTTCCTGCAAAAATCCTTGCCGGCCCGGGTACCGGTCTTGATGCTGATGGTGTTAAACATAAAATAGAGGTGATTGATAATGCATTGGCTCACCACCAAAAAAGCATCAACTCGGCATTCGATGCACTTCAATATTTTGCAGGCTTTGAAATGGTTGCCATTGTCGGTGCCTATATTAGTTGCGCACAACATGGAATACCGGTTTTGGTTGATGGCTTCATCACTTCCGCTGCCGCATTGGCGGCCATTCGCATCAAGCCTGAAATTAAGCCTTGGTTGATCTACTCCCACCGCTCTCAAGAGCCGGGTCATGCCACACTGATGAAGGCCCTGAATGCACAGCCGCTGCTTGATCTACAAATGCGCCTAGGTGAAGGCAGTGGTGCTGCAACAGCCCTGCCACTGTTGAGGCTGGCGTGTAATCTACATAATCAGATGGCCACATTTGAAGAGGCTGCCGTTTCGGGCAAGTTATAGGGATATTCATAGATTAGCCCTTTGGAAGAAATTTATGCTTTCACCACTCATTATCGCCTTCCAGCTGCTCACCCGCCTGCCGACTCCTCAGTTAGAAACGATAACCCCACTTAACCTGGGGCGTTCACTTCTCTACTACCCCTTCGTCGGACTCGTGATCGGTTTGATGTTAGCCGCCCTCAACTGGCTGCTTATCTCTGCCACCATTGAGCTAACCGCAGCACTACTTTTAGTGCTTTGGGTTGCTATTACGGGTGCTCTTCATCTTGATGGATTAGGTGACAGTGCGGATGCCTGGATTGGTGGTTATGGTGACCGGCAGCGCACCCTAGAAATAATGAAAGACCCTTATTGTGGCCCCGCTGCAGTCTCTGTCATCATACTATTATTGATGGTTAAATATGCTTCTTTACAACACCTTACAGAGTATTCCCAATATTTAGGATTAATTATAATTCCTGTGCTGAGCCGTAGTTTTATACTCGTTTTATTCTTAACCACACCCTACGTGCGCCAAAGTGGATTGGGGGAGTCATTAGCAACCCACCTGCCCCACCGCCACGCCTGGTCTGTGTTAGCTGGTGTTGCACTCTTGGTGGTGGTGTTACTCAAATCAAGCGGCCTGATTTTACTGTTTTCTGCCCTGATCGGATTTCTATTACTGCGTCAATGGATGTTGAAGCGAATTAACGGCACCACGGGGGATACGGCAGGTGCGATGGTCGAAATTCTCGAAATGATACTGCTGGTGAGCTTTAGCCTGTTTTGTCTTGTTGAGTGACTTTATTACCTATAAAAACAACCTATTGGCACGATACAATAATGTGATTTCCCATTCTGATTGACTCGGGTTATGGTGGAATTGTCTTTTAATAAGGAGCCGCGTCATGAAATCAAAACACTACCTCCTGATACTACTTCTGATCATACCAAATCTTGTGAATGCAGGAAGTGATCGACTGATAATGGGACTCTCTTTTGAAGCCATGGAGGCCCGGCAACTGATCCACATCAAATTTGTTGACGACAATAACAACCCCATTGGCAGTGAGACTCTAAAGCAGGGAAAGGTGATGGTCGATAGTTGTGACAACAGGCCATTGATATTGGGGCAGGATTATAAATATGGCTATTACTCACAACCAAAAATCGTGGGCATCTACCTCTCTTCGAACATCTGGCGTAACCATGAGGTTTGCATATCACTCCCAGGTTATACCCCCATCAAAGAGCAATTCAGTGATAAAAGCATTGCCCACTCACTGCTACGAACCGTAACAAAACAGCAATAGCAGGCAATAAAAAAGCCCCTTCAGTGGGGCTTTTTCAAAAAGAATGAACTCAAGTTAATTAACCAGAAAAAACTTAAGCCAGAGGGCTCAGAACCCTACAGTGTAGCAACATTGCTCGCTTGAGGACCTTTGGGGCCATCTTGAACGTCGTAGCTAACCTTTGCACCTTCGGGTAGTGTTTTAAAGCCTTCAGACTGAATTGCGCTAAAGTGCACAAAGACATCGTCACCACCATCATCTTGAGAAATAAAACCAAAACCTTTGGTTTCGTTGAACCACTTTACTGTTCCTGTTGCCATTACCTGTTACCCTTTTAAAAGTGAATCATAACTTATGAATACTATCATAAGCCCCACCAATTTTGCCCTGCTAGCCATTCTACTTTGAGCGACTTGAGATGTGGCTAAAATGATACGTCGGTTAAGCATAATCCAAGCGTTCAATAATGCCAAGAAACTTACGTATAATTATTCGTGTCACCATTGTATGCTGTAGGTGCGAGTCCTATTGAAAGAGCCTCTGAATAAGTTATGATTTTTCACGCAGCTGGGGTGGAAAATATGAACCGTGCAAAAGTCGCAGCTTATAACAAAAAATCACTGGTACATACTGAAAGCCGTCCGATAACAAGAACTTACCAAGGTATCGCTGAATTTGGCTTCAATAATAAATAACTTTAGGAGTATATTGTGAACGACATTTCACGCCTGACGATTGATAACAGCAATTTATTGAACGATGTTATTGGTGAAAGTGGTATTTCAAATGATGAAATAGAAGCACTTTCACCCCGGCTAGACAATCTACGTGCCAAAATAGATGACTGGTACAGTCGCTCTACTCCTCACTTTTTAAATCTTCCCCGCACTACCGATCTAGAAGAGATTAAGCGTCGCGGCCAGGAGTTTGCGCGCAGCTTCAAAAACACCGTGATCTTTGGTATCGGTGGTTCATCCCTTGGTGGTGAAATGCTCATCCGGACGCTGGGCCACCACAACCCACGCAATAAAGTAAAATTTTACGATAACGTTGATCCATCAACACTGCACGAGTTGAAGGAGGTTGACTGGCGTGAAACACTGCTGCTGGTTATCTCAAAATCAGGAAATACCGCAGAGACATTAAGCCAGTTCCTGACTGTACTTCCCCGCATGGAGCGCTGGTTGGGTGAAGGGAAGGTAAATGATCACACCCTGATTGTGACTGAAAACGAAGAGGGTGCGCTGTATGAACTGGCAAAACGATTATCGATTCCGATGATTAAACACCCGCCGGTCGGTGGTCGTTTTTCGGTATTATCGGTTGTGGGTCTGCTGCCAGCTTACATTTCAGGTGTGGATATTGATGGCTTGATGGAGGGTGCACGCGCCATGGCCAAGCGCTGCACAGAGAGTAATATGCTGGATAACCCCGCCTTCTATAACGGTGCCACCCACTTTTTGCATGCACAAAAGGGGCGTTCAATTACCTTGATGATGCCCTACTCCGACAACATGCGTCTAATTGTTAACTGGTTCCGCCAGCTTTGGGCCGAGTCGCTGGGCAAGGTTAATTCGGAGGGAGTCTGTGTTGGCTTCACGCCGATGGAGGCCCATGGCGTCACAGATCAGCACTCGGTACTTCAGTTACTGCTCGATGGCCCGGATGACAAATTTGTCACCTTTCTCACCGATCCGTCACAACGCTACGAAGGCCAGCGCGTCCCAATGCGTTTTCAGGATATTCCCGCCATTGCCCCACTGGCTGGTCATACCATTGGTGAATTGTTCATGTCTGAAATGAAGGCTACACGAACCTCTCATGCCAATCGCCAGCGCCCTAATCGCACCATTGCACTGCTTGATCGTGATGCTTATGCACTGGGTGAGCTTATTATTTTGTTGGAGATGGAGACGGTTGTTGTCAGTGAACTCCTCGGTATTGATCCCTTTGACCAGCCTGCAGTTGAAGAGAGTAAAGTCCTCACCCGTCAATACCTGGCGGAGCTGCAAGCGATGGATTTTAGTATCTAAAGGAAGCCCTCTAAAAAATAATCTTTAATAAGAGGTTGTTTATCTTAAGATAAACAGCCTTTTTTTATACCGAAAAAACCTTCTTAGGAAAGCCCCATGCTAATATCCGATATAGCCGATGAATTCCCCATTGACGAGAGTATCGTCTATCTTAATCATGCTGCCGTTGCCCCCTGGCCACGGCGCACCGCAACGGCCATTCAGCAATTTACCGAGCAAAATATGACCCGGGGGGCAACCGATTACCTTGAATGGCTCAAGGTAGAGAGCCGATTGCGTATTCAGCTTCAGCAATTGATCAATGCCGATAGTTGCAGTGAAATTGCGCTGCTTAAAAATACTTCAGAAGCCTTGTCTATCGTCGCCTACGGTCTTGAGTGGCAGGATGGTGACAATATTGTGAGCAGTGATCAAGAGTTTCCATCCAATCGAATTGTTTGGGAGTCATTGGCATCTCAAGGCGTTGAACTGCGCAAAGCAGACCTTAATCAGGCCGATTCACCTGAACAGGCGCTCATCGCCTGCTGTGATAAAAAAACCAGGCTGCTGACCATTAGCTCGGTGCAATATGCCAGTGGTCTAAGAGTTGACCTAAAAACAGTGGGTGAATTTTGCCGGGCCAATAACATTCTCTTTTGTGTTGATGCAATACAGAGCCTCGGCGTACATCCACTCGATGTGCAGGCGATTGATGCAGACTTTGTCATGGCCGATGGACATAAATGGATGCTGGGGCCAGAGGGGCTTGCACTCTTCTATTGCCGTAAAGAGCATTTGAACAGACTCAAGCTGCATCAGTACGGCTGGCATATGGTCGAAGCGGTTGGTGATTATCGTCAGGAGAGTTGGATACCAGCCAAATCAGCCCGGCGCTTTGAATGTGGCAGTCCGAATATGTTGGCAATTCACGCCTTGCACGCGAGCTTGTCTCTGCTGCTTGAGCTGGGAATGGAGGCGGTGGAGAAGATGATCACAGAGCGAGTGGACCACATGCTTAATTTGATCGAACAACGACCTCAACTTAGTCTGATCAGCTCATCAGACCCCCTACGTCGTTCAGGTATTGTGACCTTTTGTCATCGGCAAATAAGTGCTGATTGTCTCTATCAATTGTTAATGAGCGCAAAGGTTATCTGCGCAGAACGAGGTGGTGGCGTGCGTTTTTCACCACATTTCTATACTTCAATAGAGACCATAGATGAAGCTTTCGAGCGCCTTGATAAAGGGATACAACAGCTAACTCGAACCAAGACTAAGAAATAACCCCACAGGCGTAGGAGAAAGCTTTAGGAACGAGCACGGAATAACTTATGCAATAATGACGCAGAAATTTTGCTCCCGTTCAAACGATCTCAAGAGGCGCAT
>JAFLJP010000104.1 GCA_022712945.1 Gammaproteobacteria bacterium | reverse complement strand
TCTTTTAGAGCGATTGCAGAAGTATGAAGCCAGTGTGTTGCTGTTTGCTAAAAACTCGCATGTACCGTTCACCAATAATCGTGCAGAACGTGACTTGAGAATGGCGAAAGTGAAACAGAAAGTCTCTGGGTGTTTTAGAGTAAGCGATTACGCTAAAGCCTATTGTCGGATTTCAAGTTACCTGCAAACGATGGCAAACAAAGGCTTCAATCCACTCATTGCTATTCAAATGGCATTGGCTGGTAATGTTGATGGGGGTGAGTAGTTACCATTGTTTTACAAATTATCTTTTTAAAGGCTGCAATTGGCTGAAAGCAGAAGTGGCAGATAACGACTCTTGAGTAAAATGGATTACCTGTCTAAAGAGCTATCGAGGAGTATCTATTAATGGATGAGTGGCTGACGATTGTCTCTCGGCAACTGTTACTTTACAGTTTGCCGGTTTTAGTCTCCCTGGCGCTGGTGGTTTTACTTGAGTCACGCCTGACCAGAACGGCTATTCCACACCCTTTCTTTGCAATTAAAGGGCGTGGGACATGGCTGCCACTGCTTGCAGCCATCGCTTTTCACCGCGGTATTCTCATCGCCTTACCAAATTCGCTGAGGGAGGGTGTCAAACCGGCGGCAGTTCGTTTTTGTGCCCATTGCCTGCTCTGTCTGCTGGGTTTCCTATTGTTTAGTTGGAGCTTGCAGAATCAAGAGTCAATTGGGTTGCCATCATTGCAACACTGGTGGGTCAAAGTGTTTATGTTTTTCAATCTGTGCATGGCCAGCTTGCATCTGTTGCCCCTACCCGGGCTGTTGGCTGGCGAATGCCTGGCTAAAAGCGCTCTGGGAGATCTCATCAATCGCTGGATAAGTCGAAAGCATAGTTGGCTGGTTTTGATGGCTTTGGCCGCATCTCCACTGCTTGATCTTATTCTTGGTGCCTATGTTGTTTTTCCGATTTACGCATCGCTGAGTGACCTAGTACATTAATCAGCTGTTTCTGCTTTACTGTCAGCTCACCCAGTTCCTCTCGGATCATGGGAAATAGAAAGCCTTGTATAGCCGCTATGTGTGGGATAATATTTCTCGTGCTTGGTTCATGGGGTCTTGGCCTATGCTGATGATTCTGTTTGGTTTGAGCTGCAAACTTATTTTACCAAAATGAATCAGGCGCTTCTTTCTTTGTCCTCTGAAAGCCAAAAAATCCTCTGTTTTTCGCGTTTTTCAAGAGCCTAATAAAGTTAAAAAAGAGATGATAATGACGGTAATAAGCACCACCAAATTAATATGCTTGTTGTTCTTTTTAGCTTTTTTATCAGCCTGTGGTGGGGGTGATGATGGTGGTGGAACAACGGATGTTGTGATTAGTGCAAGTGCAGGTGAGGGCGGTAGTATTGACCCCGCAAGTGCAACTGTCAGCCAGGGCAGCCAAACCAATTTCACTGTCACGCCAGATAATGGTTTTAGCATTGATAGTGTTACAGGTTGTGGTGGTTCACTTTTGGGGGATATTTATACCACGGGTGCTGTAACGGCGAACTGTACAGTAACGGCAAGTTTTAACAGTACCAGTACACAGGTCGTTTCTGGGTTGATTACTTTTGCCCATGTACCAACATCAATCTCAGCAGGCCTTAATTATGCAGCCCAAATGGCTAAGCCTGCACGGGGTGTTTTGGTTGAAACCATAAAAGCCTCAGATTCATCACTGGTTGGTTCGACGACGACGGATGCGACCGGAGCCTATAGCATTACCGTACCAGGCAACACCAACATCATTATTCGAGTAAAAGCTCAAATGCTTGAAACAGGCAGCCCCTCCTGGGATTTTCAAGTGGTAGATAACACCAATAGCAAAGCGCTTTATGCAATGGAGAGTGTTCCGTTTAATTCAGGTGTCGTTGATATTAGTGATAAGAATCTGCACGCCCCCTCTGGCTGGGGTGGTTCATCTTATACCTCAGCACGGGTAGCCGCTCCGTTCGCTATTTTGAATACCCTCTATCAAGCACTTGATATGGTGAAAAGCGTAGATGCAACCATCATTCTGCCTCAACTGCTCACTAACTGGAGTATCAATAATGTTGCCGTAAAGGGTGATCTCTCTCTGGGGCAGATTGGTACTTCTTATTATTCGGCGGGTGAACTCTATATTTTAGGTCATGCTGATAACGACACAGATGAATATGATAGTCATGTTGTCGCCCATGAGTGGGGCCACTATTTTGAAGCAGTTTTGTCTCGTTCAGACAGCCTTGGTGGGCCCCATGGGGCCGGGGATAAGCTTGATCCCCGCATTGCTTTTGGTGAAGGTTTTGGTAATGCATTTGCTGGCATGGCTACCGGTGATGCTAATTACATTGATACTTTCGGGGGTGGGCAGACAGTTACCGGTATCCTGATGAATCTTGAAGATAATGATTATGATACGGCATCTATTGGTTGGTATAGCGAAGAGTCGGTGCAAAGTATTCTCTATGACCTTTATGACAGCAGTGATGAAGGGGGAATAGATACGGTTTCACTCGGTTTTGCACCGATCTACAATGTACTGCTTAATGAACAAAAAAATGCAGATTCATTTACCACTATCCATTCGTTTATGAGCTTTCTGAAAGCGAATAATGTCAGCTCAATTGCAGCAATCAACACCCTGCTGAGTTACGAAAACATTACTACCACGGCACTGGATGAGTGGGACAGCAGTCAAACTGAAACAAACAATGGCGGTGAGGTGAAGTCGTTACCGCTCTATACCCTGTTAACCGTGGGATCTTCGGCCGTCTCTCTGTGCACTAATGGTCGTAATGGCGATTACAATAAGCTGATGAATCGCCGTTTTTTGCGTGTCAATATTCCCAGTTCTGGCTTGTATACCATTACCGCAGTGCCTGATGTTGATGGAGATGCTGTTATTCGGGTTTTCAAAAAAGGGGAGCTGAAAGCGTCAATGGATAATGTATTACGGGGAGAAACTGAAACCCTGACGACGATATTATTTAGCGGATGGTATGTCATCGAAATATTTGATTATGATGTGGTCTCCACACCCTATAGTGGCGAAGAGTGTATGGATGTCGCCATCAATTAATGTTGCTCGCAAGTTATTTGCCGCAAAAAAATTAAAATTGAGCATAGATAATGAAAAAATTATTTTTACTGTTTTTATCCATTGGATTGTTATTGGGTGGATTGAGTGCCTGTACAGAAAAGCCCATTACCTATATCAACGGCAAGGTGCCCGCTTCCCACAAAGTTGCGGCACCTGTTTCAATATCCTACACAACACCTAAAAAGGTAGCACTGGGGGAAAATGCTTTAGTGACCATTACCCTAGAGGCAGATGCTGACGTCGATGGCCTGAAATTGGCGGTGACAGCCGGAGAAGGGTTGATACTGCCCAACGGGAATTACGAAGTGAATTTTGGTTCACTAACCAATAACAGCACGTTAACGGAAGATGTTCTTGTTTCATCGAGTGCCGAGGGTCTGCTCTTTTTAAATCTGCTGGTATCGGGTTCATTCTCAGGAAGAGAGATGGCACGTGCGGGTGCTGTGCCTGTACAGGTTGGTGATGATGTCCGAAAAATGTTGAAAACCTCAGGTGCTTTGGACGTTGATTCCAAAGGTAGAGTGCTCACTGTGTCACCCGCTGAAGAACGATAATGCTTGATGTGAGTAGCGATGCTTTTTTCCAAGCAAAAAAGAGTCCTGATTATCTTGCAATTGGAGATGGCTTATTCAGAAAATCCCTTAAAGAGAGGTTGTTATGCAGTTAGATCATATCTGTTTGGCGGTACGAAAAATCGATAGGGCAAGGGTGGTGTTAACGACACTTTTGGGTTACACCGCCAAAACTGAAAAGGTGGAAAATAGCCGTCAACAGGTGGTGGTGCAGTTTTTCAGCAAAGCGGGAGAGCTGGATATCAAACTGATTGAACCCAGCCATCGGCAGTCGCCACTGGTGGATTTTTTGAAGAGAGGTGAGGGGCTGCATCACTTGGGTTATAAGGTGGATGATGTGACCGAGTCGTTGGCCGATTTGAAAGAGCAGGGGGTGAGGGTGACGGCGGAACCCCAGCCGGGTGAGGCGTTTGATGAGTCGTTGATTGCTTTTGCTTTCCTCGGCAGTGGCTTGAATATCGAGCTAATTGATACCGACAAGCGCCGTAGCCTGATCGACTGACCCGCCAATAGCATCCATTTCTCCTATCTTCCCATGTCTCAAAGAGGGCTTTGAAACTGAAGCCACGGCCTACAAATCGAGGGCTAAAGGTTTGCCGCTGCTCCGTCTGTTTAGCCTTGTTCCATTATATTGAGCAGGCTGTTTTTGTAAGATACAATCGCGAAATGAAGGTGACCGTGAAAGTATTACTCTCTCTCTTTTTGCTGGGCCTGCTCAGTTGGCCCGCAGTGGCGATGGAGAAGCTTCAGGTTGCGGTCGCCTCTAATTTCTCTTCAACCATGCAGCGACTGATTCCATCATTTGAGCAACAGAGCGGCTACCGGGTGACCGCCAGCTACGCATCAAGCGGCAAGTTGTTTGCTCAGATTACCCACGGTGCGCCGTTTGATATTTTTTTATCTGCGGATGGTGAGCGCCCGCATCGACTGGAGCAGTTGGGACTGGTTGTGGCGAACCAGCGATTTACCTACGCAACGGGTACTCTGGTGCTCTGGGCTCCCGAAGCACGTTCACCTGAAGAGGCGTTGCAGCAGTTGCAACAGGGGCGCTTCTCTTTTCTTTCGATTGCTAACCCTAAAATAGCCCCTTACGGAGCGGCGGCTATGCAGGTGCTGGCGAAGCTGGGTCTGGATCAACGTTTTATAAAGCGCACGGTTCGGGGTGAAAATATCGCCCAGGCTTACCAGTTTGTATACAGTGGTAATGCCCAGCTGGGTTTTGTGGCGAAATCCCAGTGGATTGATGCGGGTGATAATATTAATGGTGTGGTGTGGGCGGTGCCAACTCATATGTACTCGCCGATTGATCAGCAGGGGGTGTTACTAAAACGTGCTGAGCAGAACCCCGCCGCACTCGCCTTTATTGACTATCTGTACAGTGATGGCGCGAAGCAGATTATCGCCGCATCGGGTTATGGTGGTTTAACGCAAACGATAACGGTTGAGTGATGTTATGGTGATGGATTGGCAGCCGGTCTGGCTAAGCCTTCAACTGGCGACAGTGACAACGTTGTTGTTGTTGGTGATTGCGACGCCACTGGCGTGGTGGTTGTCGCAAACCCGCTCTTTTTTGAAGCAGCCGATCGCGGCGATTGTGGCATTACCGCTGGTATTGCCGCCGACTGTTCTCGGCTTTTATCTGTTGCTGCTGTTAGGCCCGCAAGGGGCGGTGGGGCAGTTTATGCAGCAGCTTGGTCTGGATACCCTGCCCTTTACCTTTGCCGGTCTGGTGGTCGCCTCTATCTTTTACTCACTGCCATTTATGGTGCAACCATTGCACAACGCCTTTGAAAGCCTTGGTAGTGAGCCGTTGGAGAGTGCGGCCACCTTAAGAGCCTCTCCCTTCGACACCTTTATCAATGTAGTGGTACCGCTGGCACGCCCCGGCTTTATCACCGGCATTGTCCTCAGTTTTGCCCACACCATCGGTGAGTTTGGTGTAATTTTGATGATTGGTGGCAACATTCCCGGTGAGACCCAAGTGCTCTCTATTGCTATCTATGACCATGTGGAGATGCTGGAGTATAGCCAGGCGCATATTCTCTCTGCCGGTATGGTGCTGTTCTCGTTTGTGGTGTTGTTGTCGCTCTATTATGTGAACCACCGTTTCGAAATGCCCCGCCGATGAAGAGAGAGATTCAAGCTCACTTTAAAGCGAGCCGTGGCGAGTTTCATCTGGACGCCCGTTTTACACTGCCCGCCCAAGGGGTGAGTGCGCTGTTTGGCCACTCGGGTTCAGGCAAGACCACACTGCTGCGGTGTATTGCCGGGTTAGAAC
This sequence comes from Gammaproteobacteria bacterium, assembly GCA_022712945.1. Classification (GTDB taxonomy): domain Bacteria; phylum Pseudomonadota; class Gammaproteobacteria; order RBG-16-57-12; family RBG-16-57-12; genus JAFLJP01. The sequence continues at coordinate 160,083 of JAFLJP010000104.1, read as the reverse complement.
CCAGTATTGATGGTTCACTTACGGTGGACGGGCAGTGCTGGCAATCGAATGGCGCACTGTTTATTCCGCCCCACAAACGCCCTATTGGTTATGTTTTTCAGGAGGCCCATCTTTTTGCCCACCTGAATGTGCAGCAAAATATCACCTTTGGGCAGCGACGCTTGAAACCCCATGAACGCAGCATGACATTTGATGATGTGGTGGCGATGCTGGGTATTTCTCACCTGCTTAAGCGGGCTGTGACTTACCTCTCCGGTGGCGAGCGCCAACGGGTGGCCATCGCCCGGGCGCTATTAACCAGCCCCAAATTACTGCTGATGGATGAGCCGCTTTCAGCGCTGGATGAACAGAGTAGAGCAGATATTCTACCGTATCTGGAACGACTGCATGATGAGTTATCCACCCCAATTATCTACGTCAGCCATTCACAAAAAGAGGTGAGCCGTCTTGCCGACTATCTAGTGTGGCTGGAACAGGGGAAAGTACAAGCCGAAGGGCCGCTGCAACGGGTGATGGGGCGCTTTGATCTGGCCGCGACCCACGGTGACGAAGCCGGTGAGGTGGTGATAGCCAAAGTGATGCAACACGATGAATATTACTGCCTCAGCCGCCTGCAATGTTGCTGTGGTGAGCTGTGGGTGAAACGGGTAGCCGGTGAGGTGGGTGATGAGGTCCGGGTTCATATTCCAGCCAAAGATGTCAGCATCACACTGGAGCCGGCAACTGATAGCAGTATTCAGAATATCTGGCCGATGGTGGTTGATGCGATATCCGAAGTGGAGCAGGGGCAGGTGATGCTGCAACTGCGTGCAGCAGGAAATAGGCAGTCGCCACCGCTGTTATCACGCATCACCCTGAAGTCATTTGAACGGCTCCAGTTAAGTGTGGCGAGCCACTGCTACGCACAAATCAAGAGCGTTGGCCTCTTATCATAATGGAGGGCAATTGTTAATTTGTGCAACGCTCTCTTTTGATATTGTTTTTATTGCCGACACCCATTGCAACGATCTCTATTCATTCCGTTTTTTCGAAGGCAAACTTATGCAAGAGCTGAAAAAAATTTTCTATGTTGAAGATGAGCCAGATATCATGGCCGTTGCGCTGCTGGTTTTACAGGATGTCGGTGGTTTTGAACTCGAAACAGCCAACTGTGGCCCCAGTGCGTTGACAAAAATAGCAGCATTCAAACCCGACCTGATTGTTCTGGATGTGATGATGCCGGGCATGGATGGGCCAACAACGTTGTTGGAAATCCGGAAGTTAAATGGCCTACAGGAGACACCGGTCTTTTTTATGACCGCAAAGGTGCAGCCCAAAGAGATTGAATATTATAAGGCGCTGGGGGTGATTGATGTCATACCCAAGCCGTTTGATCCGATGGCACTTTCAGACCAAATTAAGGAGATCTGGAGAAAGCATCATGGTGAATAACCCAGAGTTACAGGCGAAGTTGGACGCACTGTTGAATAATTACCGCTCACAACTTCCCGTGCGACAAGAAGAGATCAACCGGTTATGGCAATCCGTCTGCCAGCAACAGACAATGGGTGAGGAGGGAAAAGAGCTCTACCGCCTGGTTCACAGCCTGACCGGAAGTGGTGCTTCATTTGGTTTTTCAGCACTGAGCGACGCTGCCAGTGTTTTCGAATTACAATTGAAAGCGTGTTGTGATGATGGCTTGGTGATCGACACCGAGAGGCGACAATTGATGGAGAAGGCACATAAGAGTTTAGACAACGCCTTAAGTACAACTCTAATGGAGAATAAATAACAGGCTATGTCATCGTTAATTGTTGGTCACTACTAACACCCAATGCAGCCAATAAAAAAGCCTGTGGTGTTACAGGTGATTTCGTATGATCAATGAGCCGCCTCCAGCCTAAATAATTAGCGAGATAATGTGTCGCAACCCCATGGAAGCGATGCATCCACATTTTAAGGCGGCTATCGTAAGCATTCACATTTTGAACATGATAAACCTGGCCGATCACTCGTATTCCTGCAGCCAAATTAACGGGGCGGTGAGTCATACCAATATCTTGAATAGCCCGCTTTAACGCTTTACCACCATCCGTACAAATGATCGCATCGGATGCTAACAGCGGCTTCAACACTTCACTGATGTGCGTATGATCAGCCTTCTCTAAAACGAAATCAGCCGTTTCTCCTGTCCGATCACGACAAATCAATACCGGTATCTGCTCTGACGATAAACCCCGTTTTGAGGCTTTCCCTCCACGTTTACGTGGCTTGCGCGTCATACCTTGCTTTTGACCTTTGAATGACTCGAGAAAGAATGTGTTTCATCGGCTTCCGCTATACCAGCCAATGTGGAGGCCTTCTGAGTATTTGGTAGCATCAGAAAGCGATGACGCCAGCGAAAGGTAGTATTTCGGTGTACACCACAGGCATCCGCACTTTTTCGAACACTTCGGCCATCGACTAATTGTTGAGTGTATTCCAGCCACTTTTCTTTATGGCGTAAGTGTGAAAGAGGCGTTCCTGTCAGCGCATTAAACGTTGCGTGGCACTCCGCACACCGATAACGCTGTAGTCCAGAGGCAGAGCCCCAGCGTGTAAAATGAGGATGGTGACAGTGCGGGCAAGATGACACAGCCAACAAGCGATGCTCAATGAGCAGGTTTACCGCTTGAATGTGTTCTAATTCATGTAAATGTTTGATAAGTCGACGTTTTTGATGGGGTGTTAAGCTTTCTAGCGCTGTGGACAAGGCATGAAACTCATTGGCTTTCATCGCATCACCTATCTTATTGATTGCTCTACTCTAAATATAGACCAACAATTAACGATGACATAGCCAAAAAGAATGACCAGCGCTTCTAAAAACTGGATGCGGTCCTGCTTTGCGACGAGCGTCGATTGCCGTTCGTCTAATGCCCGTTGTTGCGCTAAAACGAGCTGTTTTAGCGCTCCAATATCATCCGGCAAGTTGTCTTTTGGTCGTAATTTCATGGAGTGCACTTATCATACGAATTCAGGATATTCTATTTGAATACTTTTTTATTCTTGCTACCATGCGCTTCAAATTCATTATAAACATACCCATGAGTTCATCATAAATATACCCATGAGGGCATGGAGCTTGATCTACCCGTGCACATATAAACACACCATCTCTAATCATTAAGGATAAGAACTATGAGAAATAATTTATTGGCAGGCATCGGCGCAATGCTATGCCTTACCCTCTCCTCAGGGTGTACAAGCAAGAGCGTTGAGTATGATCCGTATACCTTTAGTACCGCTAACAAAGAAGCTCAACCACTCACTGAAAAAATCAATGATAAATTTTTAGCCGATCACGGTTTAAGCGAAGACAATGTGGACTTTGACAATGCATTAAGAGGAAAAAAACAAACACTTGGTGCTAATCAAAAGACAGTTAAGACACTTAATTCAGATTGGACTGAAGACAGCAATGGTACAACCGTCTGGTCGCTAGTGGAGTATGATACGCTGCTTGCAGCCAACCCCAGCAGTGTCCCAGCAACAGTTAACCCAAGCCTCTGGCGTAATTTCAAACTCAATATGGAATATGGTTTGTATGAAGTGGTGGCGGGCCATATTTATCAGGTCCGGGGGTTAGATCTTTCAAATATTACATTCGTAAGAACCCCAGGGGATGACCTGGGAATCAGTGACGATGGATGGCTTGTTCTTGACCCCTTGGTATCCAAGGAAACAGCGAAGAAAGCCTTGGACTTTATTAATGCCTATATGAAAGACGTAGAGGAATTAGCCGTCACACTGCCTGTTAAAGGTGTGATCTATAGTCACAGCCATATTGATCATTTTGGAGGAGTGCGAGGATTATTCGGTTCAGACACTAACCCGTCCGGTGACGCAGACCCTTCCGTCGTAATATTTGCACCCGAAGGTTTCACCGAGCATGCCGTGTCAGAAAATGTTATTGCCGGTAATGCCATGGGACGCCGTGCCATCTTTATGTACGGCGCTCTGACTGGCGTGGATGTCAACGGTAAATCAGGTGTCGGCTCCGGTTTGGGGCTTACCAATTCCATTGGCGAGGCGACACTGATCGTTCCCACCCATTTGATCACTGAGACAACACCTATTGCAATGCCAGACAACCAGTTTCTTGTAGCGAAAACTGATGGCAGTGTTGCCTATGAAGTGGACGGCACATGGGAGGGCTTACATATGCAATTTCAACTAACGCCTGGCACAGAAGCCCCCGCAGAAATGAACACCTACTTTAAGGATTGGGATGCGCTGTGGATGGCTGAAAATAGTACGAATACAATGCATAATGTCTTGACACTGCGCGGTGCGGAGGTGAGAGATCCGCTGATATGGGCTAAGTATTTGACTGAGACCATCGAGCGTTGGGGCAATACAGCTATAGTAAAATTTCAATCGCACCACTGGCCACTATGGGATTCCACTGCCGTTCAGCCATCGATAAAGTCCCTTGAACATATTGTTCCCTACCTCGAAAAACAGCGTGATATCTACAAATTTATTCACGATCAAACCGTACGCCAGATGAACAAAGGTTACATTGGTGAAGAGATTTCGGAGCAAATTATGCTACCCGAAGAGCTTGAATCAAACTGGGCGACCCGCGGTTACTACGGCACATTACGTCATAATAGTCGTGCCGTGTACCAACGTTATATGGGATGGTATAGCGGTAACCCGTCAGACTTAAATAACTTGCCACCGGAAAAAGTCGCTAAAAAATACGTTGAATTTATGGGGGGGCCAGGCGCGATTATTGACAAAGTGATCACTGAAATCAACGGCGCAGATGGTGATTCAAATGATGAAGCGTATCGCTGGGCGGCTGAAGTATTGAAGCACGTTGTTTTTTCACAAGCAGACAATAGCGCTGATTGGAATTGTAATTCGACTTGTACACAATACACCATGGACAATGCCAAGCTGCTATTGGCCGATGTGTATGAACAGTTAGGTTACATGGCAGAATCGGGGCCATGGCGCGCCGAGTATCTTCAGGGCGCATTTGAACTACGTGACTTCAACCCTGATGAATATGACCCATTAACCACCGCCTCTGCTGATATTATAGCCAATATGTCACTGCCCATGGCGTTTGACTTTTGGGCTGTGCAGTTAAACCCCGTCACGTTTGATGGCATAGGTCGTGATTTGACGATAAATATCAACGTTACGGGAATGCCGGTAGGGACCGATGGAGACTATACCTTAACGGTAAAAAACTCCGTGCTTAATTACACGCCAAATCAATGGGTGAATCTACCTGCAAATAATTCAGTCACGGTAAGTCTCACTAAGGAACGATTAAACCAGCTTCTGACGATAAGCGATTTCGACAACGCAACAGATATAACGCTAGACGGCGACGCGAGTGTATGGCCGGATTTTGGTAGTTTGTTGGAAGCCCCTGATTTCTGGTTTCCGATAGTGACGCCACGTCCTAGTTTATGAGTTAGGTAACGCCTAGGCGCGAAGCAAAGCTGGCGGAAAATGGACAGTACATGTCCGTTACTTGGCAAGGATTAGCAACCCATCAAGCTCTAGCGTTATAGGCCCTTATCCATGAGGATAAGGGCTAAGTATTAACAGCGGAAAGTATAGGCTCGGTATATAGAGCTCCAAAATCATCCAATCCAAATTTCACCAGAAAATAGAGATAATATCAGTCCGCTGATTATCGATTTTGATTTATCAAAATATGATCAAATGACGGGGTATCACTCAATGCCCCTTTTTCTTTGCGTCTTTGCGTTAGATTTTTATCTGATAGGTACTGGCTGAGCTTTATGGGTAATCAGGAATATTTTTTCTTCGCTTATTTTAGGCTCTTTCATAATCGTCAATGCCTCTATCAGAAGAAAATTTTTAACTGGGTCGCCTTGATCTATTTTCATTAAATATTTTTGTCTGTATAGCGGCGCATACTGCAACACTTTTGCTGCTTTTCTAAATAGGTATTCGTTGCATAGCCCACTATGCGCCCAATACCAGCCTAGATAGAATGAACAAAAATTCGGCGTAATAACGGTATTTTAATAAATTCTACATCCCTTACAATGCTTCTACATAATTCGCCTCTATTTGACACTTTTTAAGATGACAAATTTTTTATTTGTGGCAATAACCTCGCAGTTGCCGAATAGTTTTTTAAGCTTTACGTGGTAGCTGAGGTGGCGGTTGCCGATAACCCACAGTTCGCCACCTTGTTTGAGTGCCCGGTGTGACTGTTTAAACATCTGTCGGGCGATGTGATCACCCACCACGTTATTTTGATGGAAAGGCGGGTTGTTGAGAACCGTATCAACACTCGCTTTTTCAATTTTTCTCAGACAATCCATCACCGCAAATTGTGCTTCCCGTTGGGGAAATGCTGTTAGGAATCCTTCCTGGGCAGAGCGAACCGCCATATACGACTCATCAACAAATTGTAGTGTTGCCTCTGGATTATGCTGGGCCGCTATCAAACCCACCACGCCATTGCCACAGCCAAGGTCGATAATTGTTCCCTTGCCGATATTCTTAGGCAGATGGGCCAGGAAAAATCGGGTGCCGATATCAAGGCTCTCCCGGGAAAAAACATTGGCGTGGTTGGTGAGGGTGAACTCTGTACCTTCGAGCACATAGTGCTTGGGGTAGGGCGACTCTCCAACTTTTAGCTGCTGATCAAACTGGCTGAATACCAGCCGAGCCTTTTTCTTTGCCAACGAGGTGTGAGTGGGGCCGATGATGCGTTCAAACAGTTTCAGGGTGGAGCTGTGAATCTGCTTGCACATGGCTGATGCGATGATTTTTGTCTGTTGATTGAGCCGTGGCCGCAGTCGATGTAGTTGATCTTCCAGCATGGCGAGGCTTTTGGGTATTTTTATAATGACTAGATCAAACTCTCCATCAGGCCAGGATAGGCTGTCACACAGGGTGACCCTGTTTGTATCAATACCATTCTCCTGTAGATTGGCAAAGGTGCCTTGGTGTGCAAGATAAGAGTCGCTGACTACTGTTGGCCGCTGTTCTGCCAGGGCAGTGGCCAGTGCACCAAAGCTGTCATTGATCAGCAAAATGCGGGGTTGTGGTTGAATCAACTGCTGTTCGGCGATGGTCTGTAACAGGTACTCATCGGCAGCATCCCAAGCACGCAGTGCTTCTTTGGCTCGTCTGGGGAAGCGCTGTAGTTGAAAATTCCCTTGGGGAACGTTGAATATATCCATGCTGAAACTGTTCTACCTGTTGTGGAGTGGTTATCATACGGCATGTAACACTCTTATTGAGAAGAATTTATGAATAATAATGGCCCACTGTCTGAGTCACAAGCTACGCGGTTATCTCACTTTCTGGCTGATAACCATTTGGAAGAGAGTGTCTCTTATCCCGCATTGTGTGGTTTTCTATTTGCGGTGGCATGTGCGCCAGAGGAGATCACTGAATTGGAGTGGTTATCGGTTGTGCTTGAGTGTGAGCCAAACCAAGAGCCAGAAACAGAAAAACCTGAAGTAGAGCTGATGCGTCAATTATTAGCCTGTTTGGCCTTGCAGGTTAATGATGAATTGGTCGAGTTGCCGACAGCGTGTGTGCCAGTAGCGACCGTTATGGATAACTTGCAGGTTGATGCCGCTTTTTCTCAGTGGTGTGCGGGCTTTGTCAGTGCCCACGACTGGTTGGAAGAGCTATGGCTGGAGTATACGCCAGATGAGCTACAGGATGAACTGGCATCAATAGTCATGATTTTAAGTTTCTTTGCCAGTGATGAACTGGCGAAGAGCTATTACGCCCAGCTGAGGAATAATGAGCAGGTTTTTGAGATGGTGGCCGACCAGGTGTTGGCATTACATTCAGAGGCCATGGCGGGGTATGCTCGATTGGGGAGGGGCATTTTACAGGCGATGGCGCAGATGGCGTTAGAGAGTCTCCCCGTCGGTAGCAATTAATCACGTAACTACTCAGCGTATTCATCTTTTGCCTCAATTCTTCGGTATTTTCGTACTCAATCAGTTACATATGCCCTATATGCGCCCTCTTTTTGTGCGAAAATCCCTCGATTTGAAAACACGCTGAATAGTTACTTAATCACTGCTCACTAAGCGCAGGTGAAAGGCTCTGGTTTTTGCCTGCGATTTTTCAAATCCCGATGAAAAGTCCACCGCCCAGGTGCGATTTTCTGCATATTCGAATGGCGTTGAACTCCAGTAATAGCTGGCTTGTGTATTGGGGAAGTAGTGGCCATCAATGGCTGTTTTAGCCTCGTTGTGCTGATTTTTCGCCAGTAAGGTGAGCTCTCTTTTTCTGGGTAGACGCCAGTTACCGCGACCACATAATTTTATTTTATTCAGATGGTTAATGTACTGTTTAGGTGAACATTGTGACTGGCCACAGGAGCCTGTGCCATCTTCGATGCTATAGGTATGTTGCGAATGGCGCTGTTTTCCAGTGGTTTTAGCCTCCCATAAAATACCGTAGGTACTATCTTTCACACAGAACCACTGCTCGCTCTCTGCATCAACCACCGCACCTCGTTTATCTGTTTTTTGGAAACGTCCCCGTTCACTCGAGCTGTAGAGTGATTTTTCCTGTTTACGGCTGCGTGTTGACTCCTCATTTTTTAATTTAATGGTTGTGACTTTTTTCTCTTTGGCTGTTGAAGAAAAATTCAACTCTTTGAAGCCGTTACTGGTGGGTTTTTCGGGGGCGGATTTCGCTTTTACTGGGATGATAGATATTGTTGGCGGTTTTTTCTCTGCAGGCGGTGGTGTAACAGCCACCTGTTTTGTGGTCGGAGCGGGTTCACTTTTTTTACTGGGAGCGGCCACAGGCTGTTTTTTTATCACTTGCGATGCGGCTGGCTCCTTGGGTTGGGGTGGTTCTGATTTTATTGGTGGTTCTTCGGCCAAGGATAGCGCAATGGATAGCATGTTGTTTGAAGGGGGGGGTGCCTGTTCTTCATCTGTTTCAGGTTTGGGAATATCATAATCATACTCCGCTGGCATTGGGTAGTGGTCTGAATCACTACATGCCACGAGTGATGCTGATACAAATAGCACTGATATTAACGAAAAACGCATCTCTCCCTCACTCTATTGGCGTTGACTAAGCCTGTTTTTGACGGTGGTTTTCTAGCTATCGACGCCGGTTGACAATTTCTTAACAAAGTCCTGAGTGAATTATTATTTTTGTGGAAATAAAAAGGGAGCCGAAGCTCCCTTTTTACCAAAATCAAGCGGGTGTTACTGAGTGCTTAGAAATTGTGTTCCATGCCCAAACCGAAGGTGGTGACCTTGCTATCTGTCGCATAGTACTCGTAGTTGGAGACGTAGCCAAACAGCTTGGTCTTGTCGCCTAGCTTGTAATCTGCACCCAGTGCCAGCAGTTCAGCATCCTTTTTCTTTCCATCTCCGGCACCGTATTGGGCCTTCAGGTTGAATGCATCAATTTTGTACGAACCACTGACAATGAAACCATTGTTGCTGTCAGCATTGGCTTCGGCTTTTTCAGACATGCTGTAGATGGCGCCGGCAGTGAAGCCTTTGCCCTTGTATTGGAATGTCAAACGGGTAGCGTCGTAGCCGACAACATCGCTGTCAACGCCGATGCCCGCGAATATGGCACCCTCTTCATAGGTGGCTGCAAATGAGGTGCCGTTGTCGCCATCACCATTCTCCTGCAGTTGGGTGGCCGCTTTAACCGTGATGGCACCGGCTATTTTGGGCGAGGTGTAGTGAATCAGGTCATTGAGACGCTCTTGGCCGACGATGACATATTTGATATCACCCTGGGGCAGGCGATCAAACATATCAATTTTGCCAGCCGTCTTTTTAAACGGGCTGTCGTGGGTGCCCGCTAGAATTTTACCAAAATTACCTTTCAAACCCACATAGGCGTTACGCTGTTTGAAAATTTGACGATCACCGTCTGCATTTTCAGCTTTCTCGTCAGGAGAGATGCCGTACTCGAGTTTATAGATGACATACAGGCCACCATCCAGTTTGGTTTTACCTGCAAAGCCCAGGCGTGAAGACCAGTTACTCAGATAGGTGTCACGCCCACCTGCTTTCGGATCTTCCATGATAATGGCAGTATTGATTTTTCCATATACCGTGCCGTCGATTGGCCCCTCGGCCATTGCATTAACAGCAAAACCTTGGGCAACAACAGCGCCAACAAGCAGTGAAATTGTCTTCTTCATTCTATATCCTCAGTCGTTAGTCGTAATGGTATCTATAACAAAGGTGTGTTGCGGTACTAAACACCCCCTGAAAAACAGATTATGAAGGGGTTTTGTTAAGAAATTGTGGCCGAAATCTTACCTATTTATGACAGTTTGTTCCAGGCTTATTTTTTTCGAAGAGGGTGCCGATGTTGCGGTTAACTTTTTTGTCGATTCATATAATCGGTTTAAAGTATCCATTTCAGGGTAAGTGAATGGAGTGTGGTGACGATAATAGAGGCTATAAGTGAAAAAATAGTATGCAAGGGGGCTGTGTGACGGATAATAAACAGGTGATTTTTGGGGTGGTATTGACGCTTTTGTCTGCCGGGGTGGTGTTTCAATTTTCATCTCCTCTTTACAGTATTCCGCTGCTCTTTGTTATTTCAGGGTATTGGATTTACAGCCTTTTTAAAATGAAAAAAGGGATTGAAATCCAGACTAAAATGATGTTCAGTGACACCTGCCAGAATATAAAGCAGCAGGTTCTTGATACCAATCGGGAAGCCTCTCTCTTTAGCTCCACACAAGCCAGTTCAATTTCTGATGAGCTGGGGAGCGTGCAACGTATTATCTCCAGCGCGGTTGAGGGGTTGTCAACAGGCTTTCAGGGAATGGAGAGCAAATCACGCCAGCAGCTCGACTTAACCATGCAGATGATGCGACGACTCTCTCCAGACAATAGTGTTGATAAGAAAAGCCTGAAAGATGAAGTGGCTGATATCATGGATATGTTTACTGAAAATCTGACCATGATGCGAGATGATAGTTTGGCTATGGTGAGTTCATTAAGTGCAATGAAGAGCTACCTGATTGAGGTTGATCAATTGCTTCAAGAGATTGACGGTATTAGTTCCCAGACCAACCTGTTGGCACTTAATGCGGCGATTGAAGCGGCAAGGGCAGGTGAGAACGGGCGCGGCTTTGCGGTTGTGGCTGACGAAGTGCGAGCGTTGTCGAAACGGAGCAATGTATTCAGTGAGCAGGTCAGGGGTAAATTTACTATGGTTAAGGGTGAAATGGATGTGGCCAGTCACGTTGTGGGTAAAATGGCCTCCCGTGATATGAGTATGTCACTGAATTCGAAAGATCACCTTAGCGATTTAATGAAAGATATTGATGATATTAATGTCGATGTTGCACAGAAGCTCAATGAGGTGTCTGCTGTCTCTGAAGAGCTGAATGTTGATGTGGGCAATGCAGTGCGTTCACTGCAATTTGAGGATATTTCACGGCAGTTGTTGGAACATATGGAACATCGTATTCAGAGCCTGAGCCAGATGATTGGTTGTATCACTCAATTTGAGAACGATATGGTTGAGGTCATGGTCTCCCCTGATGGTCAGCAACAAATGCCCTATCTCGAACGCATTGAGCAACTGCGTGTTCAGCTCAATACCATTATGCTGACTGTGCGCGAAGCGCCAGTTACCCAAGAGGGGATGGGTGAGGGTGAGGTTGAGCTGTTTTAGTCGGTACCACTATCTGTGGTAGAGAGCGACCACTCGCATTTAATACCCCACCACTTTCATATATAATGGCACGCTTTCATCAAATCTCCTTAATAATAGATTGGAAACACCCATGCCTACGCCCTCTCTTCGTACCCAGCAACTCAACGATGCGCTCAAACAACGAATTCTGATTCTCGATGGTGCCATGGGTACCATGATTCAGGGTTATGAGCTGGATGAGTCGGGTTATCGAGGAGAGCGCTTTGCCGGTTGGCATTGTGATCTGAAGGGTAACAACGACATGTTGGTGCTTTCACAGCCCGATATTATCAAGGCGATTCACGCCGAGTACCTAGCGGCGGGTGCCGATATTATCGAGACCAATACCTTCGGTGCCACCACTATCGCAATGGCCGATTACGATATGCAGGAGCTGGCCTACGAGATGAATGTAGCGGGTACACGTCTGGCCCGTGAAGCGTGTGATGACTACGAAACCCCGCAACGCCCCCGCTATGTGGCGGGTGTGTTGGGCCCCACCAATCGTACCTGTTCGATCTCCCCCGATGTCAATGACCCTGGTGCCCGTAATGTCACCTTCGATGAGCTGGTGACAGCCTACTCAGCCGCAACCAAAGGTTTGATTGAGGGTGGCGCTGATATTATTTTGATTGAGACAGTCTTTGATACGTTGAACGCAAAAGCCGCCATTTTTGCGGTGCAGAGTGTCTATGAAGAGCTGGGTGTCGAGCTGCCAATCATGATTTCAGGCACCATTACCGACGCTTCAGGTCGCACCCTTTCAGGGCAGGTGACAGAAGCATTCTACAACGCACTGGCCCATGCTAAACCGATCGCCATTGGTCTGAATTGTGCGCTGGGTGCCGATGAATTACGCCAATATGTCGAAGAGCTATCACGGGTGGCCAACTGTTATGTCAGTGCACACCCTAATGCAGGGCTGCCCAATCCTCTGGCTCCCACCGGTTATGACGATACCCCCGAGAATATGGCTGGTTTGATCAAAGAGTGGGCCGAGAGTGGTTTTTTAAATATTATTGGCGGTTGCTGTGGCACCTCACCTGACTTCATTAAAGCGATTGCCGATGCCGTCGCCGATATTCCACCGCGTACTATTCCCGAGTTGCCGGTGGCCTGTCGTCTCTCCGGTCTTGAAGCCCAGAACATCATCCCTGAATCGCTATTCGTTAATGTTGGCGAACGCGCGAATGTGACCGGTTCGGCTGTTTTTAAACGATTAGTATTGGAAGGAGAGTATGACAAAGCCTTGGATGTTTGCCGTAACCAGGTTGAAAACGGTGCGCAAATCATCGATATCAACATGGATGAGGCGATGCTGGATGGCAAGCAGGCAATGGTCACCTATCTGAACCTGATCGCCTCAGAGCCGGATATTTCCAAAGTGCCGGTGATGGTGGACTCCTCCAAATGGGAGATCATTGAAGCCGGGCTGAAGTGTATTCAAGGTAAGGGGATCGTTAACTCGATCTCCCTGAAAGAGGGTGAAGAGCAATTTATCAACTACGCCAAGTTGATCAAAAAATATGGCGCAGCAACCGTGGTGATGGCCTTTGATGAAAAGGGTCAGGCCGATACCTATCAGCGCAAGATCGAAATTTGTCAGCGCTCCTACGATGTTTTGCTTAATGAGGTGGGCTTTTCACCGGAAGATATTATCTTTGACCCCAACATTTTTGCCATTGCCACCGGTATTGATGAACACAATAATTATGCGGTGGATTTCATCGAAGCGACCCGCTGGATTAAACAGAATCTGCCCCACGCGATGGTCAGCGGTGGTGTCTCTAATGTCTCTTTCTCTTTCCGGGGCAATAACCCGATACGTGAGGCGATTCACGCGGTATTCCTCTATCACTGTGTCAAAGCAGGCATGGATATGGGGATTGTGAATGCGGGTCAGCTGGCGGTCTATGATGACCTGCCAGACGAGCTGCGTGAGCGGGTGGAGGATGTGGTGCTTAATCGCCGCTCGGATGGCACAGACCGCCTGCTGGAGATTGCTGAAAAGTATCGGGGCAGCGGTGTCGAAGCAAAAAAAGAGGATCTGGCCTGGCGTGAATGGCCAGTGGGCAAGCGCCTTGAACATGCGCTGGTCAAGGGGGTTGATGCTTATGTGACCGAAGACGCCGAAGAGGCGCGGCTCTCTTTTGAGCGACCGATCCACGTGATTGAAGGGCCATTGATGGATGGCATGAACGTGGTGGGTGACTTGTTTGGCGAGGGAAAAATGTTTCTGCCCCAAGTAGTGAAATCGGCCCGGGTGATGAAAAAGGCGGTGGCTCACCTGATTCCCTTTATTGAGGAAGAGAAGGCGGAAGGGGCCAACAAGAGCAATGGAAGAATTCTGATGGCCACGGTGAAAGGCGACGTGCACGACATTGGTAAAAATATTGTCGGCGTGGTCTTGCAGTGTAACAATTTTGAGGTGGTGGACTTAGGAGTGATGGTCTCAACCGCGACTATTCTGGAGAAGGCAAAAAAACACCAAGTGGATGTGATCGGCCTCTCTGGTTTGATTACACCCTCACTGGAAGAGATGACCCATATCGCTAAAGAGATGCAACGCCTGGGTATGAATACTCCGGTCATGATTGGTGGTGCCACTACCTCAAAGGCGCATACCGCAGTGAAAATTGCCAACCAGTGTGATCACCCAATTGTCTGGGTGAAGGATGCCTCCCGTGCGGTTGGTGTGGCACAAAGCCTGATTTCACCCGAGTTGAAGGGGCCATTTATTGAGAAGCTACAAGCAGATTACCAGCGAGTACGTGAAGGTTTTGCGGCGCGACAGAAAGAGGCGAGTAGCATCTCCATCAGTGCTGCGCGTGCCAACAGGACACCGATTGATTGGAGTAAAGGGGTGGCTCCAGCTCCCCACAAAATCGGTGTGCAGATCTTTGATGGCTACCCATTAGCAGAGCTTGTTGATTATATCGACTGGACCCCCTTCTTCCAGGCCTGGGAGTTAAAAGGGCGCTATCCCAATATTCTCACTGATGCTGTGAAGGGTGAGGAAGCCAGCAAACTCTTTGCTGACGCCCAAGCGATGCTCAAACAGATTATCGATGATAAATGGTTGAGAGCGAATGCGATTGTTGGCCTGTTCCCGGCCAATGCGGTGGGTGATGATATTGAAATTTATGATGATGAATCCCGTGAGCAGTTGTTAGAGACCTTTCACTTCCTGCGGGTACAAAAACTGCAACCGAAGGGCAAGGCAAACCGCTCACTGGCCGATTTTGTCGCCCCCAAAGAGAGTGGCCTGCCGGATCATATGGGCTTCTTTGCACTCACGACAGGCTTGGGCATTGACGATAAATTGAATGAGTTTGAGGCAAATCACGATGACTACAGCGCCATTATGTTGAAAGTATTGGCTGATCGTCTTGCCGAAGCCTTT
This sequence comes from Gammaproteobacteria bacterium, assembly GCA_022712945.1. Lineage (GTDB taxonomy): Bacteria > Pseudomonadota > Gammaproteobacteria > RBG-16-57-12 > RBG-16-57-12 > JAFLJP01. Next base: position 144,989 of record JAFLJP010000104.1, on the reverse strand, counting down.
GCCGAGCTAATGCACGAAAAAGTACGCAAGCAACTGTGGGGGTACGGTGCAGATGAAGCGCTCAGTAATACCCAGTTGATTATGGAGGGTTATCAAGGCATCCGCCCAGCCCCCGGTTACCCCGCTTGTCCGGAGCACACGGAAAAGGGGGTGATCTGGACGCTGCTGAATGTAGCGGATAACATCGGCCTTGAACTGACAGATAGCTACGCGATGATGCCCACCGCTGCAGTGAGCGGCTTCTACTTCGCCCACCCGGAAGCGCAATACTTTTCGATCAGCAAAATCTATAGAGACCAGGTTGAGGATTATGCCAGACGCAAGGGAATGAGCCTGGAGGTGGCTGAAAGATGGCTGGCATCCAACTTAGGTTATTCGTCGTAATACAAGAAAAAAATCCTCGACCTCCAAAAGCCCTGCTCTGGAGGTCGAGGCTTTAGCCGGTTTACGATAAAAAACTCTTAAGGGCACCTCTATTGATTCTGGGCGTGACAGATTGTGAACCCAAATTCATCGCATCAAGGCACAAATTGCAGGTAATAGTCACTTTATTGTCCAGGTTTGTAACGCAGAGGCGGTGGATTTGGGATTCAAGATGTGCGCTCGTGAATTAATAGAGGTGCCCTTAACACCACCATCCGTCAACCCCCTGCTCAAAACACCTCTAAACAGGCATTTTTCCGCTTTTGCGATAGTGGCATCTGTCGCCTATACACTGCGGTTACTCATACGGCGTTTTCCCACGTTTATTAAAAAATTACTATTTTTAGGGGTGTCCATAAAGCTAAAAACGAATTGGCCGCTACCCTACCTACATCATGGGCGAGGCTTGCTGTCTACCGCGTGTCATTTGAATATCTAAATCTACTTTAACCGGGGGGTATATGGAAAACCTTAACCTTAAACAGAAGGGTCTGGCGCTTTCACTTTTTTTCAGTGTTTTGATGATACTGTGCAGTGTGGTTGTTTTTGTCTCGTTGTCTAACAGCCAAAACGATGCTGAAATCGTCAATGCGGCGGGTAAGCAGCGCATGCTGAGTCAAACCATGGGTAAATCTATTCTGGCTTATGCCCTAGCCAAGAGTGATCTGGGGAGTGCTGAAAAGCAGGTTCAGGAACTCGACCGATACATGACTGCGATGCGCAGTGTTTATACCTCCAGTGTGATTGGTTCTGCTAAATCAGTGGGATTATCTATTTCGATGCACCCTGATGAAGAGGCGGGTCATGCGGTGCCCTTTCCAGCAACGTTTGCGCGTATCATCGGTGAGAAATTTTCTGATCCAAAAGATTTTTCAGTGGACATTATCGCCAAAGATCCCATCAATCCGGCGATGACGTTACGTGACCAGGTGGATCGGGATGCCTTTGCCGCGTTGAGTCAAAACCCTGATGATATTTACTTTAAATCAATTGAAAAAAATGGCGCGCTTTTTTTGGCCTTTTATACGGCGGACTTGGCAACCGTAGCCGCCTGCGCCAATTGCCATGCCCAGTTTAAGGGGCGGCCTTTTGAGGTGGGCGATGTGTTGGGTATTCGTCGTTTTAATGTGCACTACTCCGATAACGTTGCACTGGGAAAGCAGCGAATCAACCCCAGCTTAACGGAATATGAAGTAGCGTTGACGATCTTTAGCAAGACATTACAGGCGATGGAACGTGGTGGTGAATATCCGACTGATTTTACGATGAATGAAATGGCCTTTTATGCCGGCAGTGATGATGTGGGAATACGGGCTAAAATCTCTGATGCGGAGGTTGTATTGAACTCGTTTGTTTCTGCCGTTAATCGCTTGAAGGGTGCTGCGCTGGGTTCGGATAAATTTGCATTGGCAAAACATGATGTTTTGTCCGGATCTAATGAGTTGCTCAAATTAAGTAACGATATAACCTCTCGCTTTGTTGAACTTTCGCATAAAAACCACACCTACATCCTCTGGGCGGTTATTGGCATGGTTGCTATGGCATTGCTTGCATTTGGGGTCTTTTATATCTTGACGAGCAAGATGATTATTGGCCCGGTTCAAGAGGCGACGTCTGTTGCAAATGCCATCGCAGAAGGGGATTTGAGTCTACAGCTTGCGGTGCACCGCAATGATGAAATAGGCAGCCTGTCAACGGCGCTGAATAGTATGTCTAGCAACCTTAATCAGATGGTGACTAAAATATCGGGTTCTGCTGAACAGCTGGCATCGTCGACTGAAGAGATTGCAGTCTCTTCACGCGAGATGGCCGGTGGAGCCGAGAATCAAAGTCGACAGATGGACAGTGTTTCGGCGGCGATTAATGAGCTGGGAGCCACCTCCACCGAGGTGTGCAACAACACCAATGAAGCGGCACAAGCGGCTGAAAAAGCCTCCCAGGCAGCGACTTCGGGTGGTGAGATTGTTCGGCAGAGCATTGATGGCATGTCGCGCATCTCCTCTGCGGTTCAAGACACCGCCGATAATGTCGGTGAGTTGGCCAAACATTCAGACCAGATTGGTCAGATTATTTCAGTCATTGAAGATATTGCCAATCAAACCAACCTGTTGGCACTGAATGCGGCGATTGAAGCGGCCCGTGCCGGTGAGCAAGGGCGGGGCTTTGCAGTGGTTGCCGATGAGGTGCGCTCACTGGCGAGTCGGACAACCGTGGCGACGCAAGAGATTTCGGATATGATTAAAAATATCCAGAGCGGTACCGAATCGGCTGTTAACTCGATGAATGTCGGTAAGCACGAGGTGGAGAGTGGTGTTGATCTGGTTGCTAAAGCGGGTTCGGCTCTGGAAGAGATTGTCACGGTGGTGGACAGCCTTTCAGGCCGCTTCCAGCAGATTGCCACAGCAGCCACTGAGCAGTCTGCGGTGGCGGATGAGATCACTCAAAGTGTCACCGAGGTGACAGAGGTCTCTCAAAGTACCGAGCAGACCGCATTGCACACCGTGGTCGCAACCGATGAGCTCTCTAAGCTTGCCAGTGACCTTCAAACCATTGTGTCGCGTTTTCGCTTGTAAGTCAGAGCGTATTTAAACGGCTTAGCGATGGCATGGGCGTGAACAGTTGAGTTCACGCCCTTTTTTTTATAATAGACCCGGCTAAAGCCTCGACCTCCTTTTTTCTGGAGGTCGAGGCTTTAGCCGGGTTTTTCTCACAATCCATCTCATTTTAATTTAAATTCAACCTGACTTATTCAGAGCCTCTTCAAATTAGCGTATACTGCGCGACATTAAGTCGAGAGTAGCGCTCAAACGGTATTTCTGGACAATCTGTTAATTGATCCAAGGAATATTGTTTATGTCATTTTCTTCCCTCGGCCTCTGTGATGAACTGCTGAAAGCGGTTGCTGAACAAGGTTACGAAACACCGTCAGCGATTCAGCTAGAAGCGATTCCCGCCGTACTGAGCCATCGCGATGTGATGGCCGCCGCTCAAACCGGTACCGGTAAAACAGCCAGTTTCACTTTGCCGATGGTGCAGCGTCTGGCCAATGGCAAGCGGCCAGGGGCCAGACAGGTGCGTGCCTTGGTGTTAACTCCTACGCGAGAGCTTGCGGCCCAGGTGGCGGAGAGTGTCCAAAATTACAGTCGTCACCTGAATATTCGCTCTTCGGTAGTATTTGGCGGTGTGAAAATCGGCCCGCAAATTTCGAAGTTACGGGGTGGCCTGGATGTGCTGGTGGCAACGCCGGGTCGCTTGATGGATCTTTATAATCAGCGGGCGATTGATTTTGACCACCTAGAAGTTCTGGTGCTGGATGAAGCAGACCGGATGCTGGATATGGGCTTTATTCATGACATTCGTCGCATTCAAAAACTGTTACCGGCAAAACGTCAAACCCTGATGTTTTCCGCGACCTTTTCAAAAGAGATCAAGGCACTTGCCAAGGGGATGATAAACAACCCGATCTTTGTGGAAGTGGCCGTGGCGAATAGCACGGCGGATCGCATCAAACAGGTTATTCACCCGGTGGATAAATCCCAGAAGCGCGAAGTGTTGGTTCATCTGATCAAAGAAAATAACTGGCATCAGGTGTTGGTTTTTAGTCGCACCAAACACGGTGCCAACCGCCTGGCACGCCAGTTGGATTCAGCGGGTATTCAAGCGGCGGCTATTCACGGCGATAAAAGCCAGGGTGCTCGCACTCGTGCCTTGGATAATTTCAAAAAAGGCAATATTTTGGTACTGGTGGCGACGGATATTGCCGCCCGGGGTATCGATATTGACCAGCTCCCTTATGTGGTCAACTTTGATCTGCCACAGGTGCCGGAAGATTATGTACACCGCATTGGCCGCACCGGTCGGGCCGGGGCTGATGGCTTGGCAGTTTCACTGGTGAGTATTGATGAGTACAAGCAACTGAAGGCGATTGAACGGGTGATTGGACACCAGTTTGAGCGGGAAATTATTGCCGGTTTTGAGCCGAAAGATAAGGCATCAGCACCTTCCGCAGAGACTGCAAAAAGGCCACCACGTCGTCAGGGCCAAGGGCAGCGGCGCTCAAGTGGCAATGCAGCACCACGTGGTCGTTCGTCACATTAACAATACCGGCTAAAGCCTCGACCTCCGGGGCGGAAATTGTAGGAGCCATCTTTAGATGGCGAAACCATGGAAACCATGGTGTAACCAACCGAGGAACCCAGGACAACATGAACCAGGTGATAGCAATCGCAGTGGGTGGTGCAACCGGTGCTCTGTTGCGTTTTTGGGTCTCCGGCTGGGTTTACGCTCAGTGGGGGCGTGGTTTCCCCTATGGCACGCTGGTGGTGAATGTGCTCGGTTCACTGGTCATGGGGTTTCTCTACGTCTGGTTAATCGAACGCTCGGCGCTGTCGGCAGAGTGGCGGGCAGCACTGTTGGTGGGCCTGCTGGGTGCATTTACCACGTTTTCCACTTTTTCTATCGAGAGCATCGCGCTGATTGAGGGTGGTGAGCTGGCCAAGGCAATGCTGAATGTATTGCTGAGTGTGGTATTGTGTATTGCCGCCGCATGGGTCGGCATGATAACCGGGAGGCAGCTATGAACGGTGAAACCATCACCATGGTTCGTATTTATCTTAGCGAGGGTGAAGCCCAGCTCTCCACACTAATGAAGCGATTGCACGACTGGGAAAAACTGCGGGGTGTCACCGTGTTTCGAGGGATCAGCGGTTTTGGTGCCTCGGGCGATATTCATACCTGGAGCTTGGTTAATCTCTCACTCGATCTGCCGATTGTAATCGAATTTTTTGATACCCCAGAGAAGGTTGAAAAAGCGATTGAGCACCTCGGGCCTCTGGTGAAACCGGGCCATCTTGTGTGGTGGTCGGTTAATGTTAACAGCTGAACCATTTGTGGTTTTTTACTGAAATAATGAGAGAAAGAGAAACATGCTAGATCCCCATCTGTTACGAACTGATCTGGACGGTATCGCACAACAATTGAGCGTGCGCGGTTTTACGCTGGATTCGGCACGAATCGCTGATCTGGAGCGCCAGCGAAAAATCATTCAGGTCGAGACCCAAGCACTTCAGGCGGAGCGAAACAGTCGCTCTAAAGGGATCGGTCAGGCGAAGGCCAAGGGTGAAGATGTGCAGCCTCTGCTGGATGCAGTCGCTTCGCTCGGTGACAAGCTGAAAGCCGCAGAGCAGCAACTTCACGTGATTCAAGAGCAGATGGATGAGATCTTGCTGGGGGTGCCGAACCTGCCTCACGAATCGGTACCTGCCGGGGTGAATGAAGAGGATAATATTGAAATCTCCCGTTGGGGTGAGCCGACAATATTTGATTTTGAGGCAAAAGATCACGTGGATCTGGGTGAAAAACTCGGACTTGATTTTGAGAGCGCAGCCAAATTGACCGGCTCACGTTTTATGACAATTGTTGGCCCACTGGCACGCCTGCACCGGGCGTTGATTCAACTGATGCTGGATACCCACACCGGGGAACACGGTTACACCGAATGTTATGTACCCTATCTAGTGAACCGTGACAGCTTGAAGGGAACCGGGCAACTGCCCAAGTTTGAAGAAGATCTTTTCTATATCGGTGACGATCACGGTTACTACCTGATTCCCACCGCCGAAGTACCGGTGACCAATATGGTGCGCGGTGAGATTATCAGCGATGAGCAGATGCCACTACGTTACGCCGCACATACTCCCTGTTTTCGTAGTGAAGCGGGCTCTTATGGTCGCGATACCCGGGGGATGATTCGCCAGCACCAATTTGAGAAGGTTGAAATGGTGCAGATGGTGCGCCCAGGTGACTCTTATGAAACGCTGGAAACGTTAACCTCCCATGCAGAAAAAATCTTGCAGATACTCGGCCTGCCGTACCGTAAAATGGTGCTCTGCGCCGGTGATATGGGCTTTTCGGCCTCGAAAACCTACGACCTTGAAGTGTGGCTGCCGGGCCAGAGCGCTTACCGCGAAATATCATCGTGTTCAAATTTTGAAGCTTTTCAGTCACGCCGCATGAAAGCCCGCTGGCGTAACCCGGAGACCGGAAAACCGGAGTTGCTACACACGGTGAATGGTTCCGGTTTGGCCGTTGGTCGCACGCTAGTGGCGATTCTTGAAAACTACCAACAAGCAGATGGTTCGGTGATGGTGCCAGAGGCGCTACACCGTTACATGGGTGGCGTTGAACGATTAACCGCAACAACATAACGTCAAAAATTTCATGCGCATTCCTGATTACAGCGGTGGCTCGATTGTTAACCTGGTCAGCTCTATTCGCCAGGGGTGCGGTGGCGAGGGTACCCTTTACCCGGAGCTGCGGGCATTCACTTCAGAGCGGATAGCGGCGGCGCAAAATGTAGTGCTGTTGGTGCTGGATGGGTTGGGGTACGACTATCTCACCACCCAGGGTGCCGGTAGTCAGTTGCAGCAACAGCTCCATTGTGGGCTGGACTCAGTGGCTCCACCCACCACTGCCGCTTCCATTACCACCTTTTTAACCGGTGTTGCCCCCCAGCAACATGGGCTTACCGGTTGGTTCACCTGGCTGCGTGAGGTGGGGGCGGTGGTGACGGTTTTACCGTTCGCCATGCGCGGCAATCGCAGTGAGTTGAACAGTCACGGCATCACACCACAACAGCTCTTTAACCACACCCCCCTTTTTGATCAGTTGAATGTGGCTGGTTACTCGCTGATGCCTGAGCAGTTGGGTGAGTCGGTGTTTAGTCAGGCGATGTTGGGCAAGGGTGAGTTGGTGCTCTATCGCGGTATGGATGACTACTTCGCCAAGATCACTGACGTGGTTCAGCGGGGTAACCATGCCAAATACCTCTACGCCTACTGGCCACAGTTTGACAGCTTAGCTCATCAGTATGGGTTGCAAAGTAAGCAGTTGGCCAGACAGTTTTTCCAGCTGGATAAAGGCTTTACCCGCTTGCAACAGCAGTTGGCTGGCAGTAACACACTGCTGCTAGTGACAGCGGATCATGGTTTTATCGACACCACAGCAGAGAGTCGCCTGCTGATCAATGATTACCCCGATATATTGGCGTGCCTGCAAATTCCACTATGTGGCGAACCTCGCCTTCCCTATTGTTATGTGCGATCCAGCCAGCGGGCGCGTTTTGTTGAGTTGGTGACGCAGCAATTAGGCCATGCGCTGGTGATTCACCAAGGTGAAACAGTGATTGCAGAGGGGTTATTCGGTTTGGGTGAAGCGCACCCGGAGTTAAACAGCCGGGTGGGGGAGTTCGTGTTGGAGATGAAGGCGAACTATGTTCTGACGCAACGCCTGCTGGGTGAGGCTGAATACCATATGGTCGGCCAACACGGCGGCTTGAGTGAAGCGGAGTTGCGGGTGCCATTGGTGGTGGCGCACTGCTAAAAATCACTCTGATTTGTTCTCCACCGATTGCCCCCGCTGCTGCATCTCTTGCTTCGAAATAATAGTGCAACTTTCGTGCAATTCGCTGTAGAGAATAAAGGCCTCCCCGGCTTTAATCTGCCGTATCACTTGTTCAATTTTACGCTGGAGTGAAATTTCAACTGCACCGTAATCGGTGCCATTACGGCTGACAAACTCATCGACCAAGGCGTAAAGTGCGTCGGAGGAGAGCTGTTGATAGGGGACAATCATATGGGGAGTTTATCACAAAGAGTCTGGTGCCCTAATGGCATTTATTTTGACATTGTGCAGGTAGGTGAATCCGCAGTGGAGTATCAACAAGGTTATGGAAAAGAGTAGATCACTCACTGAGTTGCGAAATATTGGTAAAAAAATAGCCGCTCGCTTGAATGAGGTCGGTATTTTTTCTGAAGATGAGTTACGGATAATCGGCCCGGTTGATGCACATCGAATGATAAAGGGAAAATACCCCGGTGAAACCTTGCCTGTGTGTTATTACTTGTACTCATTTGAAGGGGCGCTATGTGATAAATACTGGAATGATATCGGGGCTGAAAAGAAGCAGTTGTTGAAATCAAAAATCAGTTGACCACCTCATTTTCATTTTCGTAGCGAGTGTTATGACAATCAAAAAACCTGACATTATTGTGGGTGATCAATCGTTGCGTTACCGCTGGGCGATGACCATTTCGCTCTATCTTTTGTTGCTACTGTTGTTTGAGCCGTTGCTTGATCACTTTTTAAAAGCGCTGCTGTTTGAACCAACCCCGGAGGGGATAGCAACACTGAATGAAAAGAAGCAGCTGTTCGCTTCCTGGGGGTTTATGCTGTTGCGTTCGATTCCGTTGTTGCTGTTTTTGTGGCTGGGGTGGCAGGTGGCTCGCAGCAGGCGCTTGCCCTCGCCGGGCTTGCGCCTGCCGTTTACCGTCTGCCTGATTCAAGGGCCAAAGGCGCAGTTGATCGGCATGGGGATGATCGCAGTGGCGTTGTTGTCACTATTGCGAGAGGTGAGCCATCTGGTCTCGGTGTTGGCTGTTTCCGGTTGAATCAGGGTACTGCGTTGTGGCAACGCATGCAGTTGTTAGTGGGTGGGAAGGCCACTTTGCCGTGACACACACCGCATTTGTCACCCGTTAGAATCGCCGACATAGTAATTTCAGTTGCGTTGCTCTTCTTTTCAAACAACCCGCTGTGGCAGCTTTTGCAATCCATCTGTGTCGAGTGCTTGGCGTGGGAAAAGATGACATGGGGCATCTCGCCGGTATTGGTTCGAGTGATGTCGAGATCAAGAGTCTCTTTCTCTTCTGTTCCTAGGCGGTTGGCACGGGCAATCAATTTTCCCTCTTCCAGGGTTTTAACCCAGTCGATCACACCCACTGTATCCCGGGGGAAATCTTTCATTGCGGTAGTGGGGTGTTGGAAAATCTCAATCGCATCGTTTTCAGGATCATGGATACCATCTTGGGTGAGCGGTATTGTTTCACCATGAATCTGGAAATTTTTAACTTCGGCTTGTGCTGCTGCGCCAAGCCAAAAACTGAGGAGCATGCCGAGATAAAAGGTGCGTAATTGTAATGGGTTTTTATTTTTATATGTTGTCATCATTACCCTAGCGTAGTGACTTTTTTTTTGGATTATTAATATTACCCGATGGCCAGATAGAAACAAGAATAAGTTCTCTTTTTTGCGGCTTGCACCACCTATGTCCATTTCTTATCCGGGGCGGCCATCAACACGTGCTTTCAATAGTATTGGTGTGTAAAACCAGACAAAAATCAGAAAACTTAAACACCAGGCGGCGGCGGCCAGCCCCAGTACCCCGTTGTAGTCGAGTGGTAACAGCGGTGCAAAGACGCGAATAAGCGCCGCCAGATTGACCAGTATAAAAGCGTAGACCATCGCCCGATGAGGGAGCTGCATTTTACGGCCACTGTGGCCGATGGCGACCCGCGCCATCATTCCCAATGTCAACACGCCCAGCGCACCGGCAAAATAGGCGTGCAGCGCCCATGAAAGCGGCAGTACCCCCTGCATTGCCAGGGCGTGCAGTACAAAACCAACCACCAGCCACAGGTAACCGAGCCACAATATCCAGATCAACGGTTCGCGCCACAATTGATGGGTATACCAGCCCATCAGGCGAATCGCGTGCACAATAGCCGCAAACAGTGCCGCCAGAGTGATCAGCGTAGTGTGGGTGCTGAGTTGAGCGGCGAGCAGCAGTAATAGGGTAACCGGGCTGAGTATTTCGATAGTGCGCCAGCTTTTGCGCTCAAACCCTTTGGTGGCCCGTTCGATAAAAAAGGGGATCACCCGCCCCGCCATGATAATCAAAATCCAGATCATCAACAGCGGCGAAAGTGTACTGTTTTGCAGCGAGCTGGTCTCAATGATACCCAACAGATTCAGGTGTGTTGCTAAATTAGCGGCTGCGATAAAGAGCAGTATCAGCGGGAATATCTGGTTGTTGTGTTGCCGGGCCCGCCAGATTGGAATAGCGATAGCCAGTGCCACCAGTGGAGCAAAGAGCAGGTCCAGTATCGCAATCAACAGTGGCGGCAGACCAAAGAGCGGTGCCACCCGTGCAGCCAGCCACAGGAGAAAGAGCAGGGCTAATGGTGTGCCGCTGGGGGTGGGTTGATTGGTCCAGTTTTTAACCGCCGTGAGTAGGAAACCGGCAATCACCGCCATCACATAGCCGTGCAACATTTCGTGGCGGTGCCAACTGATATTATCGCCGTAGTAGTGGGATATGAGTGTCTCTTGCCAAAGATGGCTGAACCAAAAAGGGAAGACCAGCAGTGCAAACACCCCCGCCGCCCAGAAAAAGGGTCTGAAACCCAATGCAAACGGGGTATAGCCGGTAATCGGTGGCTGGGCGTGTTCAATTTGCATAGTGGTTAATCTTCTCTGGCTCTCTGCGTACTATATAGCTGACTTCCCAGCAGTGTTTTGATTTAGGTCAATTGGTGGTTGTTTTTAGCCGTTCTATTCCATATTTAAAAATCATGAGTGATTGTTTGCCCAGCAGTGACGGTGATATCGGTGGTGCCGATGTAGTTGAGTGTTTCACTGCTTCCAGGTAGGTCATCTGCTGCATGGCAGGTGAAGGTGATGGTGTAATCTCCTTGATTGAGAAAGCCGAGAGAGTATTTAAATGTTGTGTCTGTTAGCAGTGAGGTGGTGATAGGTTCTACACCGAGATTATCAACATCGTCCGGAGTTACACCCTGCCCCTCGTAGGCGTATACCGCGTAGCTTGTGCTAGTACAAAGAGCATCTTGCATTGTCGTGCTGCTGACGGTGCCGTTGATATGGCCGGTGTTACTGGTTGTTACCTGCCGTAGCGAGGGTGTCAGTGTGTAGTTTGTATCTGGAGCCTGGGGTGCAGTGATCGATTTTCGCAGATCAAAGTCGATGGTGAGATGGATGCCGCCGGTTGCCGGAATGGTGAAGCCCTGATTCAGAGTGAGCCCGCCTTCATTAGCACTGGGCATATAGACGGAATATGAGCTGGTACCATTGGCTATCACGTAGGAGTCGGTTATATTTTCACCTGCGTTTATCTTGAGTTTTATCCAGTCGTAAGTGCCGGATTCGATGGATTTGTTATTCAACAGAAGCTCAGATTGACTCCCTTGCAGGGCCAGTAAATTAATGCGTTTTGGTGGGTCAATATTAATGGTAAAGGCGCTTTCAGTGCGGGGTTTGAATTCAATGCCACTAAACTCAATCACTACCTCAGAGGCATCATCCACGGCAGCATCGGTTATTGCCAAGGTGATGCCACCATCATTTACCGTCAAATCTGTGTCACCACTACAGCCGATTAATAGCGTGCTGGCGATCTTGTTTACAAATGGCATTGTGGTACTCCTGATTTAGCATTCCAACAAGATTAGCACGGGTCATTTGCACAATGCTATCGCTGTGGCGGCGGTATGTTAGAATGTGCGTTTTTGTCGCTGTTAATCAAGTAAGAAACAGAGGAGTGTGGCGTGTCTCGACAATCAATACGTGGACAATGGTCATCGCGCTGGATGTTTATGCTGGCGGCTACCGGATCAGCGGTAGGGCTTGGCAATATCTGGAAGTTCCCCTACATCACCGGTGAAAATGGCGGTGGTGCATTTGTTTTGGTCTACCTGTTCTGTATTGCGGCGATTGGTATTCCGATTATGATGGCGGAAGTTATGCTGGGCCGTCGTGGCCGTCAAAGCCCGGTTAATACCATGGCATACCTGGCAAAAGAGGCGGGCAGCCACAAGGTATGGAAATACCTTGGCTGGATGGGGGTGGTCGCCGGTTTTCTGATTCTCTCCTACTACAGCGTAATTGCCGGTTGGGCGACCGCGTATGTGTTTCGCGCCGCCAGCGGGGTTTTTGTCGGTCAAACGGCGGATGGGATTGGCAGCCTGTTTAATGATCTAATTTCAGACCCGGAGAAACTGCTGGCATGGCACACCATCTTTATGGTTTCAACCATGCTGGTGGTCTCCCGCGGGGTCACTCACGGCCTGGAGAAGGCGGTGCGGTTTTTGATGCCCTCCCTTTTTATACTGCTACTGGTGATGGTGGGCTATGCACTAAATAGTGGGTCATTTTCTGAGGGTGTCGACTTTCTGTTTACCTTCAATTTTGATGCCCTGACTGCCCAAGGTGTGTTGATTGCGATGGGCCACGCCTTCTTCACCTTGAGCCTTGGTATGGGGGCGATTATGGTCTACGGCTCCTATCTCGATAAAGAGATCTCGGTGGCCAAAACTTCGATGGGTATCGCTTGTGCCGATACGGCGGTGGCACTGCTGGCTGGGCTGGCGATTTTTCCGATTGTGTTTGCCAGTGGTTTGGAGCCCGGTTCCGGCCCCGGCTTGATTTTTAATACCCTGCCGATCGCGTTTGGGCAGATGCTCGGCGGGACTTTTTTTGGCACGCTGTTTTTTGTGCTGCTGGTTTTTGCCGCCTGGAGTTCAGCCATTTCACTCATTGAACCGCTGGTGGCTTGGTTGATTGAAAAAAAGGGAATGACGCGTATTCGGGCTTCGGTTTGGAGTGGCATGATCACTTGGGTGCTGGGGATTGGTACCGTTCTCTCCTTCAATAACTGGGCAGAAAACAAGATCTATGGCATGACTTTTTTTGAGCTGGTGGATTTTTTGACCGCCAATATTATGTTGCCACTGGGTGGGTTGTTAATTGCGCTCTTTGCCGGTTGGGTGATGAAGCGGGAGCATTCGAAAGATGAGTTGGCGATAGGCTCTACCTTGTGGTTTCAACTGTGGCTCTTTCTGGTGCGTTTTGTCACCCCGATCGGGGTGATTGTGGTCTTTCTTAACGCCTTGGGCCTGTTTTGATACGGTGGAGTAGTTGAATGGCTTCAATCAGTCGAAATGCATTGGTTTCCTTTTCTGCGGAACAGATGTATCTGTTGGTGGATGATATTGAGCGTTATAACCAGTTTCTGCCGTGGTGCAGTGGTACCGAGGTGATCTCCCGGGATGAGGATGAGGTGCGTGCCACTATCAACATCTCAAAGGCGGGTTTTAATAAACGTTTTTCTACCTGTAACCGCATGCAGCGCAACAAGATGATCGAGATCCGTTTGCTGGAGGGCCCTTTCAAACATTTGGAGGGGTACTGGCGTTTTGATGCGCTGGCGGAGGATGCCTGCAAGGTGACGCTTGACCTTCAGTTTGAGTTTTCGAATAAAATTATCGGGGTGACGTTTGGCCCGGTTTTTGGCCAAATTGCCGGTAGCTTGATGGACGCCTTTATGAACAGAGCGAAGCAGGTCTATGGAAAATAACCCACTGATTAATGTTGAAATTGCTTATGCCCTGGCGGACAAACAGGTGTTAATTCCCCTGATGTTAGAGGAGGGCAGTACCGCGCAGCAGGCGGTTGAATCATCGGGGATTTTGAGGCAATTTCCAGAGATTGATCTGGATAAAAACCGGATCGGTATCTTTGGCAAGCTGAGTAAGTTAAATGTGGTATTGCGGGAGAAAGATCGGGTGGAAATTTATCGTCCGCTGATCGCAGATCCCAAGGCGGTGCGAAAAAAACGGGCCGAAGAGGGCAAGGCGATGAAGAAGGGTGGTGCTACGCCAGCTGCCTGATCTATTCCACCTTGCCACTGCGCTCTTTTGGTGGCGTGTAGCCGCTTTTGTCGATGGTGGTTAACAGCCCGCTGTCATCAAAATAGAGTACCAGATGGCTGGTTTCAGTCTGTTGGTCTTTTTCGCGGTAGGTGTAGGTGTAGTCCCAGCGATTAGCATGGAATGGATCGGTAATGGGTGGTGATCCGAGCAAAAAACGAACCCGCTCTTGGGGCATTCCTGCTTGTAGTTGGGCTAGGTTTTCCGGAGTGATGACGTTGCCCTGTTGAACATCCAGTTTGTGCAGACCACAGCCGATTAATAGTGCCTGAGTAAGGCTAATAATAATGAGAAGTTTTTTCATTGTTTGTGTAAGATGACCGGCTATTGGCTGAGTTAAAACAATCGAGCGAGCATCATACCCCAAGCATTGGGTAATAGCCACGCCGCTCAATGTTGAGGTGCGTGATGGGCAAAATTGATCTAAAAAAACTGGGTCTAAAAGTGACACTGCCACGTCTGAAGGTGCTTGCTATTCTTGAGCGTAATCAACGTGAGCATTTGAGTGCTGAGGATATTTATAAAGCGCTGCTAGAGAGTGGTGAGGACGTGGGCCTGGCCACGGTTTATCGTGTGCTCACTCAGTTTGAGCAGGCTGACATACTCAACCGTCACCACTTTGCTGAAGGACACTCTGTTTTTGAGCTGAATCAGGGTGAACACCACGACCATATTCTCTGTGTAAAGTGTGGCGAAGTGGACGAATTTACCGATGAGGTGATCGAAGCACGCCAGGATGCCATCGCCAAGGAAATGGGCTTTGAAATTACCCACCACAGCCTCTATCTGTATGGTATTTGTTCCGCGTGTCAGAAAAAATAGCCTCGCATTTCATGGTGCAGTTCAGCCAGCCGCATGACCCATCAAAAACGGTTTCTCTTGTTATTTCATACCTTCCCTGAGTTTGAGTTTTGACCACAACAACAAAACAGATTGCACGGTTTCTTGGGCCACTGGTGGGTATTGGGTTACCGCTGTTGATCGATATTCCGGGTCACCAACATGCCGATGCCATGCTCGGCGTGGTGCTGTGGATGGCAATCTGGTGGCTGACCGAATGTGTACCATTGGCGGTCACTGCGTTGTTGCCATTGATTCTCTTTCCGCTCAGTGGTATCGCCAGTGCCAAAGAGACTGCCCCACGCTACATGAGTTCGATCATGTTTCTGTTTGTGGGTGGCTTTCTGATCGCTCAGGCGATGGAGCGTTGTGGGCTGCATCAGCGGATTGCACTGGTGGTTTTGGCCCGGTTGCACCGCAGCCCGGTGCAGATTCTGCTGGGCTTTGCCTTGACCACCGCTTTCTTGTCGATGTGGATCTCCAACACCGCCACCACTATGTTGATGGTCACCATTGCGGTGGCGGTATTGAGTCGCCTGGATAAGCTGTTTGATCAAAAAACCATGTTGTTACTCTCCTCCACCTTGCTGCTGGCGATTGCCTACAGTGCCAATATCGGCGGCATGGGCACGCCGGTTGGCACGGTACCCAATTTTGTCTTTTTAGAAAATATCCGTCTGATTGATCCCGCACTGGTGCCGAGCTTTATGCAGTGGATGATGGTGGGTGTGCCGCTGGTGATTGTGGGCATTATCATCGTGGTGCTGTTCTTGGGGCAGAGAGTGAAAAATATGCCCTGGCCGAAGCAGGTGATGGACGGGGTGCATGACGAGCTGGTGGGCTTGGGCAGCATGGGGCGAGATGAAAAGTTTGTCGCCTGGGTACTGGGATTAACCGCTCTGGCCTGGATGACCCGCAAGGGGGTTTCGGGTGATAGCTTCTCGATCCCTGGCTGGCAGTCGCTGCTCCCTTATCCGGGTGTTGATGATGCCACGGTGGCGATGCTTGCTGCGCTGTTTCTGTTCCTCATTCCGATACGTGATGGCAAACCAATTCTTGGTCATAAAGCGATTGGTCGCCTGCCATGGGAGATCCTGATTCTGTTGGGTGGCGGTTTTGCACTGGCGATGGGGATGATGAACTCCGGACTTTCACAGTGGATTGGTGAGCAGCTGGCTTTCCTCTCCATCGTTCCCCTACCGTTGATGTTGTTAGGCATTGCACTGGTCATCACCTTCCTCACCGAAGTGACCAGCAACACCGCTACCACCCAAGTGATGCTACCGGTATTGGCTGCGGTTGCCACGGTGGCTGGAATGGATGTCACCCAGGTATTATTGGTCGCCACACTGGCCGCCTCCTGCGCCTTTATGCTGCCGGTGGCCACACCACCCAATGCGATTATCTTTGGCACAGAGCGGGTCACCATGGCGGCGATGATGAAGGTCGGCATACGGCTGAATATTATTATGCCACTGGTGATTGTCGCGGTGGTGATGATGTTGCGGGATGTGATGCCGTGAACAGAGAATTTTCACTCCAGAGAAATACTTTGAATTAGCCGACAATGCACTTAAAAACAACTATTTAACATTTTACTATCTTTTGGTGGATATATTTTTAACGCATAATTAACTTTGTATTTTGTGATAACTACAGTAATGTTGTTTTTTGTATGAAAATCAACAACTAAATGGATGAAAAAAATGTGGGATTGGCTTTTTAGGAAAAAAGAGGCAAAAACGAATAAAGAGGTTGTGGAGAAACGATATCTGCCGGGAACCAAGCTTTCATACGATGAAAATTTGATTCCAAAACTGACAAATGATCATCAAGAACTGCTAGCGCTCTATACCTCATGTGCCCAGGCGTACGAAAAAAAAGATTACCCAAAACTAAATCAGTTGTTGAATCAGTTGAAATCCAGGCTAACCAGCCATCTATTGCTGGAAAATGTCTGTTTTTACCTCTATGTAAGTCATTACTACCAAGAGGATAAAGATACTCGAATGTTGATCAACAGTTTTCGTCGGGAAATGGAAGAAATTGGTAAAGTCGCGTTTAAATTTTTAACTAAGTATTCTGCTTCAGATGCAGTCTACTATGCTGAATTCAAAAAAGATTTTGATATGATCGGTAAGGTGTTAACGAATCGGATTTCAGAGGAGGAGAGCGGGCTGTATATGCTCTATGTGCCGCCGCCTGACTGATTTAGCGCAAGGTTTCAGCCGGTCTGTTGTGACAGTAGGTTAGGCTGAATATGCACAATAGCGATAAAAAGGCACGCCTTCACGCCTTCTCAAGGTCAATTAAATAGGCTTTATCATTCAGCCCGCTGGCGTAGCCGGTTAGTTTTCCTGATTTTCCGATGATTCTGTGGCACGGCACAATGATCGAAATGGGGTTTAATCCGTTGGCTCTGCCGATGGCTCGAACCGCTTTTGGATTGCCAATCAGTTCTGCTTGTTGTGCGTAGCTTCTCGTCTCTCCGTAGGGAACTTTGAGCAGAGCGTTCCAGGCGGCGTTTTGGAACTCGGTTCCGGCGAAGTGGATGGGCAGCTCGAAGCGTCTTCTCCGGTGTGAAAAATACTCCTCCAATTGCTGCTTTGTTTGTGATAACAGCGGGTGCTCTTTTTCGACAATATGACCCAGGCTATTTTTTAATTGGTTCCAGTTGCGGCCGATGGCCAGCACTCTCAGGTACTCTCCGTCGGTTGCAATATGGATGGGGCCGATCGGTGAGTTAAGTTTTTGGTAGCAGGCTGTCATGGGCGTCTCCTTGGTTGGCGAATGAAGCGGGAAAATGTTGGTGTAACTGAGTTAGGAGCGAGCACGAAATAACGTCTACATTCTGGCTTGCTCTTTTACCCCAGTTCAAACGATCTCAATCGTTCCTTAATCCCGCCCTCTCTGCCCTTCATGTGCCTGTTTGATGACGATTTTGCTGCGACGAATCAGCGTTCGATCACCTGCCGCAAACTGCTCTGCCCGACCTGCAAATTGCTCGGCCTTGCGGTATTCACCCTGTGATAGATAGAGTTCAGCTAGTCGCAACCAGGCTTGTGCATTGCGCGGTTGCAGCCGCACGGCACGTTCCAGCACCGCAATCGCTTGTTGTATCTCTCCATTGGCGGCTTTGGTATCAGCTTGCGCCAGCAATGTGTCGGCGGCGCTCAGGCTCTGTTGTTGATCTTTTGGTGGGGTGGGCAGCGTGCTACAGCCGCTGAGGGTGAGGAGTAATATCAGGGCGCAGTATCTCATTATTTAAACCATCCTTTTAATCGCTCCAACATGCCCCACTCCCGGCTATTACGACAGGGGGCCGATGCCTGGGGTTGCGAGCCGTCAATAAAGGGTAATTCAAAACGGCTCTCGCAGCCAGTGTCGGCCAGCAGGCCGCTTTCGCTATCAACCACTTTATAGATAATCTCTGGCGGGGCGGGCAGAGGCTCCAGGTTACCCTCCAGTTGACTCATCAGAGCGGCCCAGATAGGCAGGGCACCGCTGGCACCGGTCAGCCCTGTTACCAGATTGTCATCATTACCCAGCCACACCACCCCGAGATATTCGCTGCCAAACCCGGCAAACCAGCTATCGCGCAGTTGATTGGTGGTGCCGGTCTTGCCAGCCAGACTTAGGGTGGACGGCAGTTGTGCGCCGATTCGCTTGCCGGTGCCTTGTCGCAAGGCTCGGCGCAGGGCTTCATTGAGCAGATAAACCGCGGCGGGTGAAAAGCGTTTTTCGGTCTCTAAGGCGTAGCGTTGCAGGGGTTGGTGTTGGGCATTCAGCACTTCACGTACCGCCCGCAACGGGGTGTAATAGCCTCGGTCAGCCAAGGTTTGATACATCTGTGCTACTGCCAGTGGTGAGAGTTCCAGGCTGCCGAGCATGATGGAGGGGTAGGGCGGTATCTGATTATTAATGCCGAGTTGTTGCAGGGTATCAACCACTGAGCGCAGCCCCAGCTCCATTCCCAGTTTGACCGCAGCCTGATTGTAGGATTGCGCCAGCGCGGTGATCAGCGGAATTGCGCCATGGCTGGTGTGGTCATAGTTGGCGGGTGACCAGATGCTGCCATCGGCTTGCGGCAGATTGATCTCCTCATCCTCAATCAGGCTGGCCAGGGTGTAGTGTTGTGGCTGGGCGAGGGCAGTGAGGTAGATGGCGGGTTTGAGCAGCGACCCCACCGGGCGACGCATCTCCAACGCCCGGTTAAAGCCCCGGTATTGTGGTTTGGCGGCTCCGACCATCGCACTCACCTCGGCACTGCCCAGGCGGCTGACCACCACCGCTGCCTCCAGCGTGGCCCGTTCGGGTTGGCGCTGTTTGAGTTGTTTAAGCTGTTTGATCATGGCCTGTTCGGTTATCTGTTGGACAACTGGATCCAGGGTGGTGAAGATTCGCAGCCCTTCGCTGCGTAGATCCTGATCACGGTAATGTTGTGCCAACTGCTGTTTGACCAGCCCCATAAAGGCCGGATAACGGCTCTCGCCACGGTTGGGTCGTGGGGTGACTGAGAGGGGAGAAGCCAGTGCGGCAGCGGTTTGTGTTGAATCGATGATGCCATCACGGTGCAAAATCTCGATCACCTGATTACGGCGTTCGATTGCCCGCTGCGGGTGACGGCGCGGGTCGTAATAGGTTGGCCCGCGTACAATCGCCACCAGCAGGGCAGATTCCGCCAGCGTCAGCTCCTGTGCTGGTTTGTTGAAGTAGAACCGTGCCGCCAGCCCGAAACCGTGGATGGCGCGATTACCATCCTGACCGAGGTAGACCTCATTTAGGTAGGCTTCGAGAATATCCTGTTTGTCAAAGCGCGACTCCAGCAGCAGCGCCATAATCGCTTCATTGAATTTTCGGCTGAAGGTTCTTTGGCTGTTGAGGAAGAAGTTTTTGACTAGTTGCTGGGTCAGGGTGCTGCCACCCTGTACCACCCGTCCGGCACGTAGATTCACCCAGCTGGCCCGGGCAATGCCTTGCAGGTCGATGCCCCGGTGACGAGCAAATTTGCGATCTTCAATCGCCTGCAGGGCCATTGGTAAAATGGCAGGCAGTTGCGCCAGCCGAACCAGAATACGATCCTCCCGGTGGGCGGGGTTGATGGTGCCGATTTCAACCGGCTTGAGCCTGAGCAGACTCAGAGCACGTCCGCTATCGACATCACTCAGTTGCTGGATCTTCCCTGACTGAATCTGCACCTTGATCGAGTGGGCAGGCTCTTCACCGTCCCAATGACGGAAAGCACGGGTGCTGATAATAAAGCGCCCGGCGTTATGGCGATAGCTGCCGGGTTCAAGGCCGTTGGCGGAGGGTTGGTAACCGGCCAGATCCAGCTCACTGCGCAGGTTTTCCACCGTCAGTGGTCGTTGTGGATAAAGCTCCAGCGGCCGGGCATAGACCCTAGACGGAACCGACCAGCGCTGACCTTCAAATTTTTTCTGTATCAGTTGGTCAAGGTAGAGGGTGTAAACAGAGAGGCTGATGAGTGCGCTTGCCAGCACCAGCAGCAACCACCTGAGCCAACGGCGTTTGGTGGTGGTTTTTCTCTTTTTACGGGTGGGTGGTTTTTTGGGCATGGGCGTAGTATACCGGTTCGGTTTTCCCTCTATTGCAGGTGATTACCGATTTCAGCCCTGTCTTTTTTTTGTGTGATTGCGGCTGATCTGGGTTTGAGTGGCTTTGTTGGTGCGGGGTGGGCGGCGGCGCTGTGCGATATTGTCAAGCAGGGTTTCGCGGCTTCCCACTTCGTAGCCTGCTATCTTGACACGTTTAATTCGGCTGCCGATCAGCCGTTCAATATTTGCTAGTGTGCGTTCCTCTTCACGGCTGACCAGTGAGATTGCCTGGCCTTTGTTACCGGCCCGGCCAGCCCGACCAATGCGGTGTACATAATCTTCTGCCAGAAACGGCAGGTTGTAGTTGACCACGTGCTCCAGATCCTGGATGTCCAGTCCACGGGCCGCCACTTCAGTGGCGATCAATACCTGTATTTTAGCGCTTTTAAAGTCGGCCAGAGCACGGCGGCGCGAGCCTTGGCTCTTATCACCGTGGCAGAGTGCGGCTTTGATTTTCGCCTTTTTCAGCTTGAGCATCAGCTCATCTGCCTGCGCTTTGGTGCTGGTGAATACCAACACCTTGAACCAGTTTTGTGCCTCTATCAGCTCAACAAACAGCGCCGCTTTATCGTGCTCTGAAACCGGATAGACCACATGCTCGATGGTGTCGGCAATGGCATTCTGTTTGGCAACACTGATCACTAATGGTTTATTGAGCAGTTTGTTGGCCAGCTCTTTGACCGGTTGCGACAGGGTGGCGGAAAAGAGCAGAGTCTGGTGCTTTTTTTGTATTTTTTGCAGCAGGCTCTGAACATCGGTGATAAAGCCCATATCCAGCATGCGATCCGCTTCATCCAGCACCACGAACTCGACCTCGGAGAGGTTGATGTTGCCTTGAACGACGTGTTCCAGCAGGCGGCCAGGGGTGGCGATGATGATGTCGACACCGGTTTTGAGCTTCTTCTCTTGAGTGCTGGTTTTACTGCCGCCGTACAGTGCGGTTATGCTGAGCGGTAAAAACCGGGCATAGCGGCCGATAGTCTCTGCTAACTGTTCAGCCAGCTCCCGGGTGGGGGTTAAGATCAGCGTGCGCACGTCGCCGGGTAAGATCGACTTGGGGCGGTCACACATTTGTTGCAAAATCGGCAGCGCAAAGGCAGCGGTTTTGCCGGTTCCGGTCTGCGCGGTGGCCAGCAGATCCCGGCCACGTCGGGCAGGGATAATCGCCTGCTGTTGAATTGGTGTCATCTGGTTATAACCGCAAGCATCCAGGGCCTGTTGAATTTCGGGTGCCAGATCGAGAGATGAAAATATCATGGTAAATCCTCTGTAGAGGGTGCTACAGCATAAAAATAGAGTGTGGATTGTACAGGGTTTTGGCGTGGTGGGTGCAGTTGATTCAGGGGCTGTTCTGCTTTTGTTTCAATTCAGCTAACGCGGTTTCAAAATAACCAGGCAGTGAGTGGTAGTCTGGAATGTCAGGTAATAAACCAGCCAACCTTCGGGCGAGTTGAAGCCCCTCATTATAGGCAGAGTGGGCCTCGCCCCAGCGCCCCTGCTGTTGGGCAACCGTTCCAATGTTATTTAGCGAGACCGAAAGATCACGCAGCGCCTCTGGTGACTCGCCCAGCAGCGAGGCGAGACGACGGCGCAGTTGCAAGCTCTCGTCATAGGCGGAGTGGGCCTCGCCCCAGCGCCCCTGCTGTTGGGCGACCGTTCCAATGTTGTCTAACGAGATCGAAAGATCACGCAGCGCCTCTGGTGACTCGCCCATCTGACGGGTAATTTTCAGCATATCAGCAGCAGCTAATTGCGCTTCTTGGCTGCGCTTCAGTTTTATCAACTCCTGAAAGGCACGGTTGATGGCCAGCAAGGCGCCTCTGTCGGTACTTTTTTTCTGCCGCAGGCGTTGCCACTCTTGAATCAACTGTTGTTGATACTCTGTATAGGGGAAATCGGTTGTTTGCGGTGGGGTGCTGCTGGTTTGTTTTATTCTCTCTTCTAAGGTTTTTCCCGAATCTGTTTCTGAATGTTGTTCAATGGTCTCACTTAACGCTCGAATTACCCAAAGGTCCGGTGCTGTTTCACGACAAATGGATAAAAAAGACTCTGGCAATACGATGAACAGCGCCTGCTTATGATCTCGACGTAACGGATCTCGACGTTCATTCAAGCGAAATAGCAGTTGTGTGTAGTGCTGTTTTGCCGCCTTGCTGTAGTCCTGATTTAGGGTTAACCAGAGCGGTGTCTGGTGGCCCTGTTGCAGTACGTGGGTTAAGGTGTGCTGTAACCAATGGGGGTTGGCCTGGTAGCCGAGGGTTGTTAGCTGGGTAGTGCGGCCATGGTAGTAGTTTTTTACCCGCTGATGCAGTTGTGCCATGGCGACGATGTTATCGCTGAAATAGAAAATGAGAGAGAAGTCGTCACTCCAATCGAGGTGCTGGCGCAGCTCTCGCCACGGTTGTTCTATGTTAGCGATTACGCTCATCGAGTACTTTTTTGCGTTCTGTTACATAGGTCTCTACCAGTGGATGGATGTCGTACCAATCGTCACCATTGCGGTAATTGATGATTAAGGTGGCATCGAATAGCCGGGCCAGCAGTGGTAACTGCTGAATGCTCGGTAGTTCAGCTTTTTTGCTGGCATGGACTTTTGCCAGCCAGAGAACGTCTTCATCTGATATGGGTAACATATCACGCCGTTGAGACTCTTCGGCTTGTTTGATCACTTGATCCTTGATGGGTAAATCAACCAGCAGCTCTGCGCTGGTTTTTAGCAGCGCAATACGCAGCATGGAGAAGAAGTGCCGCAGATCTCCACCGCTGGCCGCTGCCAGATGGTCAATGGCATGATCGGGGAATATATCTTTTGCCCCCAGGCTGCGACGATGAACGATGGCGCGCATGACCTTTAAAGCTTTTTCATCCGGCTGACCATTGCGGCTTTTTACATGCACACTCGGCAGGGTGATGACTGGGTTACTTTGAGTCAGGCGGCTAATGCCCGGCGCGGCTATGGTGAGATAAGGTGGTACGGTAATCACAAAATGGAGCTGTGGCAGGTGCAGATTTTCACCGTGGTGTCCAAATAGACGCACTACGCTGTCGTGTACTTCGTGGGCGCTCTGGCTGGTGCCGCGAATCTGCTCGAAGGAGTCAACAATAAAAACAATTTGTTGTTGATTGCCTAATTTTTTCCGGACTGCACTGACCAGATCAATGACAAACTCATTCACTTGCGTCGTTAGTTGTACAATGTGCCCTTGGGCTGCTTTCTGTAACTGGCGCTTGAATGTGACATCTTTTTTTAACCGCGCTTTAAAGGTAGCACTAAAACCGGCAGCAGCTGCTTTAGCATCGACGCCTTCGAGCTTGATTTCGGAGGAGAGCAGGTTTTGTATGCGCTCCCAGTAACCTTCATGCAGCGAATTTAAACCATAGCGTTCTTCTGCTTGGGCGGCGAGGCCGGAAGAGGCGGCAAGCAGGAAATCGCTGATCTCCACTGGTTCAGATTCTGATAAATAGTCGAGCATGTTGAGGTAAAATACGGTGTATTGACTCTCTTTTTCCAATAAGTATTTCAGCCTGAGTAATTCGGTGCTTTTGCCAGTGCCGCGCTGTCCACTGACAAGATGCAGGCTTTCTGATTCAGAGAATTCAATTGTCGTTTTCAACTCAAGAATAGGATCGCCACCGGGTAGTTTTTCGACGTAAGGTTCATACAACTCGGTATCTTCACCAAAGTTTAATGGCCTGTCGCTCAGCGCTTGGTAGAGTGTTTTCAGTGTCTGTTTTTTGTTTAACATATTCATTCTGTTTTTGAAAAGAGTTTAGGGATGTAGAAGACAAGTAAGAGCGGTATTTTAATAAATTCTACATCCCTTAATGCGCTATAGAGCGATTATAGCTCGTTTTGCGCACTCGTGATAATACCCTGGGCATCAAGACCGCAGCTGGCGAGTAGTGCTTCGCGGCTGCCGTGTTCGATGTAGCGATCGGGCAGGCCGAGGTTGATTACCCGGCGCTGGATGTTTTGCGCTGCCAGCCATTCGTTTACTCCACTGCCTGCGCCGCCGATGGTGGCGTTGTCTTCCAGGGTGATCAACGTTTCGTGTTGTTCGGCGAGTTGGCGCAGCAGGGTGTGATCCAGCGGTTTGACAAAGCGCATGTTGGCCACAGTGGCGTCGAGCTGTTCGGCGGCCTGGAGTGCCTCTTGCAGTAGCGGGCCAAAGTTGAGGATGGCGATGCCTTTTCCCTGACGGCGGATTTCACCTTTTCCGAAAGGGAGAGGTTCCAGGTTTTCGGCTGTTTTAACGCCTGGGCCACCGCCTCTGGGGTAGCGAACAACCGCCGGGCTGTCCAGTTGATAGCCAGTGCTGAGCAGCGCCCGGCACTCCTGTTCGTCGGCGGGGGTCATGATGCTGATGTTGGGTACGCAGCGCAGGAAGCTGATGTCGTAACAACCCGCATGTGTGGGGCCGTCGGGGCCGACGATGCCGGCGCGATCTACGGCAAACAGAACCGGCAGGTTTTGTATCGCCACATCGTGCAGTAGTTGGTCGTAGCCCCGTTGTAGAAAGCTGGAGTAGATGGCGACAACCGGTTTTAACCCTTCACAGGCGAGGCCAGCGGCCAAGGTGACGGCGTGTTGCTCGGCAATGCCCACATCGATATAGCGTTCGGCAAAGCGCTGGCTGAATTCAACCATGCCGGAGCCTTCACTCATGGCGGGGGTGATACCGATCAGCCGTTGGTCTTGGGTGGCGGTGTCGCACAGCCACTCACCAAACACTTCGGTGTAACTCTTTCCGGCTTTGGCGTTGCTCTTTTTTTCGCCATTCTCGCGGTTAAAGGGGGTGACGCCGTGGAACTTACAAGGATCCTCTTCGGCCAGTTTATACCCTTTACCCTTCTTGGTGACCACGTGCAGAAATTGAGGGCCGTGCAGGGATTTGATGTTTTGCAACGTGGTGAGCAGTGTATCGAGATCGTGACCATCCACCGGGCCGATGTAGTGGAAGCCCAGCTCTTCAAATAGCGTGCCGGGCACCACCATTCCTTTTACATGCTCTTCTGTACGGCGTGCCAGCTCTGAGACGGCGGGCATGTTTTTAAATACTTTTTTGCCGCCTTCGCGCACTGAGGAGTAGAACTTGCCGGAGAGCACTTTGGCGAGGTAGTTGGATAGCCCGCCAACGTTGGGCGAGATTGACATCTCATTGTCATTGAGAATAACCAGCAGGTTGGCATCTAGATGACCGGCGTGGTTGAGTGCTTCAAATGCCATGCCGGCGGTCATCGCACCATCGCCGATAATGGCGATCGATTTGCGGTCATTTTTGGCGTGTTGAGCGGCAATCGCCATCCCCAGCGCGGCACTGATCGAGGTACTGGAGTGGCCGACACCAAATGCATCGTAGGAGCTCTCGGTTCGTTTTGGGAAGCCGGAGAGTCCGTTGTGTTGGCGGATGCTTGCCATCTGTTCACGACGGCCAGTGAGAATTTTGTGCGGGTAGCTCTGGTGGCCCACATCCCAAACCAGGCGGTCACTGGGGGTGTTGAAGACATAGTGCAGGGCGATGGTGAGTTCGATAGCGCCGAGACCTGACGAGAGGTGACCGCCGGTTTTGCTGACAGACTCCAGCAGAAAGTGGCGCAGCTCTTCTGCCAGGGTGGGTAGCTGTTCTGGGCTGAGTTCACGCAGCTGTTCGGGCGTGACGATCTGTTCCAGCAGTGTGCAGGCCGGGTGATCTTCATCCGTTGAGGCGGAAGTGTTGTTCTCTGTATTGCTGCTCGCCATCGTTCGGCGTAATCCTTCTGAGTGGGGTGTGCTGTAGTATATCAGTATTCGCGACTGATGATGTACTCGGCTAATTGGCGCAGGCGTTCTGCCTTGTCACCAAAGGGGGTGAGGCTGTCGAGTGCCTCCTGGTGCAGATCCATCATCATCCGCTTGGCATCCTCCATACCGACAATGGCAGGGTAGGTGGGTTTATTGGCATCGACGTCGGAGCCTTGTGGTTTGCCCAGCGTCTCGGTGTCAGCTTCGATATCTAGAATGTCATCTTTGATCTGGAAGTTGAGGCCGATACATTTTGCGTAGTGATCAAGTTTTTCAATCAACCCGTTGTCGAGATCCGGTTTGCTGTAGGCGGCCAGCATCACACTGGTACGAATTAGTGCCCCGGTTTTGTGGATATGCATATCTTGTAGTTCAGCCAGGCTCAGTGATTTTCCAACCGCAGCCAGGTCGATCGCCTGACCACCCACCATGCCCCGGGAGCCACTGGATTGTGCCAGCAGTGCACACATGCGCAAGCGGGCGTTGGTATCGTCGACCATGTTGTCGTCGTGGGCCAGAATATAGAAGGCGAGTGCCTGTAGCCCGTCACCGACCAGAATCGCAGTCGCTTCGTCATAGGCTTTATGGCAGGTGGGTTTGCCACGTCGCAGGTCATCATCATCCATGGCCGGTAGATCATCGTGTACTAGCGAGTAGCTATGAATGAGTTCAATGGCGCAGGCGGGGCCATCCAACTGTTCCGGGGCGATATTCAGCGCTTCACCGGTCAGGTAGGTGAGTAGCGGACGAACACGCTTGCCACCATTAAAGGTGGCGTAGCGCATCGCTTCATGCAAGTGGGTCGGGTGGATATCATCACCGGGCAGCCAGTGATCAAGGGCACCATCAACACGTGTTCGATACTGGGTGAAACAGCTTTTTAAGTTCACGGTCATCTACTCGCTGGATGATTATTCAGGCGTACTCTCACTATCGAACGATACGCGCTGTTGTTGACCGTTTTTTTGCATTAATATTTCCACCTTCTGCTCGGCGGACGAGAGTATCTGTTGACAGCTCTGTGTTAACTCAATGCCACGTTCAAAGTATTTGAGGGACTCTTCCAGGGTGATGTCACCGCTCTCCATCTGTTCTACAATTTTTTCCAGCTCTTCAATCGAGTTTTCAAAGTTGAATTTTGTGGATTTTCTAGGCACCTGAACCCCCTGTTGACGAGAATCGGCTACCCTAACCCAGATGGGTTAACCGGTCAATATGGCCGGGCAAGGTGAATGGCTTGTGGTAGGATGTGGATAAATGAAATTCGGTCGGGAGGAGTAGAGGGCAGTATGAGTAATTATGATGCGGCTTCCATTGAGGTTTTAAGTGGCCTTGAGCCGGTACGGAAACGTCCCGGCATGTATACCCAGACTGAACGGCCCAACCATTTGGCGCAGGAGGTGATCGATAACAGTGTCGATGAAGCGATGGCGGGTTATGCCAAGCTGATTGAGGTGACACTCTATAAAGATCAATCGATTGAGGTGCGTGATAATGGTCGTGGCATGCCGGTGGATATGCACCCAGACGAGGGGATTCCTGGGGTGGAGGTTATCCTGACCAAGCTGCACGCAGGCGGTAAATTTTCCAATAGCAATTATCAATTTTCCGGCGGTCTGCATGGTGTCGGGGTTTCGGTGGTGAACGCCCTGAGCAAACGACTTGATGTCTGGGTGCGCCGTGACGGTAAAGAGCAGCATATCGCTTTTGAGAATGGCAACAAGGCTTCTGATTTAAAGGTGGTGGGCGATGTTGGCAAGCGCAATGTGGGCACTACCATTCGCTTTTGGCCTGATCCGCAGTTTTTTGATAGTGCGAAATTTTCTGTAACCCGCCTTAAACATATGTTGCGCGCTAAGGCGGTACTCTGCCCCGGTTTGAAGGTGTGCTTTAAAGAGGAGGGGGGGGAATCCCACGAGTGGCATTACGAAGATGGCCTGCAAGATTATCTGCTGGATGAGCTGAAAGGGAGCGAGCAGTTGCCAGCGCCACCGTTTATGGGCTCTTTTTCGGGTAACCTGGAGGCGGTGGATTGGGCAGTCACCTGGTTGCCTGACGGGGGCGATGCAGTCACCGAGGGTTATGTGAATCTGGTGCCGACCATTCAGGGCGGAACCCATATCAACGGCCTGCGTAGCGGGTTAACCGATGCCGTGCGCGAGTTCTGTGAATTCCGAAATTTACTGCCAAGGGGGGTTAAGCTGACTCCCGATGATGTGTGGGAGCGGGTGGCCTATATTTTATCGGTGAAGATGGCTGATCCACAGTTTTCGGGGCAGACCAAAGAGCGGCTCTCCTCTCGGGAGTGTGCCGCTTTCGTCTCCGGGGTGGTGAAAGATGCCTTTAGTCTCTACCTAAACCAACACCCCGATATTGGTGAAAGCCTGGCCGATATGGCAATCAATAACGCCCAGAAACGTCTGCGTGCCAGTAAAAAAGTGGTACGTAAAAAAGTGACCCAGGGGCCAGCACTGCCGGGAAAACTGGCCGATTGTAGTTCACAGGATAGCGCCCGAACCGAGCTGTTTTTGGTGGAGGGTGACTCGGCTGGTGGTTCGGCAAAGCAGGCGCGGGATAAAAACTTCCAGGCGATCATGCCACTGCGTGGGAAAATCTTGAATACCTGGGAAGTGGAATCGACTCAGGTGCTGGCCTCGCAGGAGGTACATGACATTTCAGTGGCGATTGGTGTCGACCCGGGTTCGGATGACTTTTCAGGACTGCGTTATGGAAAGGTCTGTGTGCTGGCGGATGCTGACTCTGACGGCGCTCATATCGCCACACTGCTCTGTGCGCTCTTTTTGCGTCACTTTCGCCCACTGGTGGTGGCCGGCCATATCTACATCGCGATGCCCCCGCTGTTTCGTATTGATGTTGCCAAAGAGACCTACTACGCGCTGGATGAAGCAGAAAAAAATGGTGTTCTGGATCGTATCGCCGCAGAGAAGAAGCGCGGTAAGGTGAACGTTATGCGCTTTAAAGGGCTGGGCGAGATGAACCCACTCCAGCTAAGAGAGACAACATTGTCACCGGACACCCGTCGCCTGGTTCAACTGACGATTGAATCGGGCGATGAAACCCATCAATTGATGGATATGTTGCTGGCGAAAAAACGCTCTCCTGATCGCAAGGCGTGGTTGGAGAGTCGGGGGGATTTGGCTGAGTTGGGGTAACCTCTATAAAGGAGATGACGTAATATTATATTAGACCCTACTTTAACTTCCTCTACATCCCCAAGCTCTTGTAGTGGTACTACGAACTTGTTTCGCCATCTAAAAATGGCTCTTGCAATTATTCAGGTAACTTCACTAGCAGACTGTCGGACTTGGGGAATCGTAGCGAGAGAAAACCATTTTGAGTCAGTTTTTTCGATTATTTGAGGCAATAGTGGGTCTAATAAACGACCCCGCTTCCACGAAGTGGAAGTCGAGCGCTGCGGGGTAGTTTATTAGGCTTTCCTGCCGCTTTATGGGTTGCCGTAACCGGTAGAGTCCGCACAGTTTATGATTAGGGGCGTTGTATGAAAGCGAGTGAGGTTAAAAAAGGGGTGGTTTTCAGGGTTGATAACCGAACCATTATGGTGAAAGGGGTGCAGGTTCAATCACCCTCTTCGCGCAGCGGTAGCACACTTTACAAAGTACGTGGCCGGGATGTGGTCAGTAAACAGAAGTTTGAGGCCAGTTATAAGGGGGATGAGGCGCTGCAGGATGTTGATCTGGTGCGGCGTCTGGTGCAGTTTTTGTTTCGCGATGGTGATGGCTGCACCTTTATGGATGTTGAAACCTATGATCAATATACGCTTTCGGATGAGGTGTTGGAGGATGAGATAAAGTACCTGAGTGATGGGCTTGAGGGTATTTATGCATTAATTGTAGATGATCTGTTAATGGGCATTGAGTTGCCGACCACGGTGGCATTGACGATTGTTGAGACTTCACCCAGTATCAAAGGGGCATCCGCTTCGGCACGCACTAAACCGGCGACATTAAGTACCGGACTGGTAGTTCAGGTGCCTGAATATATCAGCTCTGGTGAGGTGATTAAGGTTAACAGTGATAGTGATGAGTTTGTTTCCCGGGCGTAGATTTTGAGGTGTTTTTGATGTGGGTACAGAAAAAGATTCATTTACGATCAAAGTCGAGGGGATTCCACTTGATAACCGCCGAGATTTTGGATGAGCTGCCTGAGTTGTCAGGCATCTCTATTGGTGTGATGACGGTTTTCATTCAACACACCTCAGCTTCACTCACCATTAATGAAAATGCAGATCCAACCGTGAGGCAGGACTTTGAGGGCTATTTCAGTCGCCACGTACCCGAAAATGAGCCCTACTATCGCCATGTGGATGAGGGGACAGATGATCTTCCTGCCCACCTGAAATCGAGTATTTTGGGGTGTAGCCTGACCATTCCTATTACTGCCGGGCAGCTGAGCTTGGGTGTCTGGCAGGGTATTTACCTTTGTGAACACCGAAACCAGGGTGGTTCTCGTTCTATTGTGGTGACGCTTCATGGAGAGTAAAGCGCAATACCGAGTGATCAATTTAACTGGTTGGTTGCTGCTTCTGGGGCTGCTCTGCTCTGCTTCACTGCATGCAGAAGAGGCGAGTTGCCTTTTGTGGGAGGTGCCGGGGGAGCGCAATACCGTCTATCTGTTGGGCTCCATCCATATGATGCGTGCCGAGGACTATCCGCTGGATCAATGCGTGGAGCGCGCCTATCAAAAAACGGACCAGCTGGTGGTTGAACTGAATATTCTAGCCATTGATCCGCTGGTGATGTTTCAAAAAATTCAGCAGC
This sequence comes from Gammaproteobacteria bacterium, assembly GCA_022712945.1. GTDB lineage: Bacteria > Pseudomonadota > Gammaproteobacteria > RBG-16-57-12 > RBG-16-57-12 > JAFLJP01. Next base: position 113,971 of record JAFLJP010000104.1, on the reverse strand, counting down.
TTGGTCTCTTGTCTGAAGGAGCAGTGTTAGATGATCAATTGAGTCGCGAGACGGCGCGGCAGTTGTCTCAATTCAAGGGCTTACCTGCGGGTTACCAACGGATGCGCCCCTGGTATTTGGCGCTAACACTGGTGATGCAAAAGCTGGCTACTTTGGGTTACCGTGCGGATTTAGGGGTGGATAATCACCTTATCAACAAAGCACAAGGCATTAAACCGATTATCAGCTTGGAGTCTCTCGGTCAGCAGTTGGCAGTATTGGCGGGTGATAGTGCAGAGGAGCAGGATCTCTCTCTGCGACTGACATTAGAGCAACTGCCGCAAATAGCCGATGATATCAATGAGATGAGCCTTGCGTGGCATCAGGGCGATGCAGAGGCTATTTACCGGTTGATGGAATACCCCAAACAGCAATACCCCGCGTTGGTGGCACCCTTTGAACGTCAGGTTATTGAACGCAATTACGGCATGGCCGATAAAATTATCACCATGCTGAAAGGGAGGGAGGATTACCTGGTGGTGATTGGTGGCGGCCACCTGGGCGGTGAGCAGGGGGTTATCTCGTTGCTTGAAAAACAGGGCTTCAAATTAACCCAGCAGCCACAACTGGGGCGCACGATGCTCTATTGATCCGGGAGGGTTGTCGTTTTTTTTGGTTGTGAAGGTATTGCATGCCAGCACCAATTTGCTTTAGCCCACCGCCAGATCTCAGAAAGTGAATCATCTTTGAGTGCGGCTGGTGGTGCTTGCCCTAAAAACTGTAGTGCGTACCAGAGCTGAGGAGCGGGCTGGTCGCTATTTAATGGTTGAGCAAAGGTCTGTTTGCTCAACTTATCACCCGCCGGGTTAACCACAATCGGCAAGTGGCCGTAGCTTGGTGTGGTCAACTGTAGCTGTTGCTGCAGATAGATTTGCCGGCCTGTTACGGTTAATAAATCGCTGCCACGAATCACCTCGGTAATGCCTTGCTCGGCATCATCCACCACCACCGCAAGCTGGTAGGCAAACAGGTGATCGGCACGCTGAATAATAAAATCCCCCACCTCTTTGGCAATGTTTTGCCGTTGCAGACCCTGCAGGCGATCGTTAAATTGAATTCTCTTATCCGCTACCCGCAGGCGGGTCGTGTGTGGTTGCTCCATTGCCCCTTGTCGGTGGCGACAGTTACCTGGATAGATGGGAGAACCGGATAGTACTTTTCGTGTGCAGATGCAGGGGAAGGTTAAACGCTCCTTTTGTAACTGCTCCAGTGCCGCATGATAGGCGGCGTGACGCTGGCTTTGGTAGACCACCTTTCCGTGCCATGCAAAGCCAAAAGTATCCAGACAGCGCAATATCTCATCTGCAGCACCCGGCACCTCCCGTGGTGGGTCAAGATCTTCGATGCGAAGGTACCACTCACCGTTCTGAATCGATGCGGCCAGGTAACTGCCCACGGCGGCGACTAACGAGCCGAAATGCAGTGGGCCGGTGGGTGAGGGGGCAAACCTGCCCCGGTAGGAAGTGTTCATTGTGGTTTTATTGTTTGACAGTTCATTTTCACATAATACACTGGGTCTATTCAGGAAGCTTTGAGCAAGCCATGATTATTTCCGCTCAGTCTCATTCTGACCCCACTTATCCAGAGCTTTCTTGATGAAATAAATATAGACTTAGTCTAATTTGCATTGTAGTATGCCACTATTCAGCATATATCGAATAACAGACCCACTTTTAGAGGATAACAACGTGACGGTATTAGTAACTAAGCAAGCTCCTGATTTTTGTGCGCCAGCGGTACTGGCAGACGGTACTATTGTAGAAAATTTTAAACTGTCGGATCTGCGTGGCAAGTATGTTGTGCTTTTCTTCTATCCACTGGATTTTACCTTTGTATGTCCTTCGGAAATTCTGGCACACGATCACCGTGTTGATGCGCTGAAAGAGCGCGGTGTTGAGGTGGTTGGTGTCTCTATTGACTCACAGTTTTCTCATTACGCCTGGCGTAATACTGCGGTTGAGAATGGCGGTATTGGCCCGATCAAATTCCCACTGATTGCGGATGTTGATCACTCAATCGTCAAGGCATACGGTGTTGAGCACCCTGAGGCATCAGTTGCACTGCGTGGCTCGTTCCTGATTGATAAAGAGGGTGTTGTGCAGTCTCAGGTTGTTAACAATCTGCCACTGGGTCGTAATGTTGATGAGATGGTACGCCTGGTTGATGCGCTCCAGTTCTCTGAAGAGCACGGTGAAGTTTGTCCTGCCGGCTGGAACAAAGGTGATGAAGGCATGAAGCCGGATGCGGATGGTGTTGCTTCGTATCTGGAAAAGCATGCTTCAGAGCTGTAAAGCTGATCCAAACCCCGCACACGTAGGAGCAAGCTTCAACTTGCGATGGGTCTATTTCGCCATCTAAAGATAGCTCCCACAGACAAAAAAAGCCTGTAGATCGCTCTACAGGCTTTTCTGTGTGTGGCTCCCTGAGCTGGGCTCGAACCAGCGACAAACGGATTAACAGTCCGCTACTCTACCAACTGAGTTATCAGGGATTAGGGTTAAACCAAAAAACCCTGGTTTTATCCCAAGGTTTTGAATATGGCTCCCTGAGCTGGGCTCGAACCAGCGACAAACGGATTAACAGTCCGCTACTCTACCAACTGAGTTATCAGGGAATAGTGATTTTTTTAAACCCTAATCCCCAGATAGAAATGCGAGATGGTATGTAAGATATTGGTTTCACAGTGAAATTAAAAATATGAGTCGCACCCGTTGGTTTGGCGGCTATTTTTTATTTTTCTGTGGGATCAATGACTTGCGTAACATGCGTGTTTCTATCTGGGGATTAGGGTTAAACTAAAAAAACCCTGGTTTTATCCCAGGGTTTTGAATATGGCTCCCTGAGCTGGGCTCGAACCAGCGACAAACGGATTAACAGTCCGCTACTCTACCAACTGAGTTATCAGGGAATAACAATTATCTGCTCGATAAGTTGTGCGTATACTACAGAAACACCCCCATTGGGTCAACACCCTGAGTGATATTTATTTGGGTGTTGAATTTATGCGCAAAGTGCTGATTCTATACGCTTAATTGCCTTTTTAAGGTTCTCCATGCTGGTGGCAAAAGAGAGTCGCATATAACCGGGTGATCCAAAGGCAGAACCGGGTACCAATGCCACGCCTGCTTCGGTGAGAAGAAACGCTGCTAATTCAACATCATTTTTAACGTTATCCATGCGCCCAATCACTTTTTTCATGCAGGGGAAGGAGTAAAATGCTCCCTGTGATGGCAAACATTCGACGCCTTCGATGGCATTTAGCGCAGCAACAACATAGCGATGACGTTTTTCAAACTCCCTGAGCATCATCTCAACACAGTGGTGCTCGCCATTCAGTGCAGCGGTTGCCGCAACCTGTGAGATCGAGGTGGGGTTTGAAGTGCTTTGTGACTGGATCTTTTTCATCGCCTTGATTAATTCAGCAGGCCCCGCCGCATAACCGATGCGCCAGCCGGTCATTGAGTAGGCTTTGGAGACACCATTTAATACCATGGTGCGATCATACAGCGCCGGGCAAGCCATCAATATATTGCAAAAGGGTTCGTCGCTCCAGATGATATGCTCATACATATCATCACTGGCAATAACGATGTTCGGGTGTTTTTCGAGCACCGCAGCCAGCTCGGCCAGCTCGGCTCTGCTGTAGCAGACACCGCTTGGGTTAGAAGGGCTGTTGATCACCACCAGGCGTGTTCTGTCGGTAATCGCCGCCTCCAGCTTTTCTGCGGTTATCTTGAAGTGCTCCTCCAGTGATGTTTCAACAATCACCGGTGTGGCATCAGCCAGTAGCACCATATCGGGATAGGAGACCCAGTAGGGGGCGGGGATGATTACCTCATCACCCTCATCAAGCATCGCCTGGGCCAGGTTGAAGAAGCTTTGCTTGCCGCCACAGGAGACTAATATCTGTTCAGCTTGATAGTCCAGCTGGTTATCGCGTTGAAGTTTATCTATGATGGCCTGCTTGAGTTCAGGGGTGCCATCAACTGCGGTATACTTGGTGAAGCCGTCATTGATGGCTTCGATTGCCGCTGACTTTATATGCGCTGGGGTGTCAAAGTCAGGTTCGCCAGCACCAAGACCAATAATGTCTTTTCCTGCGGCCTTGAGCTCATTGGCCCGTGCTGTAATGAGGAGCGTGGGGGATGGTTTTATACGCTGGACGCGCTTCGAAAGATGCATATTCAAGTGCAAGCCTTTTTAGTCCACAGATTGAATTAATATATTACGTTATTCGTGCGAGTTTCAGAATCACTTTATGAACAAACCTTTCAAATTAAATTCAAAATTCAGCCCAGCGGGTGACCAGCCGACGGCAATCACAACCTTGATCGAAGGATTAAAGGCTGGTGAGGCCGGAATGACCTTGCTGGGGGTGACCGGCTCGGGTAAGACGTTTACCATTGCAAATGTTATTTCCGAGTTACAGCGACCGGCGCTGATTATGGCACCGAATAAAACCCTGGCAGCGCAACTCTATGCCGAAATACGTGAGTTTTTCCCCGAAAATGCGGTGGAATATTTTGTCTCCTATTACGACTATTACCAGCCTGAAGCGTATGTGCCGAGCACCGATACCTTTATAGAGAAAGATGCCTCGATCAACGAGCACATAGAGCAGATGCGTCTGTCGGCGACCAAGGCGATTCTTGAACGTAAGGATACCGTCATCGTCTCAACAGTTTCCGCGATCTATGGCTTGGGTGACCCTAACTCTTATCTAAAGATGATGTTGCATCTCTCACAGGGTGAAATTATTGATCAACGGGCGGTCCTGAAGCGCCTGGCCGAGTTGCAATATACCCGCAATGACACTGATTTCCGCCGTGGCCAGTTCCGGGTGCGAGGCGAGGTGATCGACATTTTCCCGGCAGATGAAGAGAAGCGGGCGCTGCGGATTGAGCTGTTTGATGATGAGGTTGAATCGCTGGCGTGGTTTGACCCCCTGACCGGTGAAGTATTGCAGCGGGTGCCGCGAGCGACAATTTACCCCAGCACTCATTACGTTACCCCACGGCAAACGATTCTGGATGCTATCGATCACATCAAGGCTGAATTGAAAGAGCGCCTGGCACAGCTTCGCAGTGTGGATAAACTGGTAGAGGCGCAGCGCATCGAGCAGCGGGTTAACTACGATATCGAGATGATGGTTGAGTTGGGCTACTGCTCCGGTATCGAAAATTACTCCCGATACCTTTCAGGCCGTGCGCCGGGTGAAGCACCGCCCACGCTATTTGATTATCTGCCTGCTGATGCACTGCTGGTGATTGACGAAAGTCATGTCACTGTCCCGCAAATTGGGGGGATGTACAAAGGCGATCATGCCCGAAAAGTAAACTTGGTGGAGTACGGTTTCAGATTACCCTCAGCACTTGATAACCGACCGATGAAGTTTGAAGAGTTTGAGCGACTCTCACCACAAACTATTTATGTCTCTGCCACACCGTCGGAGTACGAGATGGCACACTCCGGTGAAGTGGCAGAACAGGTGGTACGCCCCACCGGATTGGTTGATCCGCAAATTGAGGTCCGCCCGGTGGCGACCCAGGTGGATGACCTGCTCTCAGAAGCCAACAAGCGTATTGCAATGGGTGAGCGGGTATTGGTGACCACGCTAACCAAACGCATGGCAGAAGATCTGAGTGATTACCTCAATGAACACGGCATTAAGGTGCGCTATCTGCACTCGGATATCGACACCGTTGAACGGGTAGAGATTTTGCGCGACTTGCGGTTGGGGGTGTTTGATGTGTTGGTGGGCATTAATCTGTTGCGTGAGGGGCTGGATATTCCTGAAGTCTCATTAGTGGCGATCCTCGATGCGGACAAAGAGGGTTTTTTGCGCTCCAAGCGCTCGTTGATTCAGACCATTGGCCGTGCCGCTCGCAATCTAAATGGCCGTGCCATTCTGTACGGCGATAAAATAACCAATTCAATGCGTATGGCTATCGATGAAACCGAACGGCGCAGAGCCAAACAGATCGCACATAACCAAGCCAATGGCATCACCCCGAAAGGGATCAAAAAAGCGATTCTTGATGTGATGCAGGGCGGGCGGCCAGGCGGGCCAACCACCGCAAAAGAGTATGCACATGTCGCTGAAGAGGTCGCCATTTATGCCAAAATGACACCGACTCAGCTTAAAAAAGAGATCAAACAACTGGAAGATAAAATGTATCAACACGCCAGCAATCTGGAGTTTGAAGAGGCGAGTACGGTGCGTGATCAGATCCACCACCTCAAAGAGAGTGCGCTGATTTCGTAGCTGCCTTTTGTAACAGACCGGCCTCCACCCCTTTACTGAGGGTCGAGGCTTGATCCGGTATAAGCGTCTACCCCCAACTCAGAGCAATATGAGGAACCGCACTGTACGAAGGCAGTAAATTGTTGGGAAATGACCTTGTACTTTGAATAATGGCTTGGTAGTATTCCCGCCACTGCAAAATAGTCGCGTAGCTCAGTTGGTTAGAGCACCACCTTGACATGGTGGGGGTCGGTGGTTCGAATCCACTCGCGACTACCAAAATTCATAAAAAATGCTGACCTGGAATCGTCCGGTCGGCATTTTTTTTGCCTCCGAAAGTGCCTTGATTGGTTGGCGATCACCTGCAATAGCTTACTTAGGGATGTAGAAGAAGTTAAGGAAGTGCTGAATAACTCCTGACTGTCTAAATTCAACCAGACTTATTCAGCCTCCTTAATACAGTACCTACTCTGAGTTGAGCAAAACAGAGTTAAAAATAGCCGGTTATTTTTTTCACCCATGAATCACGGGTGCATCTCTTCTTTTACTTTAGGCGCTAACTTACCGTCTTTCCAAGGGAAATTTAGTTTTCCACAAACCCTGTGGATAACTTTGTGGATAGATTGTGTGAATAGCGTTCCAAAGCCCGTCTTTATTACACTTTTGTTAGATTGATCAAAAAATAAGCACCTACTTAAAATCTTTTATTATCAATATGTTATGCAAGTCAATAGTAATCTTAATCGGCTGGAGATACGATGGTGTCAAAAATGACTGACAGAAAAAAGTTGTGTTGATAACTCTATTTTCTGTTGACAAAAATTGACATAAGGAAGCTACAAAAGTAGCGGTGAGTGACTACTTACCGTGGAACTGCAAATGGCTAGGAGGCTTTCCCAGTGAAATGCTACGGAACGTGGTATTAATCCAGCTTGGTGATAAAGCATTGGTCGCGGGTTTTATTGGCTGCTGTTTTTATTGGTAAAGCGAATGATGTGGCGGCGCTTTCGTTTTGATGGTCGTCCCTTGCCTTCGTAGTTGGCTGTGGCGGCTCTTTCGATTTTGAGTTGTTCTGATAGCTGCTGGCGTTGTTGCACGCTCTCATCTGTTTCGTTGTAGAGGGTGACGGCTATTTTTGCTGGCCCACGCTTGTCTGACAAGTTCATCACTTCGATTGTGGTTTTGTAAGGGCCTTTGCTGATGGTGACTTGTTCACCAACTTTTAATTGGCGAGAGGGTTTTGTGCGATGGTGGTTAATTGCAATTTTTCCGCCATTGATGGCTGCTGTGGCCAGTGCGCGGGTTTTATAAAAGCGAGCGGCCCATAGCCATTTATCAATGCGTACTTTTTGTGAGGCTGGCTGTTCAGTCATATTTATTGTCTATTGCTCCAACAAGTCAGGGTTGAGAGATAAATGGACTTGGCTAAAGCCTCAGCCTCCAAATACTTTTGTATCTCTCAATTAAAAGAAACTAAGCTGGTTATTCTGGCTGAATTTGCTGTTTATTTCTATCGAAGTTTGACTGGCTGTCATGTCGTCATTGAACGCACTATTCAAGGTTTTACTCTGCTGATTGAGTAGTGTAATGCTGCTGTGGTTTGTGGGTACACTTTTTTTATCCTGGTTATCACTCTCTTTGAGGAGAATACCGATAGTTTTTCCTTTATGGGCAGCTATCCGTAATTGTTGCAGCTCTTGTACATTGTGTTGTTTTGATCGTGCGATAACAGCGCTACAGCGTCCGGTTGATAGCGCTTTTCCAAGTACTTTAAGATGGTTTTCCTGCTCTCTAAGGTGAACATGAAGTAGCCGATGAGGCGATGCAGAGAGTTTTTGGAGTGCGCTGTTATCAGAATGGAGTGCGGCACCCACCCAGGCGATCCAGCGATCGTGGCGGGGGGAGGTGGTTAATAGTGATAAAATTGATTCCAGTTCATTACCATTTTTATGGGTGATGATCTCAATAATTCCCCCTTGCCACATCATGCTTTCGGGGATTAACGGGTTGCTTGATCCAGAGGAAAGCGGTTGTTCATGGTGTGTTTTAATTTTCATTTTAAAGTGCTCCACCCTTGCGAATGATGCCCACTCCGATGCCTTCAATTTCAAAGTTTTGATGGCGTAAATCGATTTCAATTGGTGAAAAGTCGGGGTTCTCTGCGATTAACGTGACACGGTACCCCTCTTGGTGAAAGCGCTTTACCGTGACTTCATCTTCAATACGAGCCACAACTATATCGCCATTTTTCACCTGTTTTGTGGTGTGTACGGCCAGCAGGTCTTCATCGAGTATGCCGATATTTTTCATGCTCATACCGTGTACTTTAAGCAGGTAACTGGCGGCGGGGTGAAAGAACTCCCCTTTAACTGAGATATACTCTTCAATATGTTGTTCGGCGAGCAGTGGGCTGCCTGCGGCCACGCGCCCAACCACGGGTAGCCCTTCCGGTTCATCGATGTGATTAATAATTTGAATGCCTCTTGAGGCACCAGCGGTCATTTTTATGGCACCTTTTTTTGCCAGTGCCCGCAGGTGTTGTTCGGCAGCATTGGCAGATTTAAAGCCAAGGGCCTTGGCAATTTCACTGCGGGTGGGTGGCATGCCGGTATTGTTAATATGCTGGCGAATCAGATTAAGGACATCTTGTTGTCGCGAAGTTAGGTTTTCCATTATTTTTACGCACATGTGTAAATAAACATGCATGTAATTATATACATGCTTTGTTTTTGTGCAAGTGTATTGAGCCATTTTTTATTCGAAGTTTCTTTATTGGCCCGAATAGGCGTGTGGAGATTTGTGTGAAATTCGTTTATGGTGCCAGCCTCCGATGACAAACATTTTGGGCTTGTGGCCGGTGTCACTTCCTCTCTTGAAGGTACGGCAATGAAGCTGCAACACCAATTTATCATCATCATGGCCGCTGCCATCGTGGTCTCGTTTATACCGATACTTAACTGGCCATTCACCTGGATTCAAACCTTTTTCCACGAGATCAGCCACGGCTTAGCCGCCATGATTACCGGCGGCAGTGTGAGCTCAATTCAAATTCACTTAAGCGGTTCCGGCCTTTGTTATACTTCGGGAGGCATTCGCTTTGTTGTCACTTTAGCGGGTTATTTGGGCGCTGCTCTGTTCGGGGCGTTGCTGGTTTTATCGGTCTCATCGGCTTCGCTTTATCAAAAAAAGGCTTTGGCGATAACACTGGCTAGCATCACCTTGGGTGCGTTGCTGTTTTGGGGCAGAGATTTAGTCACTATTCTTATCCTGCTCGTCATTACAGCGGTATGCCTATTGCCCATAAAGAGCAGTTGGAATCCAAAGGCGGTTCACATTCTGCTGAAATTTATCGGCTGCTATGTATTGTTGGATGCGATAAAATCACCGCTTTGGTTAATTGATGGTCGCAATCTGGGCGATGGTGCAACACTGTCTCAGCTTACATTTATACCTGAATTAATATGGGTCGCGCTCTGGGAGCTGTTTGCACTGGCCTGCGTGTGGTTTGTCTGGAAATCATTGCAACGCCTCGATTTAACGCGGGAACCTAAAGGAGAAACGGTGTGAAATACACCTTATATAATTGGCGGGTTATTTGCGCCATGCTTGTTTTACTGCTGTTAAGCGGCTGTGAAGACCCTAACCGTGCCGCTGCAATTGAGCGAATCACTCAGGCTGATCAACGTCTGGATGCACTGCGCAGCGCCCTTGACAATGGGGAAGTACGCAATGCAGCACTGGTTGGGCGCTATGCTCGCAGTATAAAAAGAGAGCAGCCGAAAATGGCCGCTATTGCTGATATTATGGCAAAAGATGCCACCACAGAAGGCGCGCTATTCAAACACCTGCAAACCCGGCTGGATGAGATCAAAAAAATGCAGCAGGTGCACAGCGAGCCAAAAACATTGCTGGTGGAGTCTGAATCGCTATTAAGGGCGATGGCAATACCGGCCTATAACAGTGCGCTCACCGATACGGTCAATGCGTTGGCCGATATATCAAACGGTACTCTACCGCGTGTCAGCAGTATGAGCAAAGCAGAAGAGGCACTGGTTAATGATGCCAGTGATTATGGCGCAGGCAGCCAATTAGTGGGTAACCCGGCGTATGGTCAGTGGAACCAGAGCAGTGGTGGTACCTCTTTTTGGGCGTGGTATGGCATGTATAGCATGTTCTCAAATCTTACCGGTGGTGGACGCTCGATTCTTTATAACGACTGGGACCGTCACCGCCCCTATAGCCACTATCAGGATCGCGGGGTTCACCAATACGGTTCACAAAAGAGCCGCCAGCGCGCTTCAAGCTATCAAAAATCAAATACCAAGAGCTATCAATCATCAAGCCGCAAAGGTTCTACCTATGCCAAGGGCAGTGGTGTTAAGGCGCGTAACACCTCCGGTTATGTGGCATCCAAATCAATGGGGCAGTATGGCGGTTCTAGCAAAAGCAGTTCTTATGGTTCGGGTTCCAAAAACAGCTCTTACGGCTCAGGATCAAAAAGCAGTTCATACGGCGGCAGTTTCCGTGGCAGCAGCAGCTCCAGAAGTTTTGGTGGTGGTGGCAAATGAGTCCCGATATGAATTTATGGAGAAATAGAACATGAACCTATCTGAATTAATCGCCTTTGATCAATATCAGACGCTGATTCTGCTCATCGACTTTATCATTGTTACCTTGATGCTGACGCTGGTGGGCATAAAAATGGGCATTATCGCCAATGTCAGTTCAATTAAAGAGTTGTCTGAAAAAGATAACTTCGCCTTCGGCATCTCATTTGCCGGTGCGTTGTTGGGGCTTGGCATTATGATGACCGGGGTTGTCTCCGGGGATGCGTCACCCTCACTGCTATACGAGCTGGGTATTGTGACGGCCTACGGTATTGTCGGTATTCTGCTGATGGCCTCTACCCGCTTCTTTTTCGATAAAATAACCCTGCGTAATATCTCGGTACAGCAACAGATTATGGATGGCAATCTGGCGGTGGGGATTATTGATGCCGGTAATATGATCGCCACGGCAATTATTATTCGTGCGGTGATGGTTTGGGTAGATACCGAAGCACTTTACGGGCTGGCAATTGTTCTGGTCGGTTTTGTGATTTCACAACTGCTGCTGGTGCTGGTGACCCGTTACCGTCACGCGGTTTATGCCAAACGTCATAATGGGGAATGTCTGCAAGCGGCATTGGCTCAGGGCAATAAGGCGCTGAGCATTCGTTACTTGGGGCATAAAATTGGCGCCGCACTCACTGTCACCGCCGCTTCCGGCACCATCGCCTTTAGTGATAGCTCACCCTTCATGGCGATATTGCTGTGGGGTGCCGCTTCGGTAGTTTTTGTTATTTTGCTCTCCATATTGGCGATTCTCTCGCGGCATATTATTCTGCGCGGCATCAATGTGGTGGAAGAGGTGGATAAACAGGGCAACGTGGGTATTGGGCTAATTGAAGCGGCGATCTATATTATTTATGGTTTACTGCTCGCGGCACTCATCGCGCCGTCTGCCTAATCCTCCATGGCGGAGCCAATCGATACCCCGAAAGGCTGGAATATTGTCAGCCGCTGGCGTAGCAACCGCCGCTTGCTGATGCATGATGTGGTGCTGATTGGCATCATGGCAGTGTTGGCTGGTTGCGGCATGATCTATGAGTTTTTACTCTCCCATTATGCCGCGCGGGTATTGGGTGCCACTGAGGTTGCCATTTTTGGGGTCTTCACCGTGATGATCGCCTCCATGGGGCTGGGGGCATTTGCAGCGGCTCGTTTAAAGTGCCCCTTTAGCAGCTTTGCTTGGTTGGAGCTACTGATCGGTTTGATCGGTGTCAGTTCGATTCTGTTTATCGCCGGTTTAATCGCCTTTAGCTATGTGCTCCCCTCGATTATTGCCGAAACCTACGGCCTGCACGGCATCAACCTTTCCGGTGGTGCAATCAATACCCTGCAATGGCTGGCGAAAAATATGCCGTACCTGATGGCCTTTATTTTAGGTATGTTGATCGGTGCCGAGATTCCGCTTATTGCCAAGGTTCGGGAGTCGGTTTACGGCATGCACTTGGAGAATAATACCGGCACTATCTATGGTGCAGATTATATTGGTGCCGGTATCGGTGCGTTGATTTTTGTGCTGTTTCTGCTCACTCTGGAGAGCAGCATCGCCGCCGTGATTGCCGCCAGTGCTAATTTGCTTGCCGGGCTGCTGTTCTACTTCTGCTACCGAAAACATATCCGTTTTAGTGCATTGCTGCTAATCGGCCACCTGATTGTTGCCTCCATTGTTGCCACCATCGCCATCAAAGGCCCTAGTTGGGAGCTGGCACTGGAAGATATGCTCTACAAAGATCAAGTGGTTGCCCGCATGGTCACCCCCTACCAAAAAGTGGTGATTACCAAGCGCATTATTGACCCCGCCAAAGCACCGGTCTGGTATCTCTACATCAACGGCCATACTCAGTTTTCCAGTCTGGATGAGCAGATCTACCACGCCATGCTCACCTATCCTGCCATGCTTGCTTCAAACCGCCGGGAGCGCATCTTGATTGTGGGCGGTGGCGATGGGCTGGCACTGCGTGATGTGTTGCGCTGGAATCCGAAGTCGGTTGTTCTACTAGAGCTTGATCCGCAAATTATCCAGTTTTTTAGTGAACCGGTGATGCAGAAGGGTGAAGTGGTCAATCGCCCGCTACTGGAGCTAAATGAATATGCCCTGCAAGATAGCCGTGTTGAGGTTCATCTGGGTGATGCCTACGGTAGCGTTGATCAGCTACTGGCTCAAGGAGAAATGTTCGATACTATCATTGTTGACCTACCCGACCCCAGCCATCCAGATTTAAACAAACTCTACTCATCGCGTTTTTATGCCAAGCTGCACGCACTGCTCTCGGGTGATGGTGCCATCGCCATTCAATCCACCTCCCCCTATCATGCCAAAGAGGCGTTTATCTCAATCAAAAAAACGGTCAAACATGCCGGTTTTCAGCGGGTTGAACAGTACCACGCCAACGTGCCCTCGTTTGGTGAGTGGGGTTGGACCATCGCCACCAAGGCGGGTAAATCGGCTAAGCAGCGGATTGAAGAGTATTCATCACTGCCGGTCAATGATGGCTGGATGACCAGAGAGCTGATGCTCGGTGCATTTGCCTTTAATCAGGGTTTCTACGATATTGAACCCGAGATCAAGGTAAACAGAATCAACAGTAACCAGATTATTGAGTACCATCGCAAGGGGTGGGCAGAATATAATGATGATCAATAATTTGGATATATTGCTTTTCGTCATAATATGTCTTGACATAATATGTCATAACAACTAACTTAAGCCCCGTTAACCAGAAGGAAACAACCCATGAATAAAAATCTAAAGGAACTGATGACCCAAGTAACCACTCTCGATGATGAGAAACGTGGTGGTTTGGATCTGAGTTTTGAGATTATTGATGAGCAGGTTGCCAAGGTCACTGTCGAAGATCGTGATGAGCTACCTATCTTTATCACCATGGCCGATGACCAACTGCTCTGCATTTGTAGCCTGTTTGATGAATCACAGGTGACACCAGAGAGCCGCATGGCAATGTTTGAAAGCATGCTGAGCCTGAATATTCCAATGCCGCTCTCATCGTTTGCAAAGATGGATGACAGGTATGCCGTATTTGGTGCCATGTCACTCAACTCCAGCGCTGAAGATGTGGCACTGGAAATTACCACTTTAAGCGACAACTCCCTTGATGCGATTGAAGCATTAAGTGACTACCTGAATTAACTGTTAAAAGGATCATAATTATGTCGAGTATTTTCGGAAAACTATTAACCGCTCTGCGCGGCGGTGCACGTGAAGCGGGTGAAGCGGTGATGGATGCCAACGCAACGCGCATCTATACCCAAGAGATTGAAGATGCCAAGAAAAACCTCGGCAAAGCCAAGCGTGATCTAACTAACATCATGGCTAGCCAGACCAAAGGGGCGCGTGATGTTAAGCAGCTTCAGGATGATATTGCCAAATATGAAGCCTCGGCACTCTCTGCCATGGAAAAAAATGAAGAAGAGCTGGCACTCAGCTGTGCTGAAAAAGTGGGTGAACTGCAAACAGAACTGGCTGTTCAAGAGCAGGTGCTGGCACAGACCGCTGCACAAGTGATCAAGCTAAAGGCGCTGATCAAACAGAGCGAAACCACCATCCGCGAGCATGAGCGTGAGCTTAAAATGGTCAAGACTACCGAGAGCGTGCAGAAAGCGACACAATCGATCACCAATACTCAACATGCCGGTGCTAATAAATTGCTGGATGCTAAATCATCACTGGATCGCATCAAGGCGCGTCAACAGCACACCTTCGACCAAATGGATGCTGCCGAAGTACTGGAAAATGAGATGGGTTCAGGCTCACTAGATGACAAGTTGGCTCAGGCCGGTATTGGTGGTAACAAAAACAGCGCCAGTGATATTCTTGCTAAGTTAAAGCAAGGCGCTGCTAACAAAGGCTAACGGGGAGTAGGAACGATGGCAGGTTTTTTAAAATCACTATTTGGTGGTAAAAAAGAGGCGGATAACGTACGCCATCTCTCCCACCCCCGGGAGCTTGCGGCGGGTGATATCGTGAAGTTTAAACTCTTCACCCCCACCCCGCTGGCCGGTAACAGTTTTACCGTGGACGAGGTGAACACTTACGACTTCAAATCGGGCAATGAGACTGAGTTTGTACTCAGGGGCAGTGACAAGCAGACCCTGTTTATGACAGTTGATGAATCCGATGATGAAGTTGAACTGCGCCTCTCAATAAAACTACCGCGTACCGTGGTAGAACAGTTATTTAACCTTGATCAATTTTCAGCAATCTTTGATGCCGACGAGCCAGTGCGCCTTCAACGCACCGGTAATCCGGACGATTTTGATCCGCAGTGGTCATGGTTAAGCCACTGGAGTGCGGATGCTTATACCCAAAATGCAAAATCAGTACGCGGCTATTTTCATAAAGGAGATTACCGCCAACAGCCGCTCTCAAGCTCTGCTGATGGTGCGGATGAGTTGGACTACTACTCACTCATCAGTGATGACGAAAAATATTATATTGAGATTGAAGTGTACGATGGCGATACTGATGTGATGGTCACCCGGCTGTTTGAAGCAAACGATATAGAAGAGCTATGGCCAAGCACATGAGCAAAAAGCCGTCCCGCTGGGACAACTCAAACAACGCTATTGAAGCACTAAAAAAAGCCACTACTCAAAAAAAATCGACCCAAGTTATTTTTGAACTGGGTGATGCAGATGACCACTTTCGCATTGAAGCGTGTCAAAACGGCCTAAGCCCCTCAGACCAACTGCGCTCAATTTTCGGGCTTGAACTGGCAAAGAAAAAACGTCCCAGACTCTCACTCTCACTTTCAGACCACGACTGGAGCGCACTGGCCAATCGCTACGGGTTAAAAGTGGTTAATAAAATAGCGATACGCAAGCGAATGGAGCAAGAGCTGTTAGAGCATGTCACGCGAACACCGTAGATATTTTCAGGTGGAGAAAACGCCTTGGTTTGATATGCTAGGAGCCTGTCCGAGAATAGATAGGTCTACTGCGAAAGCGTGTTTTTTGCTCATTTTCCCGCCAATTTTCGTTAAAGGGAACAACCATTCGCCTCAAATTGTCGAAAAAATGAACTAAAAACCACACTCTCTCGCTACGACCTCTATTCCCGGACAAGCTCCTAGGCCGTTATACCGCCATTTTAAGAGCACCTCTAGAAATAGACCTTCACTTCATCCACTTGAGGATTTCAGGTTGAATACAGTTACGGGTTACAGAGTCTGCCTGGCCATCTTGATGCTCTCCTTATTATGGGGCCTGCCAGGGTGCGGGAAAAATGATGATGCAGCAAAGGCCAGTGACTTTTTTCAACAGGATCAGTCACTGCGGGATCATTATCAAAACAGCACCGTGGATCTTGATGGCGAAGTGGTGGATGAATCAGGTAACGCGATTGAGGGTGCCTTGGTTAGTGCGCTTGGGGTGCAGAGTTACACCGATCAACAGGGTCGTTTCAGCCTGCAAAATCTAGCCAGAAAAAATACGCTATTGACCGTGGATGTGGCGCAGTTTCGCCAATTTCAACAGCCACTGCACCTGCAGATTGTGATGGCCCAACAGTCGCTGCAATTGGCACCATTCACTTTGACGGCGACAAACAGTAGTGAAGCACGTTTTCTATTTGCTGGTGATCTCTCTTTTGCACGCCGTTTTCTCGACCCTTTAGAACTGACGCCAACAAATGAGATTCCAGCCGATAATCCACAGGCGCTGATTCGCAGCAGTGACCCACTTCCAGGCAGTCGCCAGGCTCTCGACTATATCCGTTCAACCCTGGTGCAGGCCGATTTTCCGGTGGTTAATTTTGAGAGCCCGGTAACGCTCAATCCACAGACACCTCACGCTACTAAAAATTTCGTCTACTTTACACTGCCCGAGTCGCTGCCCGCCTTGCGTGAAGCCGGTATCGACTATGTTAGCCTGGGGAATAACCACGTCTATGATTATTTAGCTGCTGGTTTGCAGGATACCCTGGACTACCTGACACAGCATGGTTTCCAGTATTCAGGGGCCGGGGCAACGCCTGAAGAGGCCTTCATGCCTTACGAAACTGAGATTAAAGGGACACCTATTTCACTGATTTCAGCCACTTCAATATCGGGTTTTCATCACGCTGATCTCTATGTGGCAACTGACTGTATAGGGGGTGATTATGACCCCTGTACGCCCCAGGGCGGGGCGGCGGACTTGAATGATGACGTGCGGGTGACCGCCACCATTACCACTGCACAGGCTGAAGGAAACTTTGTGATTGCACAGTTGCATAGCGGCACTGAGTATACTTGGGATCCGAGCAATTATGCCTATAATCGCATGACCATGGCTGCGGAAGCCGGGGCAGACTTGGTCATATCACACCACCCCCATGTTGCTCAGGGTTTTGGTTATCATGATGGTGCGCTGATATTTGAAGGGCTGGGTAATTTCCTGTTTGATCAAGATCGCCATGACACCATGTTAGGGCTGATGGCCCAGGTGGATGTGCGTGATCAACAGATTGTTCGGGCACAGGGAATCCCGATCTATCTTGAGGGTTATCGCCCACGGCGAATCAGTGGGGATTTTGCCAACCGCTTTATTCGACATCTGGCGGAGTTTTCCCGTGGCGGTGCTGTTTCGTTCCCTTATCAGCACAGCGCATGGATTTTGGCTGAGGGTGAGCTCTATACCAAACAAACGGAACAGATAAGCCACACTATTACTATTGGTGAGCGTGGCGTGGGAGTTGTTGATCTGCGTCACCTTATTCCATCCGAAGCCTCTTTGGCTCGGGTCTCCTCGGTCAGTTCAGGGCTTAATATTGCCGTGGGGCGGGATATATTGCTCTACGGTGATTTTGAAGATTACGACATTGATGATCAATCATTTGAGCTGGCCCGCTGGGATGTGTCGGGGAGTAGCCGTTTTGCCTGTATGGGTGGTGCTTACCAAGGGGTGCAGGGACTCTGTATGGTGCGCGATGCTCAGAATAGCGGTGACACGGTGAGTGCATTCCCTAATCGTATTCGTGTTACCGGTGATGCGGAAAACAGACCGAATAAAAATTTAAGTCTGTTTGGTTATGTTCGTGGTGAAAATAGCGGCGAACTGCGCATTACCGTACGTTATTATGCCAGTTTGGGGGAAGAGACATTTGGCGAAGAGCCCGCCTATTATCATGCAGGTGGCGACTTCTCCTGGCAGCCGCTGTTGAGTGACTTGACGATGCCGGAAGATTTGCCACAATACCAGGATCAACCCTTCTTGAACCCCCGAGCCTTAAGGCTTTTTTTGCGCAAGTCACCGACCGAGTTTGGTGGAGGAATGGCGGCGTTTGATGAGCTGGCGGTGATTAACTGGGAGGCGCTGCAGTTGCTCAGTGATGAGCTAACCCTACAGACACCCCACGCCCAGGATTTCCTGCGGATTGAAGCCGCACCAGGCCGTTATACACTCCAGTTGGATTACGATACTCACTTGCCAGAATAAGCCACGCCAAGTCCAGTCCCCCCTTGCTGAAAAAACATTTATCGAGTTTCAATGGTATATTTCAGTCTAATTCTAACCAAGCATATTCATAGCTAATTCAAGCTTAATTTTTTTTGTCCGACACGACATACAGTATTGAGTCATGTATTGGATATTAAGTGGCGATGGACAACAATAAAGGTGATGATTTGAACAGCGAATCCGAGAGAGAAGAGTGGGTGAGATTACGCTCAATTGTTGAAAATACTGGGCTCGCTATTATGGTGGTTGACCGAAATTTCAATATCACTTTTGCCAACAATGCAACCCGGATGCTGCTGGAAAAAAATCAGGATCTATTGAGAGAAGTTTATCCTGATTTCAGTGCGGAGACGCTGATCGGAAGTTGTATTGATATATTCCATAAGGATCCTCGGCATCAACGCAAATTATTGAGTGATCCACGTAATCTTCCCCATTCGGCTGATACTCAGATTGGCCCATTGATCTTTAATATCCGTGTGACGGCGCAAATCGATGATGAAAATAACTACATCGGTACTGTTATGGAGTGGCAGGATGTTAGCCAACAGAGAGCACGCGAGGCACTTGAAGTTGATCACAAAGGGCAGATTGAGGCGATTTCAAAATCCCAGGCGGTGATTGAGTTCAATATGGACGGCACAATCATCAATGCCAACGATAATTTTTTGAACACTCTGGGCTATTCACTGGCAGAAATAAAAGGGAAACACCACAGCATGTTTGCTGAGCCGGACTACGCAAAAAGTGTTGAATACAAGCTGTTTTGGGGAAAACTTAACCAGGGGAAATATGACCTGGGCGAATACAAACGGATTGGAAAAAATGGCAAGGAGGTATGGATTCAGGCATCTTACAATCCGATTATGGGTCTCGACGGAAAGCCCTTTAAGGTGGTGAAGTATGCCAC
Source organism: Gammaproteobacteria bacterium (assembly GCA_022712945.1). Taxonomy (GTDB): domain Bacteria; phylum Pseudomonadota; class Gammaproteobacteria; order RBG-16-57-12; family RBG-16-57-12; genus JAFLJP01. Next base: position 94,716 of record JAFLJP010000104.1, on the reverse strand, counting down.
CGATATTACTGCGCAAAAAGATGCACTCCAGCAAATTTCCAAACTGATCGAAGCGGTCAAACACGGTGATTTGGGCGGGCGTATTAATACCGATCGTTACGATGGTTTTGTTAAACAGCTGGCTAATGATATTAACTCGATGATGGACGCGATTGTGGTACCCCTGCGTGAAACATCGCGGGTTATCCAGAAATTGGCTGAGGGTGATCTCAGGGATAGTGTCAACGGTGAGTTTGAAGGTGAATTTGCCGATCTGCGCGATGCTGTTAATGCCTGTTTAAGCAACCTCTCCCAAATGGTTAAACAAATTCTGGAAAGCTCTGATGCCACCTGCATCTCCTCCTCAGAAATATCAAAAGGCAATGAAGATTTAAGCCAGCGAACGGAAGAGCAGGCTGCCTCACTGGAGCAAACTGCATCGGCGATGGAAGAGATAACCAGCACCGTGAAACAGAATGCTGATAATGCCGGTGAAGCCAGTCAACTGGGATCAAATGCCCAGGCTGAGGCGGAGAAGGGGGGGGCAATTGTTGCTGATGCGATAACCGCTATGAGTGAAATTAATGGCTCCAGTAAAAAGATTGTCGACATCATTGGTGTGATTGATGAGATCGCTTTTCAGACCAATTTGCTGGCGTTAAATGCAGCGGTAGAGGCGGCACGTGCCGGTGAACAGGGGCGTGGTTTTGCGGTGGTTGCCAGTGAGGTACGAAACCTGGCACAACGCAGTGCCGCTGCGGCAAAAGAGATCAAGGGGCTAATTAACGACAGTGTGCAGAAAGTGAAAGAGGGCTCGCGGTTGGTGGATGAATCGGGTGAGACGCTGGACTCGATTGTGACCGCTGTGCAAAAAGTCAGCACAATTGTTGCCGATATCTCCTCCGCATCCCGCGAACAGGCGACTGGTATTGAACAGATTAATAAAGCGATTACCCAGATGGATCATGCCACCCAACAGAATGCTGCACTGGTAGAAGAGGTCTCCGCTGCCAGTGAGTCGATGAATACTGAGTCCCGCTCGCTTACAAAATTGATCACATTTTTTAAAGTGGGCAACTAACCACTTTTTGGAGGGTGAGGCGTTAGCCGGTTGTGATATTTTCACCCAAGCCGGTTGTGTCACTTTACAGTGGCAGTACCAATACCTCTGGGATCACTTGCCGCTGTTACCCTGTTCATCTTTTTATCCCACAAAATAGCCTGCATTCCCCCATATTGCCGATTCAGTGCCTTTAGTTTATGGCCTCTCGCCTGAAGATTGTCTATCAGCTTGTCATCCAATGCGTTGGGCTCATATTGAATATGGTCAGGCAGGTATTGATGGTGAAAGCGGGGTGTGCTGACCCATGTTTCTACCGGGCTGTTTTTTGCAAATTCAAGAGTTGCCAGCAGCAACATGGTAATGATGCGGCTGCCACCCGGTGTGCCGAGAATCGCTACCCGGTCGGCTGTCTCCAGAAAACTGGGACTCATGCTTGAGAGCGGGCGCTTGCCGGGTTCGATTGCGTTGGCCTCGGCACCCACCAAGCCGTAGGCGTTGGGTACGCCGGGCTTGCTGGAGAAGTCATCCATCTCATCATTCAGCAACACCCCAGTGCCGGGGGCAACAAAACCTGATCCGAATGGGTAGTTGATGCTCATGGTGGCCGAAACTCGGTTGCCTTCTCTGTCAATAATTGAGAAGTGGGTGGTGTCACGGCCTTTGTCGCCGTCAACCGCGCCGGGCAGTAGCCTGCTGGGGGTGGCCAGATCAGGATGAATGGTGGCGCGCAATCCCGCTGCATAATCTTTGCTGGTGAGCAGGTTTTGGGGTACTTCGACAAAATCACTGTCCCCCATATATTCGGCGCGATCACGGTAGGCGCGGCGCATGGCCTCAACCATGAGGTGAATCTGTTCTGCTTCATCCCGGCTGTTTAGCTCATAACCCTCCAGTATATTCAGTATCGTACTGAGAACAATGCCGCCGGAGGAGGGCGGTGCCGCTGAGGTGAGGGTGATGTGGTAATATTGACTGCGAATCGGCGCTCGTTCGATCAGCTGGTAGTTTTGAAGATCCTGATGAGTCCAGATTCCTCCCGCCTGCTGTACCCCTTCAATCAATCGATTCGCAACCTTTCCCTCATAAAAGCCCTTGGCACCGTGTGCCGCGATGGCTTTGAGTGTATTGGCCAGCTCAGGCTGTTTGATAACGAAGCCATCGGTGGGTGGTTGGTTGTTTTCAAGAAAAATCTGCGCGGCGGCTGGCGACGCCTGGAGTGCGTTGAGGCGAAATTTCGCCATTCTCTGATAGGGTTTGTCCACTTCAAATCCCTGTTCAGCATAACCAATGGCCGGTGCCAGTGACTGGCTGAGCGGAAGTTGTCCGTACTGCTTGGCAAGGTGTTCCATTGCTGCCGGTGTGCCCGGAATACCCGCAGCCAAGGGGCCATCCATGGAAAGGTTTGCAATTACCTTACCCTGTGCATCCAGATACATATCCCGGTGCGCTTTACCAGGGGCCATTTCACGGCCATCGATCATGATCTGTCTGTTTTGTTCAGCATCATGAATTAACCAAAAACCCCCGCCGCCCAAGCCGGAACCGGTGGGCTCGACCACTGCCAGTGCGGCGGTTACCGCCACCGCTGCATCAAAGGCGTTACCCCCTTGCTCAAGAATAGTCATGCCCGCCTGGGTAGCCAGCGGGTGGGCCGTCGCAATGGCGGCCATGGGAGGCTTCTCCTGGGCGAAGCTGAGAGTGTTGATAAGCAGTAAGCTGATGAGCATTGTGGTGCGGAACATGGCTTTTACCTGTCGTTATTTTTGTGAAGAGTGCAGTGCAACACTCTCTCTTAGGGATGTAGGATTTATTAAAATACCGCTCTTACTGGTCTTTTTGCCGACCCTGCTAGATAGGGTGAACAATAATTCGGCGTAATAACGGTACTCTAACTTCTTCTACATCCCTTATCAGTTGATCAATATGTGAATTTTAACGCATTAAAAAAGCTATTTTCAGCTTGCTGTTTTGACTAAAGAGTAACATAGAATAATGACAGTTATCGGGGTGCTCGCAGCCCTGGTTTTTTCAGTTTTTACTCCCTGAAATGAGGGGTTGCTATGTTTAACGTAAACTAAATGTCACCGGTAGGCGCAGTAACACCGCTACCGGCTCACCCTCCACTTCAGCGGGATAAAAGGTTGAGGCCAGAATGGCGTGCTTGGCTGCTTGATCAAAATGGCTTCCGGCAGAGGTTAAAATATTAACTTCTCTTACCTGCCCCTCTTTATCAATTAACGCTTCCAGCTTAACGATGCCGCTGATGCCTTGGGTGCGCATGGATTCCGGGTAGATGGGTGTTTCCCGGTGTAGAAAACGCGGGGCTTGGGTGAGTTTGAATATTGGCACCGGGGTGGGTAGGGCCTCTTCTGCTGGCTCAATCAGCATGGGTGGCGTAGGTTCTGTGGGAGCCGGTTCAGTGGTTTTCTCGACCTCTTCGATGATGGTCTCTTCAGGCTCATGCTCCACCGGTTCCGCTGGTATCTCTTCCACAATCTTCTCTGCCTGGGGTGATCGCTTTGGTTTAGGCGGTGGTGGTGTTTTCATCGCCGGTTTTTCAGGCAGTGGCTGTTTTTTTGGTTTGGGCGGCGTGGGCTGTTTTTCCTGCTTTACCGGTACTGGCCATGCCGTTAGGTTCACTACCAGTAGTGGGCGCGGTTCGGTGGTTTGTGCGCGGTAATTTGCTAGCACGTTAATAAAGAGCAGCAAGCCCAGGGTGAGCAGAACGCCTCCGAGCACAGCGAGGCCAACAGGGGCGGTTCTAGTCACGCTTTTCATCGGTGGCAATGCCCAGTTGCTTGGCACCCCCAGCTTTTGCCGCATCAATGACATCAATCAGTGATTCAGTGGTAGCACGGCGGTCGGCATGAATGGTGACCGCTGGTTGTGATTTGTTTGCCAACTCAATTTTAAGCAATCGAATGATGTCGTCAGTGGTCACTGGCCGTTCATCCATGTAGGCAATTCCCTGTTGGTCTATTTTGATAACCAGATGTTCGTTATCAAGTGCGGCCGCATTTTCCGAGTCGGGTTTTTCGATGAGTAGGCCGTCATTTTCCGGGAAGACGGTCGTCACCATAAAAAAAATCAACAGCAGGAAAACGATATCGACCAGCGGTGCCATACTGATCTCCGGCTTGCCGGTGTTAACCGTTGGTATCGGGCAAAGATCATCCGTTGGCATTGTTGTACACCTTTTTTAAGCTATCCACATTGCGGTGCAAAATCAGCTGGACCGCCTGGTGTGTTATCGCCATCAAAGCATTGACCCGCCGTGACAGCAGGTGGTGCATGAAGATCACCGGGATGGCGATAATCAGACCGCTGGCGGTGGTGAGCAGTGCCTGTGAAATGCCATCGGCCATCTCATCCGGCTTGCCACTGCCGTGCAAGGCAACCACTTCAAACACATTGATCATACCGGTAACGGTGCCCAGCAGACCCAGCATTGGTAAGAGCGAGGCAAGAATGGCGATAGTGGCAAGGGTGCCTTCCATTTTAGGAGTGATTTCTGCTAAGTGGATATTGAACTCCCGAGCTATATCCTCTCTCGATTGCACATCTGACCAGTGGGTTGCCACGAGTAATTGAGCCACCGGGCTGATGCTGCCATTGGTGATGGGTAGGTAGCGGTTGTCTGTTCGCAGGTGATGGTAGTCCTGACGGGCACTTTTTATCAGCGCTTGTCCACGCAGTGCCTCCCACACCACCAGTGTCATGGCGATACAGGCGACCACAAAAATCACCCACATAATTGGGCCGCCGCTGTTCATCAGTGATAAAAATTGATAACTGTTCAACGTATTCATTTTTCACCTCAACTCTTCGTTGTTTTTGTACCCAATATACTTCCTACCTAAGCATGCTGAATAGTGCCAAAAAGTCATCTGGTTAATACTCCAGCTCTACACCGAAAAAAGGGAAAAATGGCATGCCGGTCACTTTGGTAGGGTTGTCGATATTCTGGTATTCATCACCGTAATCGTACTCAACGATATTTTTAGCAAAGGTGACGTTTTGCAGGTCAAGATAAAATTTTAATTTAGACTCCTGAAGCAGCACTTCACGCCCGATACGCAGGTCGACCTTGTAGTAAGTGGGCAGCCGTTCGCCATTGTGTTCACCGTATTCGGCAACCCAGCGGTTATTTGCAGCATCCCAATTGCGGCCTGTAATTGCGGTATAGGGTCTGCCTGAATTGACCTGTGCCTTGATGCTCCAGTCCCAGCGTGTCCAGTTTTCACCAAACGGTTGGCCCCATACGGCGGTGAGTGTGAGTGGTTGGTCACCGGAAAAATCACGGGTAATGCTGGTAATCTGATTGGTGCGGCGAGATTTGGCCCAAGAGAGTGACAGCCAGCCAATTTTCCCCTGACTCGGCTTACGCTTGATAAACAGATCAAAGCCGTAGGCCTCACCTGTGCCGCGATTGGCATAGTTGTTGGGTGGATTATTCTCATCAAGGGCGACCACCAGGTTTTTCATCGGCTTGTGATACACCTCTGCCTTAACGCTGTAGAGCGGATTAACTTGATGCTCAATACCCAGAATCCGATGCTCTGCTTCGGTCATTAACAGCGCTGGGTTACCAAAGGATTGGATGATTTCTGCCCCACCGGGCATTTGAATATATTGTCCCCAAGTAGCCATTAACAGGGTATTGGTGGTTAATTGATACTCCAGTGTGGCACGGGGTGAAGTCGTGTGGGTGTGAAAGCCTCCGCTGACTTCAATATTGGTGTGGCGCAGGCTAAACTGGGTGGCCAGTTTTTCTGTCCACTGTCGATGGTACTTGATGTAGGGGGAGACCTCTGCAGCATAAATCACCTTTTTGAGGCGATATTTTTTCTGGGAGGTGAAATCACAATTGGGATCATTTTCTGAACAGCGTCGAGGGGCATAAAGATCCACTGGAAGTCGAAAATAGTCACTGGAAAAACCAAAGCTAAGCTTTGAGTCAGTACGCAGTTGCCAGCGCAATTCCGGTTGTAGATGCAACTGGTTTCCTTCCACATGTGCATAAAACGACTTCCCCTGTTCATCACGACCCAGGCGAACGGCGCTTTTATCTTGTATATAAGCCACGGTTGAGAGGCTGTCCCATTTGCTGTTCCAGCGCTGCTGCCAGGTGAGGCCGAGTGTTTGGTACTCCTGTTTGTTGCGTAACTCTCCGGCCAGTTGAGGGTCGGATCTGGCAGAGCTGCGCAGCTCCATTTTCATCTCATCACCGGCAGTGAACAGATAGCCGTCCAGATAGCCATTTTTGAGCTGGCGGCGATAGAGCGCCTGAAAGTCGTAAAAACGCGGTACTAGCAATACCTGGTCTGGGTCACTTTCATCCTCATCGGCAAACAATTCAGTGGCATCGCTGGGTGATAAAAGCAGATCAAGATAGCTGCGACGACCGGCAATAAAAAAGCTATCACCATTTTCTCCCGCTGGCCCCTCTACCAGAAAAGAGCTGCTGATGGTTGAAATGTCAAATTTGTAGTGGGTGCGATCACTTTTGGGTGCGCGCAGTTTGGCATCAATGACTCCACCCAGTGCATCGCCATACTGGACCGGAAAGCCACCGAGAAAGACGTTAATATCTTCAATCAATGCGGGGTTGATTGTCGATTGAAACCCGCCAAAGTGGTAAAGATAGCCCACCGGTGCATTGTTTACCCAGGTGATGTTCTCGTTGCTATTGCTGCCCCGCATATAGACCTCTGCGGAACCCTCTTCGGTGGCAATAATGCCGGGCAGGGCGGTGATCGCTTTGAGTGGGTCACCACCACTACCGGCAGAGCGGGTTAACTCTTCTACGGAGAGTGATATTTTTGATGTTTTTTCTGTTAGCCGTTCTGCGGTCACGCTCAGGCCTTCACCCTCAACAACAACCGGCAACAGATAGAGCACCAGCTCAGGCTGGTTCAGGCCACGGGTTTTAATTAACGTCTCAAAGCCTGCGGCCAGCACTTTGATTTGAGTGGGGGGTGAAATGTCAGAAAAGAGAATGCGTCCATTTTTCGTTGTTTCATCGTAGGCCACGCCATCATCAATAACCACCGTCGCTCCTTCAACCAGCTCGCCACTGCCGCGCTCTTTGACGATGACAGTAAGCTCGGCAGCAAAAGCAATTTTTATGCTCAGCAGGGTAAGCATCAATAGACCACTGAGGTAGCAGGGAATACCTAAACGCTCTCTTCCCATTGAATTTCCCACCCAAAACTCCTTTTTTTCTTATTTTCGTGAGTTTAAAGTGGTGAGTGGGTGAAGTCTATTGGAAGAGTGTTGTGAAATGTAACCTTATGTAACAGAGTGGTTTCAGCCAGCATAAAGAGGTCTTGACTTGTTCAGAGCGGGTCTCTCTTTGGCCAACAGATAATAAACCGGGCTCCACCCAGCGGAGAATTTTCAACGGTGATGGTACCGTTATGCCATTGGCAGATGCGCTGCACGATGGCCAAACCGAGACCATAACCGCCGGTGCCTCGGTCACGACTGGCATCGAGCCGTTTGAATGCTTCAAAAATAGGTTCTCGTTCATGTTCAGGAATGCCCGTCCCGTCATCATCAACCATGATCTGATAGTTTTGACTGTCTTGTGCAACGGTGATGCAGACCTTGGTTTGTGCATAGCGTTTTGCGTTTTGCAGTAGATTGCCCACCGCACGAGCCATTAATCTGGCTTCAAAGTGAGCATGTTTGGGGTTGCTTGTGCTTGTTTTCAGGCTGATTGATAAATGCTCTTCCCCAGTTTTTGTTTGCCGAATGAGTGTCTCAAGCCAGGGCTTAATGGCTTGGCGTTGAAATTTTAATTCTGGTTTGTCACGATCAAAGCGAGCATAGGTCAACAGTTCGACTACCAATTGATCCAATTCATCAATATCTGCATTCATGCTGGCCATATAGCGTTTTCTGTCTGCTTCATTGGAAGATGATCTTAACATTTCCATACCAAACCGTAGCCGGGCAAGCGGTGTTCGCAGCTCATGGGAGACGGCATTGGTGAGCTCTTTATGTGAAGAAATCAGACGTTGAATACGGTCTGTCATGTCATTAAATGTTTCAGAAAGAGCGCGCAAAATCGAGTGTTTAGATAGTGTCGAGCGCATGCTGAAATCGCCTTGGCCAAAGGCACGGGTGTTGATATTTAGCTGTTTGAGGTCCCGCCATAGCGGAAAGACCCAGAGCAGTACAGCCAGCGCCACCAGAGCGGCGAGCGACAGCATCGTAATGGATCTTACGTAGCTGAGTGTGAGTGGTTCATCAAACGGCCCCAGTTTTATAACGTAGGGGCTTCCCGCTAGGTGACGGTAGAGGAAATCAGCATCACCAGTCTTTTGCACTGCAATCTCGGCGTTTTCCAGACTCTTTAACTGTGAAGGGGAGAGCCTAATGTGTTCTTCTTTCAGCAACACTGCAGGGAACTCGAAGTGTCTGTTTATGTTGCTCATTGTGGCTGGCCAACTCTCTTGAGGCTGTTCGCGCAGGCTCATTTCAATCAGGTTGAAAGTGCTATTGGAGAGGCGTTGGCTATCAGCTGTTTCACTCTGCCCGAAGGGGAACTCTACTGCCCACTGGCTGTTGGAGATACGTTTATAACAGTGAATAGTGTCATCGGTATTGGTGAATACCATTGCGCCACGGTTCAGCCGTTCCATCATGGCTAGGGAGAAAGTGAGAGAGTCAACGTTGAGCAAACGTATCGCGTAACCGCCACCCTGGTTCAGTTCATCGACCAACTCCGGCCACTCTGCTTCGGCTTTTGTTTGCAAGCGTTTTTCCAGTAGGGTAAAGGTTCCTTGGGTTGTATCGCTCAAGTAGTGCTCTATTGGGCCTTGCAGAATAGTGTTGAGATTGGATATGCCGATAAAATAGATGATCACGGCGAGGGCAAAAACTGAATAGAGCTTTAAAAAAAGGTGTCCCATTTTTTATCTCTATTTCCAAGCTTCTTTGACAAACAGATAACCTTTTCCGCGAATGGTTTTAATGCGGAAGGGGCGGCTGGTATTGTCGCCTAGCTTTTTTCGCAGGCGGGAGATCCGAATATCCACAGAACGATCTACTCCGTTATAATCGATGCCACGCAGTTGATCCAGAATAGTGTCCCGGGTTAACACCTCCCCAGCGTGGCTGGCCAGTAACCACAACAGTTCAAATTCATTGGTGGTGATATCCAGTGCCGTGCCATTCAGCCACACTTCACGGGCGGTGGTACTGATGCGAAAGTGGTGATACTGAATATCATCAGGGCTCTTTTTCGGTGGTATTTCTTGTGAGGATTGCGCAGGAAAACGGCGCAACAAAGCACGAATATGAGCCAGCAATACCCGGGGTTGTACCGGTTTGGTGACGTAGTCATCAGCACCGATTTCCAGACCAACCACCTGATCAATATCTTCATCCCGTGCCGTTAGCATCAGGATTGGCCCCGGGTATTTTGGTCGCACAGCTTTGCATATTTCCAACCCATCCATTCCTGGCAACATCAGGTCTAATATGACCAGATCAGGTGCTTCGGATACGATACGCTGGCAGGCGGCATCACCTCTGTGTTCAATCGTGACGGTCATTGCCTGCTGCTGCAAATACTCCTGTATGAGCGTAGAGAGCCGGATGTCGTCTTCAATCAGTAATATTCGGATATCTGTTTCGTGGGTTAATGAATTAAAATGCACGCTATTTACCTCAGATGATCTCTAGATTGTAGCGACTAGCTGTTATCAACGTGTACGATATTTGTATCAAAATGTAACGGCGGTGAGCGTGGCCCCATTGACTCCAGTAAACCCCAGTTTATTGATTTTTGTGCAGCAAGTTAATAGATGATGTTTACCCTGAAGCCCACCGAAGCCCCTCTAAAGTAGAGCTACCATCACAGAGAGGGTGGGCGAAAAGGCAAGTAAGAGCGGTATTTTAATAAATTCTACATCCCTAAACTCTTGGGTTAGCTCCAAATGCGCTCCAGCGCGCTGGCTCAACTACTTGAATAATAACATCCGGTGGAGCATAGCGCGGGTGGCTCGGGGCTTTTATGGCGAGAGACCAGAGGGCGCTGGTCGTCCGCAGCAGATATTTAAGGGTGACCAGCTCATCTCCCGGCTGCTGATGCAGTGATTGAATGCTGGGCAGGTCAATTAAGAGAAACCTCATTCAGGCCCACCTCAACCTACATTGGCGATAGAGCTGCTGGGTACCAGTGTGGCTTGGCTGAGTGCTGGAGACCGCCTCAAAAAGAGTGCTCTTGTCACTATTGGGAATACCCACAAGGGCAATATTGATCGCACTCTCACCACCTCGTAGTGGTTTTTTGTGGCAAGTGAGGTTAAAGGTACGGCTCATATTTTTCCCTTGAGCAATGTGCTGAAGAGAGTTTTGTATAAGTGGGGCGAAATCAAAAAATAACTCACTATTTTAGTGCGTTAATGGTATAACGCCGAGTTGAAAAATTTATAACGAGGTGAGCATGAAAAGCGATCAATCTTTGCGTACCCGCGCCGGTATGTGGGTAGAGTCGAAACCGATTCAATATCTGATTATTACACTGATTATATTAAATGCAATTACCCTTGGCATCGCGACCTCAGATGCTCTGGAGGCACAGTACGGTTATTGGCTTCGCTTGGTGGATAATGTGGTGCTGACTATTTTTGTGATTGAAATCAGTGTGAAGTTATTTGCTTTTAGGGGGCGTTTTTTTAGCAGTGCATGGAATGTTTTTGATTTCCTGATTGTAGCCATCGCCTTAATTCCCACCAGTGGCCCACTTGAGGTGCTGCGGGTGTTGCGTGTTTTACGAGTACTGCGCCTTATATCACTAGTCCCTCAGTTGCGAGTGGTTGCTGAGGCGCTGTTGAGTGCCATTCCCGGTATCGCTTCAGTAGCGGGTTTGATGTCGATCATCTTTTATGTCTTTTCAGTGATGTCCACCGAGCTGTTTGGTAGTGACTATCCTGAGTGGTTTGGCTCACTGGGTAGTTCAATGTACACCCTGTTTCAGGTGATGACACTGGAGAGCTGGTCCATGGGCATTGTCAGGCCGGTGATGGAGACCCACACTTATGCGTGGGCATTTTTCATCCCCTTTATTCTAATTGCCACTTTCACCATGCTGAATCTGTTTATTGCGATTATTATTGATGCGATGCAAAGTGTGCAAGCGGGTAAAGATGAACAGGATAAAGAGGCGATAACCACTGTGGTACAAACGGAACACCATCAATTGAGTGAAGAGATTAAGGATTTGAAACAGGATATCAACGAGCTGAAATTACTGTTGCAGCAGAGTAGGGAGTAATTCAATAATCTGTAGAAGTGCTGCTTATATTGGTATTTGAGATGGAATTACTCAGGCCAGGGTTGCCCGGTGTTTAATGTGTGTAAAAAATTAGGGTTAAAAGAGGAGGGGATAGTGGGTATCATTGTGATGTCAATAACTTAAAACAGTGGCCACTATGAAAATATTATCCATTCTCTTGTTATCCCTGCTGTTTATTAGTGCCTGTGACAGTCAGGCATTTAGAGAAGACCAGAAGGTGCAAGCGCTGAAGCAGATCGACTTTGATCAGGTTGCATGGTTTGCCGAGCGGGCAAATGCAGCTTACATGGACGAGGCACAAATCAGAGATAAATTCCCACACACCATTCGTGTTGCACAAGTAGCCGATACCGATGTGCAGTATTTTCTAGAGCAGGCACCACAGAAAAAATATCAGGTTGTTTCCATACGTGGCACTGCCAATCTGAAAAATGGTTTGGAAGATTTAGAATACCTGCCAATGAAAAACGACAAGCTGGGTATCTATGTTCACCGGGGGTTTAATGAAGATACGATAAAAATCTATGCAGAGCTACTGCCTCATCTGGATAAAAAACAGCCGATTTATGTTACCGGCCACTCTTTAGGGGCAGCCATTTCGACGCTGTTAATGATCTACCTGCATGAAGATGGCTTTCAGGTAAAGCCATCCATTAACTTTGGCCAGCCAAAAGTGACTAATAAAAAAGGGGCTGATCGCTACGCCTTTTTACCCCTGACGCGGGTTGTGGATGAAAATGATCTTGTGCCGCTGGTCCCACCGGTCACCTTGTTGGATTCACTGCATGGTCGCTATGAGCATTTTGGCGATGAGGTGATTCTGCTGAAAGATCAATATTATGTTTATCTTGATGAGCACAATGCAGAGCGAAAATCAGTAGCAAGCTTTTGGGGCAATCTGGGGCATGAAAGTGTGAAAGATCACTTTATGGCAAACTATTTAATCAATATTAAGGACAAGTTGGTTCAGGCGGCTCAAGTCCCGTATAAGGATCGGGAAGAGTATGCTTGGTAGTTGGGCATGGTGCTTGGTGTGCACGATTGAGCTGTATCACTCTTAGGTAGCTAACGGGGTTGATTCCTAATATGGATTAGGGTTTTTCATCAACAGACTCCAGTGTAGTGTTTACTATTTTTTAACCATGGGCTCAAGAATATTTTTCCAGAGAGAGTGAAACTCACTTTCATCAATGGTGATGCCTCTATGTCGCTCACTCCAACCCAAAAAATAGTGATACAGCAGGTCAGCCCGGTGGAGTGCTTCATTATTATCAAACTCTGAAGTAAGCAATGTTTGAAGATACTTGATTCTTTGAGTTTCAACCCCTTTAACCCGCTGGTCGATAGTATCGTTCTCTTGGGAGATATCGCGCCAAAACCGTATTGAGTTCAGGTTGTGTCCGTGTATAAAGACCTCTTTTGTTAAGTGGTATAGCTTTTTTTTGTCGGAGTGATATTTTTTAGACGCTTCAATATAAGATTTTGTCCCCTCTTGTTCCCAGTGAGCTGCCAGCTCAAGCAAAAAATCACTTTGTCTCTTAAAGTACCAGTAATAGCTTGTTTTACTGACACCAAGTAATTTTGCCATTTTCTCTACAGCTAAAGCTGATTTACCTTTTTCATTTAAACATTTCAAACCCAGGTTGAGCCAATCCTCTCTCGTCACAATATGTTTGGGCATTGATATTCCTTCGTCATCTTGACATTGTGTACGGCAGCGTACAATACTGATTGTACGCAAACGTACATAGCAAATAGAGAGGAGTCCCTATGAATTCATTACCTATGCTTTATAAAGCAGGATGTTGGTCATTTGTTTTGGTCGGTATCGGTCATATTGTGACATCCATGCTTATTCCGAGTACACCTGAAAGAGACAAAATAATAGAGGAGATGAAAAGTTTTTCGATTTCAATGTCAGGTTCAGAGTCAAATTTATACCTTTTCCATGAGGGTTTTAGTCTCATGATGGGGGGGTTGTTAATTGGTTTTGGTGTGTTAAATCTATCACTTCTGGAGGCCTCTATCACTCCTCGAAAGCGTGTGGTTTTGGTGAATGTTATTGTGTCACTTATCTCATTGGCCATATCAATAAAGTATTTTTTTATCGTACCCGTGGCCTTTCTTTTTATGGCTTTTTTCTGTTTTTTTGCGGTATTAATGGCCCCAAGGGGTACCGCCTGATATGCATCACTCTGCGAAACAGTTAAATCAATCAATATGTGAAGGGAAGGTCTCTATTGTTGACACAGTACAAGCCTGCCTGGGTCGAGTTGAGCGCTACAATAAGGCAATCAATGCCATGGTGACGATAGATAAAGAGAAGGCGATCAATACGGCTATAGCGATGGACTCTTTTCGGTTGAATCAAGGTCAAGATTTGCCAGCTCTTTTTGGGGTACCTATATCGATAAAAGATGCTTTTGAAACGCAAGGTATCAGAACAACCAGTAGTTATCCGCCCCTTAAAAATTATATTCCAGAAAATGATGCAACGGTGGTTAAGCGAATGAAAGAGGCTGGCGCGATTGTTCTCGGCAAAACAAACTTGCCACAACTTGCTGGGGACCTTCAATGCTGGAGTCCATTGTTTGGTCGAACAAATAATCCGTGGAATCTTGCGCTTACCAGTGGTGGAAGTTCTGGTGGCAGTGCCGCCGCAGTTGCCATGAACTTTTCATTTCTGGATATCGGTAGTGATCTTGCCGGATCAATACGTATTCCGGCAGCTTATTGTGGTGTCGCAGGTCTGAAAGCCACTGAGAACAGAATCCCTCGAACAGGCCATATTCCACACCTCCCGGATACGGAGCGTTCAGTACGTCATTTGATGTCGTTTGGTCTACTCGCACGATGTGTTGATGATCTCCGCTTGGGGTTTGACACTATTTCAGGTCCCGATGGTATGGATAGTGAAGTTCCTCCAATATCAGCCAGTGCTTCTCTCTCTTCCTCTCGAACGACTCGCCCGTTGCGGGTGGCATGGTGGGATGATTTTGCAGGTCTCCCCATCTGCAGTCGCACAAGAACAGGCCTGGATACGACGATCGAGCGGTTAACTGCTGCAGGAATAACGGTTGAACGCTGCTCTCCTGATGGCTTTGATTTTGAAGATGCATGGTACGCCTGTGGCATTATAATGGGCACGGAGGTTGGCTTGGGAATGCCGGCTATAGAGCGACTCCCCTTGTCATTGATCAGAGGATTTTTGCCAAAATCTCAACCACTCCTTCGTTCTTTTGCGTTGGGCACGGCTTTTAGTTGGAAGCGATACAATGAGGCACTCAATATAAGAGAACGCCTGATTTCAAAATTAGAACAGTTTTTTGAAAAGTGGGATGTCTGGATTTGTCCGGTGACACCAAGTGTCGCTTTCCCCCATGGGAAATCAGGCAGGTTTATGAAGCCACCAGCGATTATGGTGGATGATCACCAACTTTCATATCTTGAAGGAACCGTGAGTATGACGACTCCCTTTTCATTGACGGGAAGCCCGGTTGTCGCCTTACCCTCGGGTGTTGTGAATGGTTTGCCTGTTGGAGTGCAGGTGGTCGGAAAGCGTTGGTGTGATGAAAAATTACTTGATGATGCTCTCACCATTGAGTCAGTAACAGGAGGTTTCCAGCCTCCACCAGAGTATGAGCAGTAATGTCGGTTGAATATTGCGTTAGGGATGTAGAATTTATTAAAACACCGCTCTTACTTGTCTTTTTGCCCCCTTTTCTCAGGGGACCGGTGTTGAGTAACCTTTGTAGTGGCTCAAACCTGGCCTGTGTGCCTATAAAGTCGGGTTTTCCAGCTCAGATAAAAGTGAAAATCCTAATCGTTGGGCCAGCTCAATATCCTGCTCACGAATAGTAAAGTAGTTGATATCCCCCGTTGTCACACCACACAGGCTGATATAGACAGACCCGTTACTTCCCCGGCCCCAATCCAATACATTGATGCCAGCGCCGAGTAGCTCATCCCTCATGGTATAAGGATCGACACCATTGGATTCACACTGCACAGCGCCAGCGTGTTGATAAATTTTAACCGGTGGGCTCTCACCACACCCAGGCCAACCCAGATCGTCCATCCAATCGGCCGCTACCTCCTCCCCTTTCGGCTCGCTCACATGGCCCGTAGCAAGCAGGACACCACTGGTTTTGGCGTAGAGTACAAACAAAAATGGCTGCTGATCAGGCGGATAGTAGCAGGGGATGGAGCTAGAACCCTGAGTAGTTGTGACAAGGCCAGGCCGATTGTCACTCTCTCCTCCATCAAACAACCAGCCCGGCTCACTATGCTTTGCTTGATGTGCGACTGCGCTGGCCGCCACAGTCGAGATACCCTCCGTTGTAACCGCAACCGCAACCCACTGCCTGAGGCCATTGAGATAAAGATAGCCCGCCTCATTCACTGAATAGAAGTTGGCTTCACTATCGGAGGCTTCTTCCATGGCCGGCAGGGACTCTCCCTCTTCCATTATCTCAGTATCGATGATGATTACATTCGAACCCGGGGCAATGCCGGACTCCACAGCGTCATCAGACTCTACCAGCGCCACCCCCAAGTCGGCCACATCATCATCACGAAACTCAACCCTTATATCAAACAGAGGCACCACCACTTCCGATTGCTGTAGCCGTAGTTGCTCCAATATATTTTGAAAGCCCGCCTGATCAAGGTTATTCTGTACTGCAGCAAGCGAAACTTTGGGCTCTATGATAAGCAAGGCCAGCTCTTGGCCAGCAAGTGGAATCTCCACTGCGCGGTATTCTTCACTCTCGGTGATACTCAACAACCCCTGAAAACGCATCATATCCAGCTGCCGCTGGCCATCACCAACAGCAAACCGTCCACTGAAGCTCTCCTGGTCGAGCTCGGCCGACCAAGTCCGGCTGGCTTCCAGGCTTTGGGCTATCACCAGACGAGAGCGGTGATCGATAAAATCGCTCTGTGGTAGGTTAGGCAGGGTTCCATTAATCTGAATTGCTGAGTTCGTAGCAGCTGTTTGGAAATCCAAGGCCATCATCTCCGGTCCATAAAAACTGACCTGACTGTCGAGATACTCTTCGGCAAACGGGTAACGCTCCTGACCCCACAAATAGCGCTGCACCTGGATGCCCGCCTGGTCGGCAAGGTGCTGATCCCACTCGTTAACCAACGCATGGGGGAGTTCACCATCAAGAACAAACCCGCTGGCGTTGTTCACTGCACTCAAGGTGGTGCCTGCCGCTCCCAACGAAACCATGCTCAACAGTAACTGTGTATCCACCACAGAGGTGATGATATTGCTCTCCTTGAAGGCGAGGCGACGATAGTCAGCCAGTGCAAAGTCCTGGTGAGCCATGCGCAGGGTATCGAGGGAGGTGGAGCCCAGAGTGGCGGCTGTGCGCAGTCCAGTGCCGGAAAAAGTCTCCATGAAGACCATACTCTCATCATCACCCGCGGCGGATTCACTTTCTGGTGATTGGGCCGGGCAACCGATTAAAAAAAGTGGTAATAGAGCCGCCAACCACCAATATTGCCTAGCCATATATAGATCCATAACATCGCGGAAAATCCCTCTCTGGATTATATTCCTAATAGCCAATTGGTACAAGCCAACCGGGGTAGGTGTTTTTTTGTGGCGTGGCTCACTGGGCGAGCTGCTGAATAATAATATTTGGGGTCAGAGTAAAATTAAAGCCAATCGATCATTTTCGTTCATTAGTTCCCCCACTTTCTGGGCGACCCTCTTCACTTCTTTCAGAATTCCATATTTTATTTTATTCTGCCCCCAATTATTTCAGGTATCGTTTTCATTCACGTTGTGAAAAAATTAATGTTTGGATAAATAAATCAGGGATAGAAGCTCAGCTTGTAATGAATATACAAAATTTTCATCATCCATTAGCGTGGGGTGGTGGCTTATGAAATGTTCGGGATAATAACGAAAAAGTATATAACTAATAATAAGTTAAAAAGTATTTGAATAGGAATAATACAATGACAAGCACCCAACAACGCGCCGCACTGCAACGCCAAATCTGGCAAATCGCCAATGATGTACGAGGCGCAGTGGATGGTTGGGATTTTAAACAGTATGTACTCGGCACGCTGTTTTATCGCTTTATCAGTGAGAATTTCGCCCTCTATATTAAAGGTGGAGATGATAGCGTCAATTATGCAGCATTAGATAATGCTGTCATCACCCCAGAAATCAAAGACGATGCGATTAAAACCAAGGGCTACTTCATCTATCCTAGCCAGCTGTTCGTTAATGTTTCCACAGATGCCAACAGCAACGAAAGCTTAAATACCGACCTCGCCAGTGTCTTTGCCGCTATCGAAGCTTCCGCCAATGGCTACGATTCTGAAGCAGACATTAAAGGCCTGTTTGCCGATTTCGATACTACCAGCAACCGCCTCGGTAATACCGTTGTCGATAAAAATAGTCGTTTGGCTGCGGTGCTTAAAGGAGTGGCTGGGCTGGATTTTGGCGACTTTCAAGGCAGTCAGATTGACCTGTTTGGCGATGCCTACGAATTTTTAATTTCAAACTATGCCGCTAATGCCGGTAAATCCGGTGGTGAGTTTTTTACCCCGCAACATGTTTCTAAGTTGATAGCTCAACTGGCCATGCACAAACAAACTAGCGTTAATAAAATTTATGATCCCGCCTGTGGTTCTGGCTCCTTGCTACTGCAAGCCAAAAAGCACTTTGACGCGCATATTATTGAAGACGGGTTTTTTGGTCAGGAGATCAACCACACAACCTACAACCTAGCGCGAATGAACATGTTTTTGCACAACATCAACTACGACAAGTTCAACATACAGCTGGGCAATACCCTGATCAATCCGCATTTTTCTGATGATAAACCCTTCGATGCCATCGTCTCCAACCCGCCTTACTCGGTGAAATGGATCGGCAGTGACGACCCAACCCTGATTAACGATGAGCGCTTTGCCCCGGCTGGCGTGCTTGCCCCTAAATCCAAAGCCGACTTCGCCTTTGTGTTACATGCGCTTAGCTATCTCTCCAGCAAAGGCCGTGCGGCGATTGTCTGCTTCCCCGGTATTTTTTACCGTAGTGGAGCAGAGAAGAAAATCCGCCAATATCTAGTGGATAATAACTATGTGGAAACGGTTATCTCACTCGCGCCCAATCTGTTTTTTGGTACCACCATTGCGGTGAATATTCTGGTGCTCTCCAAACACAAAACCGATACCAAAACCCAGTTTATCGATGCCAGTGGTGAGGAGTACTTCAAGAAAGCGACCAATACCAATATTCTCACCGACGATCATATTGAGCAGATCATGTTGGCCTTCGATAGCAAAGAGCAGGTAGCGCACTTTGCTGAATCGGTAGACCACGACAAAATCGCTGAAAACGACTACAACCTCTCGGTTAGCAGCTATGTGGAAGCCAAAGACACCCGCGAAGTGATTGATATTACCCAGCTCAATGCCGAGCTAAAAACCACCGTCGCCAAAATCGACCAGTTGCGTGTGGATATTGATGCCATTGTGGCAGAGATAGACCTGCCTGCCGGCAGGCAGGGGAGAGACTGATGTTTTACACCTATGTATTGCTTTGTGATAACGGTGCTTATTACAAAGGTTTTACTAATAATCTTGAACATCGTTATCAACAGCACTTAAGTGGTAATGGAGCAAAGTACACAGCAAAGCACAAGCCCACAAAAATAGCTTATTACGAAACCTTCAAAACCAAAGAAGAAGCCGTTGCAAGAGAAAAGTATTTTAAGTCTGGTTCTGGTCGCGAATGGCTGAAAAAACATGTTGAGCAATTGGCAGACCGGGATAATAGACTAGAGGGCGAAGCATGACGGATAAACCCGCTTCACTGACTCAGCCGCCCGAGGGGTATGCCGATTGGCTGACAGAGCTGAAGAACAGAATTCACACCACGCAACAACGTGCCACACTGGCAGTGAACCGCGAGTTAATATTGCTGTACTGGCAGATTGGCGTTGATATTTTGGCACGCCAAGCCGCACAAGGCTGGGGCGCGAAGGTCATTGAACGTTTGGCCCACGACCTGCGAAACGCCTTCCCTGATATGAAAGGGTTTTCCCGTACCAATCTGCTCTACATGCGCGCCTTCGCTGAAGCTTGGCCAGATGAAGAAATTGTCCAACAGGCTGTTGGACAATTGCCATGGGGGCATAATTTGGTGCTAATTTCCAAACTGAAGAGTACGCAGGATCGCCTAGCCTATGCACAAAAGACCCTTGAAAATGGTTGGTCTCGCAATGTGCTAGTGATGCAAATTGAAATGCGTTTGCTTGAGCGACAAGGTAGGGCAGTGACTAACTTTGAACAGCGTTTACCTAAACCCCAATCCGACCTCGCCCGCGAATCACTCAAAGACCCTTACCGTTTTGATTTTCTGGGCTTGGGAGACGAAGCGTATGAACGAGAAACAGAAAATGCATTGGTACGCCATGTAACAGAATTTCTGTTGGAATTGGGCGTGGGTTTTGCCTTTGTGGGTCAACAAGTGCACCTCGAGGTTGGCGGTGATGATTTTTTCATCGACTTGCTATTTTATCACCTGAAGTTGCGTTGCTATGTGGTCATCGAACTCAAAGCCGGTGATTTCAAGCCGGAACACCTCGGTCAGTTGGGTTTTTACCTTACCGCAGTGGATCGTCAGGTAAAAGCGCCAGAGGATCAACCCACCATCGGGCTGTTGCTTTGTAAAAACAAAAATAAGGTCGTCGCTGAATATGCGCTAGGTGACAAAACCCAGCCCATGGGCATTGCCGAATATAAACTGCAAGAGTCTTTACCCGAGACACTGAAAACCAACCTACCCAGCATCGAACAGATTGAACGGGAACTTCAAGGGGGCGACGATGAGTAATGTAAGCTTTTTGGAGAAGCTGCTTGACCTGTCTGCCGAACAGGCAGGTGGGGTTGAGGTGGAGTGGAAGCCTTTGGGGAAAGTGGCTGAAATCAAACGAGGTACTTCAATTACAAAAAATAGTGTGACGCCGGGAGATATTCCCGTTATTGCAGGTGGACGTAAACCGGCTTATTTCCATAATGTTAGTAATCGCATCGATCAAACAATCGTGATTGCTGGTTCAGGGGCGTATGCAGGATTTGTTAGTTGGTGGGAACAACCAATCTTTGTATCAGATGCTTTTACAGTAAAGCCTTTCAATGAGTTGCTGTCCAAGTATTGTTTCTATTGGCTGCAAGGCATGCAAAAGCAGTTGCATGAATTACAAAGTGGCAGTGGAGTTCCCCATGTTTATCCGCGAGATGTAACACCGCTACAAATTCCCATCCCATGTCCAGATAACCCAGATAAATCACTCGAAATCCAAGCAGGAATCGTTCGCATTTTGGATGCTTTTACCGAGCTGACCACCGAGCTGACCACCGAGCTTAGCGCACGTAAAAAACAGTACAACTACTACCGCGATCAGTTATTAAGCTTTGACCTGCCTGCCAGCAGGCAGGAGGGGGAAGTGGAGTGGAAAACAATGGGTGAGGTCGGAGAGTTTATTCGTGGGAAACGCTTTACTAAAGCTGATTATGTAGATGATGGTATTCGTGTCATTCACTACGGTGAAATCTATACGCAATATGGTGTTTCAACTACACATGCTCTATCGCAGGTTCGTGCTGAAATGGTGGCGTCATTGCGCTACGCAGAGCCAGGAGATGTCATATTCACGGATGTCGGCGAGACTGTAGAAGAGGTTGGTAAAGCTGTAGCTTGGCTTGGCAGTGAAAAAGTGGCTATACATGATCATTGTTACGCTTTTCGCCATCCAATGAATCCAAAATTCATTTCCTACTACATGCAAACAGCCACTTTCATTGCAGCAAAGGCAAAATATATTGCCCGAACAAAAATCAATACACTATTGATTAAAGGGTTTTCAAAAGTTCTAATTCCCATTCCGTACCCGAACGATCCAGAGAAATCACTCGCGGAACAAAATCGTATTGTCGCCATCCTAGATAAATTCGACACACTCACCAGCTCCATCACCGAAGGTCTACCCCGCGAAATTGAGCTACGACAAAAGCAATACGAGTATTACCGTGATTCGTTGTTGAGTTTTCCCAAGGAAGAGGTAGGGGCATAACATGAGCAATACGCTAACGGAAGTAGCACAGCAACTAAAAGCAGCCAATAAGAAAGTGCAGTTGATATATGCCTTTAATGGGGCGGGTAAAACACGCCTTTCGCGGGAGTTTAAAGATCTCATGGCGCCGAAAAATGAGAATGGTGATGAGACCGATTTATCGCGCAACAAGATCCTCTATTACAACGCTTTTACCGAAGACCTGTTTTATTGGGATAACGATTTAGAGGGTGATGCCGAGCTAAAACTCAAAATTCAGCCAAATACCTTTGTGGACTGGATTATAAGTGACCGAGGGCAAGATCAAAACATCATCGCCAACTTCCAACGCTACGCGAATGATAAACTCACGCCAAGTTTCAAAGAAGAAGATGTAGTCGAAAGTGGTAGAAAAACAGGGAAGAAAACTTATCCAGAAGTAACTTTTTCTCTTGATAGTGGTACTGAACGAACGGGTAGTATAAAAATATCAAAGGGAGAGGAAAGCAACTTTATCTGGAGTATTTTCTACACACTGCTAGAGGAAGTGGTTTCTATTCTTGATGAACCTGAACCAGATAAGCGCGATGACGAGCAGTTTAATCAACTTGAATATGTATTCATTGATGATCCAGTGAGTTCGCTTGATGACAATCATTTGATTGAACTAGCCGTCAATGTAGCTATGTTGGTAAAAAGCAGTTCCTATGTTGATGGTCAAGGAGTGAGGTTTATCATCACAACACACAACCCTCTTTTCTATAATGTTCTGCATAATGAATTTAATAACGACCTCTATAAAAAGCAACCTGACGGAAGTAGTAAGCCTATTTATAAACGTGGTCAATCAGAAAAATATCGCTTAGATAAAAAGGCAGATGGTGCGTTTGAACTTGAAAAATCTAATGACCGCCCATTTTCTTATCATTTATTTTTATTGTCTGAACTCAAAGAAGCTATAAAAAATGGACAAATTGAAAAGTATCACTTTAATTTTTTGAGGAACATTCTGGAGAAAACTGCAACATTTTTGGGGCACAAGCACTGGGAGTATCTTCTTGAAAAAACAGCTGACGGTCATCCAAGTCCATTCGCAAAAAGGATTATAAATCTATCTAGCCATTCAGCCCATGCAGGGGAAGAAGGGGCAGATATTAAAGATGAAGACAAAGAGAAACTGAAAGACTTAGTTACATTCTTAATTGATAAATATGGCTTTTGGCAGCAGGTGGAAAGCAATGATTAATATCAGCCAACGCCGACGTATAAGGAAGGAACCCAATGTCTAGCACCCGCCAGCAGATTCATATTTTTACCAGCGCCGATGGTCAGATTCAGCTTGAGATCAAGCTGGAGCAGGAAACCCTGTGGATGTCGCAATCGCAGATCAGCGAGCTTTTCGCTACCAGTACCGATAATGTGAGCCTGCATCTGAAAAATATCTATTCAGAACAAGAGCTTGCAGAGATTGTAACTGCCGAGGATTTCTCGGTAGTTCGGCAAGAAGGAAAACGACAGGTCAAACGAAAGCTGAAGCACTACAATCTTGATGCCATTATCTCAGTCGGCTACCGTGTTAACTCCACACGCGCAACGCAATTTCGTATCTGGGCCACTCGTACCCTAAAACAACATTTGGTAGAGGGCTACACGCTGAATAATCGACGTTTACAAGAGCGTGGTATAGAGTTTGAGCAGGTGGTGAGCTTGTTAAGCCAAACCCTCGCCAATCAGCAGTTGGTGAATCCGGCTGGTGAGGCGGTGCTGACAGTGATTAATGACTATGCTCGCAGTTGGTCGCTGTTGCAGGGTTACGATGAGCAGAGCCTGACGGAGTTAAGTACCCAACAGACCGAAATGCAGGCACTTAAATTAGATGATGTTTTAACCGCCATTGCTCAGCTCAAGAGGGAGCTTGTCTCGAAGGGAGAGGCAACCGAGCTATTCGGTCAGTTGCGGGGAGATGGACTAGCCTCGGCGATTGCAACCATTGAGCAAGGTTTCGGTGATGAGCTGTTTTACCCTAACGTGGCCAGTCGGGCGGCTAATCTGTTGTATTTTGTTATTAAGAATCATCCATTGGCGGATGGTAATAAACGCAGTGGTTCATTTCTGTTTCTCTGGTATTTGCGTATTAATCAACATCTATTAGCCAAGCCGGTCGAGCAGCTGATTAATGCCAACACCTTGGTGGCGTTGGCATTGTTGGTGGCCGAAAGCCTACCCGAGCAGAAAATCTTGATGGTTCGTTTAATCGAACACTTTATTTTGTTGAAGGAGTAACGAATGACGGACTATAAAACCATCGCCGAATCCAATAACTTTATCGTACTCGATAAATACACCAAGGAGTGGAAGGTTGCTGAGAGCTACCAAAGCGAAGGTGACTTGGAGCGTGAATTTATTGATGACTTGCAGAATCAGGGTTATGAATATGTGCCCGGTTTGAATACACCCGAAAAAATGCTCGCCAATGTGCGTTTGCAGCTGCAAGAGCTGAATAAAATGCAGTTTTTAGAGGGTGAATGGCTGCGTTTTGTTGAAACCTATTTGGACAAACCCAGCGATAGCATTGTCGATAAAACCCGCAAAATTCACGATGACTATATCCACGACTTTGTTTTTGATGATGGTCATATTCAGAATATTTATCTATTGGATAAAAAAACCATTTCCCGCAATAAGTTGCAGGTGATCAAACAGTTTGAACAGACCGGCATACAGGCCAACCGCTACGATGTGACGGTGCTGGTTAATGGCTTGCCCTTGGTGCAGATTGAACTAAAAAAACGTGGCGTGGCGATTCGTGAAGCCTTTAATCAGGTGCATCGTTACAGTAAAGAGAGTTTTAATAGCGGACACTCTTTGTATAAATATTTGCAGTTGTTTGTTATTTCTAACGGTACCGACAGCCGTTATTTTGCCAATACCACCCAGCGCAATAAAAACAGCTTTGATTTCACCATGAATTGGGCAAAATCGGATAACAGCCTGATTAAGGATTTAAAAGATTTCACGGCCACCTTCTTCCAGAAAAACACCCTGCTAAATGTGCTGCTGCACTATTCGGTATTTGATGTGAGTAATACCTTGCTGGTGATGCGCCCTTACCAGATTGCCGCGACAGAGCGTATTTTACGCAAAATAAAGTGTTCTTTTGAAGCCAAAACATGGAGCAAGGCCGAAAGTGGCGGTTATATCTGGCATACCACGGGCTCGGGTAAAACCTTAACCAGTTTTAAGGCGGCACGCTTGGCTACTACTGAGCTGGCGTTCATCGATAAGGTGTTTTTTGTGGTGGATCGTAAAGATCTTGATTATCAAACCATGAAAGAGTACCAGCGCTTTTCGCCTGATAGTGTGAATGGTTCTGATAGCACTGCTGGGTTAAAGCGTAATCTTGATAAAGATGATAATAAAATTATCGTCACTACGATTCAAAAGCTCAACAACCTGATGAAAAGTGAAAGCGGCTTGCTGATTTATAGTAAACAAGTGGTGTTTATTTTTGATGAGGCACACCGCAGCCAATTTGGTGAAGCGCAGAAAAACCTGAAGAAGAAGTTTAAAAAGTTTTATCAGTTTGGTTTTACCGGTACACCAATTTTCCCAGAAAATTCGTTGGGTTCAGAAACCACAGCCGGTGTGTTTGGCCGTGAGTTGCACGCCTATGTCATCACCGATGCGATTCGGGATGAAAAGGTCTTAAAGTTCAAGGTGGACTACAACGATGTGCGCCCACAGTTTAAAGCAATTGAAAGCGAGCAGGATGAGAAGAAACTCAGCGCGGCGGAAAACAAACAGGCTTTGTTGCATCCCGAGCGCATTGGGGAGATTTCCAACTATATTCTAAATAACTACCGACAAAAGACTCATCGCATGCAAATGGCAGCTAAGGGTTTTAATGCGATGTTTGCTGTGAGCAGTGTGGATGCGGCCAAACTGTACTATGAATCTTTCAGACAGTTGCAAGAGGGCGGTGATAAACCACTGAAAGTGGCCACTATCTTCTCGTTTTCGGCGAATGAAGAGCAAGATGCTGTAGGCGATATTCTGGATGAAAGCTTTGATGTTTCTGCCATGAATAGTAGTGCTAAAGAGTTTTTAAGCACCGCTATTGATGACTATAACGCGTTATTTAAAACCAACTTTGGCGTAGATAGCAGTGGCTTTCAGAACTATTACCGCGACCTTGCGCAGCGGGTAAAAAATCAGGGCATTGACTTGCTGATTGTGGTTGGCATGTTTCTCACAGGCTTTGATGCGCCCACGCTGAATACTTTGTTTGTTGATAAAAACCTGCGCTATCACGGTTTGATGCAGGCTTTTTCACGTACCAATCGTATTTATGACGCCACCAAGATCTTTGGCAATATCGTCACCTTCCGTGATTTGGAGCAGGCAACCGTAGATGCTATTACTCTGTTTGGTGATAACAACACCAAAAACGTAATATTGGAAAAAAGTTATCAGGAATATATGGAAGGCTTTACCGATCTGCTAACAGGCGAGGCCAGACGCGGCTATGTGGAGGTGGTGGCTGAGTTGCAAACGCGCTTCCCTAATCCCGAAGCGATTGAAAAAGAGTCCGACAAAAAGGCTTTTGCGAAACTGTTTGGTGAATATTTGCGTGTGGAGAACGTGCTACAAAACTACGATGAATTTGCCAGCCTGAAAGCCTTGCAAAGCGTCGATATGGGCGACCCAGAGGCGGTTGAGGCATTCAACGTCAAACATTATTTACACGATGAAGAGTTGGAGGCGCTGCAAGTTATTAACATGCCTGCTGAACGAAAAATTCAGGATTATCGTTCAAGCTATAATGATATCCGTGATTGGCTGCGCCGTGAAAAATCAGCCGCCGAAAAAGAGAACTCTACCATTGATTGGGATGATGTGGTTTTTGAGGTCGACCTGCTTAAATCGCAAGAAATTAATCTGGACTACATTCTGGAACTGATCTTTGATAATAATAAAAAGCATAAAGATAAAACCACACTGATTGAGGATGTACGTCGAGTGATTCGCGCCAGCCTTGGCAATCGCGCCAAAGAGAATCTGCTGGTTGATTTTATTAATCAAACGGATCTTGACGAAATTGGCGATAAGGCCAGTGTGATTGATGCTTTTTTCAGCTTTGCCCAAGCGGAACAACAACGTGAGGCAGAAGCGTTAATTAGTACTGAAACCCTGAATGAAGAAGCGGCTAAGCGTTACATCACTTCATCGTTAAAACGAGAGTATGCCAGTGAAAACGGCACTGAACTCAATGCCATTCTTCCCAAAATGAGTCCGCTTAATCCTCAATACTTAACCAAAAAGCAAAGCGTATTCCAAAAGGTTGCTGCTTTTGTTGAGAAGTTTAAAGGGGTGGGTGGAGCGGTTTAGTTAATCATTTTAGGTAATAAGAGACCTCTGCATAACTTATATTTTCCGCCTCAGCGGCGTAAAAAGCGGTCTAAAAGTACTCATTTACAGCTGTAAACTCCGTTTTTTAGACCACTTTTGCCTTGCTGAGACAAAAACTATTTCTTATGCAGAGGTCTCATGAGGTGAAAAATTGGAACTGTGATGGTGGGTGTCGGTGTTCGCCCCTTATCTGTAGCGGTGCCGGGTTGATAGCCCTGCTGGCTGGCAACGCCGTGCTTCTATCCGGGGTAGGTGTTTTTTTGTGGCGTGGCTCACTGAGCGAGCTGCTGAATAATGGCATGGCGTAGTGAGTCACACTCATTTTGTTCCCAAAGGGGCTGGTGCTCTTCGTTGGTGATAAAGAAAATATCCTCTGCGCGCTCACCAAAGGTGGCTATTTTGGCGCTGTGCAGCTCAATTTTTTGTTGCCACAGTGCGGCACCGATGCGGGCTAATACTCCGGGCCGATCCGAGGCGACCACTTTCATTACGGTATGTTTATTCTGCTTGTCGTGGTGAAAGCTCACTGTTGTCGGGATCGGGAAGTGTTTTAACTGTGTTGCGGCCCGTTTGTTGGTGACGTATGGTTTGTGCTGCTCGGCAGTGAGGTGGCGCTTGATGGTTGTGACGATTTCATCGAGGGATTCCTGCTCTGAAATGGCTTCACCCTGGCGGTCAAGGATGATGAATGTATCCAGTGTGTAGCCATCGTTTGAGGTGACAATGCGCGCATCAGCAATATTGATATTCAACTGCTCCAGGGTAGCGGTGACACTGGCAAAGAGGTGCTCTTTGTTGATGGTATAGAGAAAAACCTCTGTGCCGCCACGGCGGGTCATTTGCCGGAGAATGATCAGCGGTAACTGTTCCGGGCTGGCCTCGATAATATGGCGGGTCTGCCAGGCAATTTCATCGGCACTGTGTACCTGAAAGTATGTTTTATCAAGTCGCTGCCACTGCTGGTTAGCCACTTTGGGGCTGATGCGGTGCAGTGCCAGTATCTCCAGTGCCATCTGTTTGCTGTAGGCCAGCCGCTCCTGCTGTTCCAGAGGGTTGTCAAGGCCACGGTTTAATGCGCGGCTGGCAGCATAAAATAGCTCTTTGAGCAGGGAGTCTTTCCAGGTGTTCCATACCGCTGGGCTGGTGCTGCGTATGTCGGCAACGGTGAGCAGGTAGAGTGCGTCTAGGCGTTGTAGCGAGCCTACGCTGGATGCAAACTGGTTGATCACAGCAATATCACTGAGGTCTTTGCCTTGGGCTGTGCTGGACATTAACAGGTGGTTTTTGACCAGCCACGAGACCATCTCAGCGCTCTCTTCGTCGAGGCGGTGTTGCTGGCAAAACTCCCAGGCATCAATGGCACCCAGTTGTGAATGGTCACCTCCTCGCCCTTTGGCGATGTCGTGAAACAGTGCTGCAATATAGAGCAGCTCTGGTTTGGCAAGCTGATGGAATCGCTGGCTACAGAGTGGGTGCTCATGGGCAAACTCAGGCACGGAGAAGCGCCGTACATTGCGCAATACACCAAGGGTATGTTCATCAACGGTATAGACGTGAAACAGGTCGTGCTGCATCTGGCCTATTATCTTGCCAAAGTTGGGCAGGTAAGCCCCTAAGATGCCGTAACGGTGCATGCGTCGCAGCTCGTGGGTGACCCCTTCCGACTGGCTCAAGATTTCGATGAATAGGGCGTTGCAGAGAGGGTCACTTCTGAACTCCGTGTTGATCCGATGCAGGTTTTGGTGGATAAGGCGAATGGTGCCGGCACGCACACCTTTTAGGTGGTGGTGCTGTTCAAGTAGCAGGAATATTTCCAGCAGGGCAGGGGGATGCTCTTTGAATAGGTTGGGCTGGGTGGCTTCAATATACCCTTTGCGAACCTGAAAGTGCGGGTTGAGTGGCTTTGCTTTGTCCGGCTCGTTGGCGTAGAGGATCTCCTCTTTGAAGAGCTGTAGCAGCATTTCGTTGAGGCAGCTCAGTTCTCGTATGGTGCGGTAGTAATCTTTCATGAACAGCTCGACCGCCAGGTGGTTTTCGCTCTCTTGATAGCCAAAAAAATCGGCTAGTTTTCGCTGGTCATCAATCAGCAGGCGGTCTTCGCGGCGTTTGTTTAAGTTGTGCAGCGCGGTGCGTATGCGCCAGAGAAAGGTTTGTCCTTGAATGAGCTGTTGGTACTCCTGTTCAATCAAAAAACCGCGCTCAACCAGCCCGCTTAAAGTATCTACATTCAAATGGCGCTTGGAGACCCAACCGATAATCTGAATATCACGCAGGCCGCCGGGCCCCTCTTTAAGGTTTGGCTCCAGGTTGTAGGCGGTGTCATTATATTTTTTGTGGCGAGTAACCTGCTCTTGCAGTTTTGCGGCAAAAAACTCATCGCTGGGCCAAATGTGGCTGGGGCCAACGCGGTTACGCATCTGTTTGAAAAGGTTTTTGTCTCCGGTGATATAACGTGCTTCCATCAGATTGGTGACGATGGTGACATCTTCACTGCCATGATGGATGCATTCACTGATGGAACGAACACTGCTGCCGACCTCCATGCCGGTATCCCATAGCATGGTGAGGAATTGTTCGATGTGACAACAAATACCCTGGTTATCCTGTTCGTCGAGCAGAATCATAATATCGATGTCAGAATAGGGGTGCAGCTCGCTGCGCCCATAACCACCAACGGCAACCAGAGCGGCTTGTTGCTGAACTTCGTCGGGGAAGTGAAGCTGCCAGCACTGTATTAGCAGCTGATCGATTAACTCGGCCCGCTGCCGTACCAAGGTGGTGACCGGCACCCCTTGTTCAAAACGGGATGCGAGACAGGTTTCAGCGGTTTTAAGGGTCTCTTTGAATGCTTTGAATTCGGGTTTGCTGTGGCTCAACAACTGCTGGAATTTCGATAGCTCAAAAAGTGCGGGTAGCTCTGTTTGCATGTTTGTTAGTCTGCCTGGGTGAAAACTTCATAGCCATCGTCGGTGACGAGCAAGGTGTGCTCCCATTGCGCTGAGAGGCTGCGATCTTTGGTTACCACCGTCCATTGGTCGGGCAGTAATTTGACGGCGGCTTTACCGGTATTAATCATCGGCTCAATAGTGAATGTCATACCGGCTTCCAGAGTAACGCCAGTACCCGGTTTACCATAGTGCAGAACCTGAGGGTCTTCGTGGAAGCTACGCCCGATACCGTGGCCACAATACTCTTTAACAACAGAGAAGCCATTTTTTTCAGCATGTTTCTGGATTGTGTGACCAATATCGCCCAGCTGAATACCGGGCTTGACCAGCTCAATTCCCCGCCACAGACACTCTTTGCTCACACGAACAACACGCTCTGCCAGAATGGATGGCTTGCCGATCATAAACATCTGGCTGGTATCGCCATGAAAACCATCATTAATGACCGTGATATCAACATTGATAATGTCGCCATTTTTAAGTTTTTTATCACTTGGGATGCCGTGGCAGACCACATGGTTGATTGAAGTACAGATCGATTTTGGAAAACCGTGATAGTTCAGCGGAGCCGGGATTGCACCCTGTACATCAACAATATAATCATGGCAGAGCGCATTAAGCTGATTTGTGCTGATGCCGGCTTGCACATGCGGGGCAATCATCTTCAACACTTCGGCTGACAATCGACCTACAATACGCATTTTTTCAATTTCTGGTGTGCTTTTAATCTGTATAGCCACAGCTTAACCTTTTGATTTCATTTGTAACGAATCCATTATACCGCAACGTGTACAGCACTGTTCCTTAAAATAAGGAACTGCGCTCACTCGTTGTTGTTAGCCGACGTTTATGGTATAAATGGCGCCGCAAATAGCGCAACCTGTTTTCCAGTCGAATTTTACTTTAAATTTCACTGGAATTTTTAAAAATACTCACATAAACCGTCACATCTTCCTGGGTGCCTGGTCATGCCAAGGTTTGAAGATGGGGTTTATGGAGGTCCAACCCACTATTTAAGGAGATTTTCGTGAGCAATACCACAATGCGTCAAATGTTGGAGGCCGGTGTACACTTTGGTCACCAGACCCGTTATTGGAACCCAAAGATGGATGAGTTCATCTTCGGCGCACGTAACAAAATTCATATCATCAACCTGGAAAAAACCCTGCCACTGTATAACGATGCGATGAACTACATCGGTAGCGTTGCAGCGAAAGGCGGTAAGGTTCTGTTGGTGGGCACCAAGCGTGCAGCACGTGATGTTATTAAAGAGAAGGCAGACGCTTGCGGCATGCCCTATGTTAACCAGCGTTGGTTGGGTGGCATGTTGACTAACTTCCAGACAGTCAAACAATCAATCAAACGTTTGAAAGATCTGGAAGGACAGCGCCAGGACGGTACTTTCGAGCGCCTGACCAAAAAAGAGGCGCTGATGCGGACTCGCGAGCTTGAAAAGCTGGATCGTAGTCTGGGTGGTATCAAGGATATGGGCGGTTTGCCTGCGGCTATCTTCGTTATTGATGCCGGCCATGAGAAAATTGCGATTTGTGAAGCGATGAAACTGGGTATTCCGGTGATCAGTGTGGTTGATACCAATACCGACCCCAGAGGAATCGATTACATCATTCCTGGTAATGATGACGCCATGCGTGCGATCAAACTATATGTGGATGGTGTTGCCGATGCGGTCTCTAACGCACGTACCGCCTCGACTGTTGCTGCCGGTGATTTTGTGGAAGTGACCGAAGAAGTCGAAAAGGTCGAAAAGGTCGAAAAGGTCGAAAAGGCTGAACAGGTCGAGCAGGCTGAACAGGCTGAACAGGTCGAGCAGGCTGAGAAGGTCGAGAAGTCTGAGAAGGTAGAAGACGCCAAGTCAGCCTAAACAAGTGGTAATTATCCACTGACAGAAAGGGGGCATAGCCCCCTTTTTTTAAAGTTTTTTCTACATCTGCAATAGCAGATGAGAGTAATCGATTATAGAGGGTTTTCAAATGAGCATTACTGCTGTAATGGTTAAGGAACTGCGTGAGCGCACGGGCTCAGGCATGATGGAGTGTAAAAAAGCCTTGGTTGAAACCAGTGGTGATATTGAACAAGCAATTGAAAACATGCGCAAAAGCGGCATGGCCAAGGCAGATAAAAAGGCCGGTCGTGTGGCGGCAGAAGGTCTGATTGGTGTTCAGACCAATGCAGATAACAGTGTTGTGGCTATGGTTGAAGTGAACTCTGAAACCGATTTTGTCGCTAAAAATGAAGATTTTCTGGCCTTTACCCGCGACGTTGCAGAGTTGACGTTGAATCGTGATTTTGCGGATGCCGAAGCGCTGTTAGCGGCAACCATGGGCGATAGCACCGTTGATAATGTTCGCCGGGCATTGATTGCCACCATTGGTGAAAATATTTCAGTGCGCCGTGTTGCAAAAGTATCAGCCCCTGTTGTTGGTGCATACCAGCACGGCACCCGTATTGCGGTCTTGGTTGGCCTGTCGGGCGGTAGCACAGAACTGGCGCGTGATATTGCCATGCACATTGCGGCTAGCAAACCGGTCTGTATCGACGAAAGCGGTGTTGATGCCTCTGTGATCGAAAAAGAGAAGGCGATATTCACGGCGCAAGCACAAGAGTCGGGCAAGCCGGCTGAAATTATCGAGAAAATGATTGGTGGTCGTATCAATAAGTTCCTAAAAGAGATTACTCTGGTGGGACAGCCTTTTGTTAAGAACCCTGATCAAACTGTTGCCCAGTTGTTAAAAGAGGCTGGTGCAACCGTGAGCAGTTTCACTCGCTTTGAAGTGGGTGAGGGGATCGAAAAAGAAGAGATGGATTTTGCAGCAGAAGTAATGGCCCAAGCCAAAGGAGCTTAGTTATTATGGCAGAGCAAGCAGGCAAAAGCGTTTATAAGCGCATATTACTCAAATTGAGTGGTGAGGCGTTGATGGGGGATCAAGAGTTTGGTATTGATCCTGTTGTCATGAAACGTGTGGCGGAAGAGGTTGCCGAACTTCACAAAACCGGTGTCGAAATCGGCCTGGTTGTGGGTGGGGGTAATATTTTTCGCGGCATCAGTTTGTCTGCCAGTGGCATGGACCGTTCAACAGCCGATTACATGGGAATGTTGGCAACGGTTATGAACGCCCTCTCTCTGCAAGATGCAGTTGAACGTGCCGGGCTCTGTTGTCGAGTGATGTCGGCTCTGCCAATTAACCAGATCTGCGAAGAGTACATTCGCCGCCGCGCCGTTCGTCATATGGAGAAAGGCCGGGTGGTAATCTTTGCTGCGGGCACCGGTAACCCGTTTTTTACCACCGATTCGGCGGCTAGTCTGCGGGGGATTGAAATCGGTGCGGATGTGGTACTGAAAGCGACCAAGGTTGATGGTGTTTATAGCAGCGACCCAATGAAAGACCCGAGTGCAACGCGTTATGACCGATTGAGTTATAGTGAAGTGCTGAGTAAAAACTTGAAAGTAATGGATGCAACGGCAATCGCTCTGTGCCGTGATTACAATATGCCATTGCGTATTTTTGATATGAATAAGCCGGGGGCGTTGATGCGAGTTATCGCAGGTGAAGATGAAGGTACCTTGGTTTATCAGGGAGAAAACAATGATTAATGACATTAAAAATGATGCCGATGTTCGCATGAAAAAAAGCATCGAATCACTCACTAAAGAGCTGGGAAAACTGCGTACCGGTCGTGCACACCCTTCAATCCTTGACCAGGTTGTGGTTGATTATTATGGTACGCCCACCCCGCTTAATCAGGTTGCTTCCGTGTCAGTAACGGATGCGCGTACTCTGACTGTCACCCCATGGGAAAAACCATTGGTGCCGGTTATTGATAAAGCAATTTTGACGGCTAATTTAGGTTTGAATCCGGTGACCTCGGGTAGCAATATTCGTGTCCCATTGCCACCATTAACGGAAGAGCGTCGCCGTGATTTGATTAAAGTGATGCGCGGTGAGGGTGAGCAGGGACGTATCGCGGTACGTAATATCCGCCGCGATGCGATTGGCGATGTTAAGTCACTGCTGAAAGATAAAGATATTACAGAAGATGAATCCCGTAAGGCGGAAGATGATATTCAGAAAATAACCGATAAAAATATTGCTGACATTGAAAAGTTGCTGGATACCAAAGAGAAGGATCTGATGGAGATCTAAAGGTCGTGCGAAAATAGAGATCATCGTAGCGGCTCCATGGTCGGTTATGAGATCTTTGCACAATTCATTTGCCTCGCTGGAACGGAAGTTGTTTTTCATGCAAAGGTCTCATTGTATAACTTTAAGTACGAGTAGCGATGTCTGAATCCAAAATCAAGCCATTAGCAGCGCCTCCCAAACATGTGGCTGTTATTATGGATGGCAATGGCCGTTGGGCTAAGGCACGCAGGCGGCCACGCTTCATGGGACACAAGGCCGGTGTTGAGTCAGTTCGTGCCATTGTTAACAGCTGTGTGGATTATGGGGTGGAGGTTTTAACGCTATTTGCTTTCAGTAGCGAAAACTGGCGTCGACCGGAGGAAGAGGTGGGTGCCTTAATGTCCCTTTTTGCCACCGTGCTTGATCTTGAGGTGAAAAAACTTCATAAAAGCAATGTGCGTCTTCGTATCATCGGCGAGCTGAGTGCCTTTACGCCGAAAATGCAAAAATTGATTGAAAAAGCCGAGAGACTGACCGCTGGAAATAGCGGTTTAATATTGGTTATTGCCGCCAATTATGGTGGCCGTTGGGATGTCACACAGGCAGCAGCCAAGCTTGCGCGCCAAGTAGAGCAAGGTGAGCTGAGCGCGGCTGATATTAGTCCGGAGATGATGGATGGTGCGATGTCTCTTGCAGAATTGCCAGAGCCTGACCTGTTCATCCGTACCGGCGGTGAAAAACGCATCAGCAACTTCTTGTTGTGGCAACTGGCTTATACTGAACTCTACTTTACCGATACCCTCTGGCCCGATTTTAAAGGAGAGGCTTTTGAAGAGGCGATGCTCTCTTTTTCACAGCGTCAACGTCGTTTTGGCAAGACCGGTGATCAGATAGAACAGGGGAGAAAATAGTGCTGAAACAGCGTTTAATGACGGCTGTTATCTTAATTCCCCTCTTTGTCTGGGCAATTCTCTCTCTGCCAAATTCCTATTTTGCTATCTTATTCGCGCTGATTGCGACAATTGGTGCCACTGAATGGTGTCGGCTGGCTAGCATTCCCGCCGGTTTTGCCAGTGGTGGTTTCAGTGCCGTTATTGTTGTGTTGCTCGGTTTGATGTGGGTAGCACCGACTGACCTGCTGCTGTTTTTGCTGGGTGCTGCGGTGATGTGGTGGTGTGTGGTGCTGGGGATGGTGCTCAATTACCCAAAAGGCAATCTGCTTAAAAATAGAACGTTTAAGATGCTAGCCGGTCTGTTATTGCTGACGCCGTGTTGGCTTGCGCTGGTTACCTTGCACAACCGACCTGATGATGGCCCATTCTATGTTCTCTTTTTGCTCACGCTCATTTGGGTGGCTGACAGCGCCGCTTATTTTTCCGGTCGCCAATGGGGCAATAAAAAAATGGCACCCAATGTTAGTCCGGGGAAAACCATGGCTGGTTTGTGGGGCGCGGTGATGGGTGGTGCTGTTTGGTCAGTAGTTGGGGTTCTGTGGTTGCAACCGGTGCTGAGCATGGGTTTTATCGTGTTGTGCATGGTGACGGTACTTTTTTCAATTCTTGGGGATCTGGCTGAAAGCATGTTTAAGCGAAATGCGGGTGTGAAAGATAGCGGTCGTCTGTTGCCAGGGCACGGTGGTGTGTTAGACCGCATTGACAGTGTAACGGCGGCGGCACCGGTGTTTGCCTTTGGTCTGTTACTGCTTGAGAGTGGCTTATGATTGGTGTTTGTATCCTGGGTGCGACGGGCTCTATTGGTGACAGCACGCTGGATGTGGTTGCCCGCCACCTTGATGATTACCGTGTGGTTGCACTGACCGCTAATACCCAAGTCGATAAAATGCTCAAGCTCTGCCAGCGCTTTAAACCCGACTACGCGGTGATGGCATCAACTCAGGCCGCCGAGTTGCTTGAACAACAGTTGAAAGAATCAGCAATAGCGACCAAGGTTATTTCCGGTGTTGATGGGTTGGAGTATGTTGCAGCATTACCTGAGGTTGATTACGTAATGGCCGCTATTGTGGGTGCAGCGGGTTTAGTCCCCACACTTGCCGCCGCCCGTGCGGGTAAACGTGTGCTTTTGGCTAATAAAGAGGCACTGGTGATGTCAGGTAAGTTGTTCATGGATGAAGTGCATCACAGTGGTGCTGAGCTACTGCCGATTGATAGCGAGCATAATGCGATTTTTCAAAGTATGCCAGTGGATTTCTCCCGTGGCCTGGCTGAGACGGGTGTACGCCGTATTTTGTTAACCGCCTCAGGCGGCCCTTTTCGCACCAAAACCCTTGATCAGCTACAAAATGTGACACCCGAACAGGCGATTGCTCATCCCAACTGGGTGATGGGGCGCAAGATCTCGGTCGATTCTGCCTCAATGATGAATAAGGGCCTTGAGCTGATTGAAGCGTGCTGGTTGTTTGATGCAAAGCCAGACCAAGTGCAAGTGGTGGTACACCCCGAAAGCATAATTCACTCCATGGTTGAATATGTGGATGGTTCGGTGATTTCCCAGATGGGCAATCCCGATATGCGCATTCCAATCGCCCACGCCATGGCGTGGCCGCAACGTATGGACTCTGGCGACAAGGGGATGAATATTTTTGAGGTGGCTCAACTCAACTTCGAAAAGCCGGATGAACAGCGTTTTCCCTGCCTGCGCCTTGCCCGTGAAGCGATTGAGGCGGGTGGAACCTCGCCAGCAGCGCTTAATGCAGCCAATGAAGTTGCGGTTGATGCTTTTCTGGATAACCGCCTGCCATTCTTAGCGATTCCCAAGGTGATTGAACAGACACTTGAACAGCGCACCAACCGGGTAGCTGATTCTCTGGATGTGATCTTTGATGAAGATAAACAGGCTCGGGTATTGGCCGCGCAGCTTGTCAGCCAGTTGAGTTAAGCTGATGGTAGATAATTTACTGATAGCGGTACCCGCTTTTATTGTGGCCCTTGGTCTGCTGATTACGATTCATGAGTTTGGTCATTACTGGGTTGCCCGCAAAGTGGGTGTGAAGGTACTGCGCTTTTCGATCGGTTTTGGCAAACCGCTCTGGCGCTACCAGCGCAGTGAAGATGATACCGAATTTGTTATTGCAGCAATCCCCCTCGGTGGTTACGTCAGTATGCTGGATGAGCGTGAGGGCAATGTGCCTGAGTCGCTACGTGACAAAGCATTCAACCGACAGAAAATTCACCACCGTGTCGCCATCGTGCTTGCCGGACCGGTGTTTAACTTTATTTTCGCCATTTTTCTTTACTGGATGATGTTTGTGGTGGGCCTGCCAGGTATAAAGCCGGTGGTGGGTGCTATTGAGGCCAACTCGATCGCCGCAGAAGTTGATATTCGTATTGGAGACCAGATTGTCGCGGTGGATGGTCAGGCAACGGCCACCTGGGGTGCTGCCAGTCTTGAAGTACTTGCTAAGAGTCTGAATCAAGAGCGGCTTCGCATAACCGTTGCTGATGAGTGGCAGCAGACGCGAGAGGTTGAGTTAACGCTGCCAGAGGTAGGGGATGAGTTTGGAAAACAGGGGGGGCTGCAGCGTCTTGGCCTGACGCCGCGCCGTCCCCATGTTGAGGCGGTTATCGGTAAGGTGTTGGATAACAGCCCGGCGGCCAGGTCGGGCCTGCTGGTTGGGGATAAGCTTCTTGCTGCGGATGGTCAGCCCATCACGGGTTGGATTGCCTGGGTCACCTACGTTCGTGATCGCCCGGAGCAGTCGATTTCATTACACGTTTTACGTGAAGGAGCAGAACGGACGCTGACCATTACCCCGGAAAAAGTTGAAGAGAGTGGTGTTAGTTTTGGTAGAATCGGTGCCGGTGTCACGTTACAGCGACACACTATCCCTGATGAGCTACTTGCGGTGCAACAGTATGGGCCGTTTGAAGCTGTTTTGGCATCATTTAACAAAACCTGGGATATGAGCCTGATGAGCCTTCAAATAATGGGCAAGATGTTAACGGGCCAAGTTTCACTGGATAATCTGAGCGGCCCACTGACCATTGCTCAGTATGCAGGTTATTCAGCACAGAGTGGGTTGCCCACTTTTCTGGCTTTTTTGGCGGTGATCAGCCTGAGCCTTGGAGTGCTGAATCTGCTGCCGATTCCAATGCTGGATGGGGGGCATCTACTCTATTATTTAATCGAGTTTATCAAGGGTTCTCCTCTTTCGGATGAATTGCAGGCACTGGGACTGCGTATCGGCATGTTCTGTCTTCTAATGCTGATGAGTGTCGCGCTGTATAACGACCTAATACGACTGTTTGGATAGTGTGTGTTCAAAAATAAGTTAACTAATTTTTTGTGTCAGAGCTTGTTAGTTCTGCTGTTGCCGTTATCGGTACATGCTTTTGAAGTGCAGGATATTCGTCTTGATGGCTTAAAGCGTATTGCGGCGGGTACGGTTTTTACCTATCTCCCTTTCAGGGTGGGTGAGACGCTGGATGATGAACGCCGTGCTGAAATAATAAAAACACTCTACGCAACCGGGTTTTTTCTCGATATTCGGCTGGGTCACAGTGGTGATGTTCTGGTGCTTGAGTTTAAAGAGCGCCCATCCATTGCCAAGATCGAATTTGATGGCAATGAAGAGATCAGCGATGATCAGTTAGAGATGGTGTTGAAAAATCTCGGCTTGGTTGAGGGGCGCATATTCAACCCCTCTCAACTGGAAAAAATAACCCAGGAGCTGCGTCGTCAATATTACAGCGAAGGTAAATACGGGGTCTCTATTACCAGTGAGTTGGTCGAAAACAGTGATAATCTGGTTGAAATAAAAGTACAGATTGATGAGGGCGATGTGGCTCGTATTCATCAAGTCAACCTGGTGGGTAACCGTGCGTTCAGTGATGAAAAACTGTTGTCGCGCTTGGAGCTGGGTGAAGCGCCACTTATTTCGCTGTTCAGCTCCAGGGATAAATATTCAAAACAGAAGCTGCTGGGAGATATCGAAACTCTGCGCTCTTATTACATGGATCGTGGCTATCTGGAGTTTGCCATTGAATCAACCCAGGTTTCGGTCACACCCGATAAACAGGGGGTCTACATCACCGCTAATCTTGCCGAGGGGGAGCAGTACAATGTCTCTTCCATCAAGTTGGTGGGTAATTTGATTGTTGATGAAACGGAACTCACCGCGCTGTTACGCCTCTCGGCGGGTGATGTTTTTTCACGCAAGGCGTTAACCGAAACGACCAATGCGCTGAATGAGCGTTTGGGCTATGAAGGTTATGCTTTCGCCAATATTAATGCGGTTCCTGATGTGGATAAAGAGCAGAGAACGGTTGCACTGACAATCTATGTCGACCCGGGCAAACGGGTGTATGTGCGGCGTATCAATATTTCGGGCAATACAAAAACCTTTGATGAGGTGTTGCGTCGTGAAATACGGCAAATGGAAGGCGGTTGGTTCTCTACACAAAAAGTAAATCGCTCACGTACCCGTATGCAGCGCTTGGGTTACATTCAAGAGGTGGGTGTTGAAACACCCGCTGTGCCGGGTAGCTCTGATCAGGTGGATGTTAACTTTCAGGTTACCGAGGGACGTTCCGGTAATTTACAGGCGGGTGCTGGTTACGGCACCAATGGTATGATTTTTAACACGTCGGTGACGGAACAAAACTTTTTGGGCAGTGGGGAGAATGTGCGT
This sequence comes from Gammaproteobacteria bacterium, assembly GCA_022712945.1. Lineage (GTDB taxonomy): Bacteria > Pseudomonadota > Gammaproteobacteria > RBG-16-57-12 > RBG-16-57-12 > JAFLJP01. The sequence goes on along the minus strand of JAFLJP010000104.1, from coordinate 55,137 downwards.
TTGGCGTTTGATAACAGTCGGGCGGTGACGACTTACAACCTCTCCTTCACAAACCCGTATTACACATTGGATGGTATCAGCCGAGGCTTTAGTCTCTACTCCACAACAACTGATGGTGGCGGTGCCAGCGTCGCGGATTTTAATACCGATGTGTTGGGTGCCAGTTTGAATTTTGGTTTCCCCATGAGTGAATACAATCGCGTTCGATTGTCGTTTGAATATGAAAAAATCAAGATTGATGCACCGCTAGACCGTGTTGGCCCCCAGATACATGGCTGGGTTCAGGATAACGGTGATGAATTTGGCAGTGCCATGGTGAGCGCCAGCTGGAGTCACGACTCCCGTGATCGTACCCTGTTTGCAAGGGAGGGTTATTTACAACGCCTGACCCTGGATTACTCTTTCCCAGGCAGTGAACTGGAATACTTGAAAATTCGCCACAAGCAGACCTTCCTGTGGCCGACAATCTTTGATACCTCATTGTCATTCTCCACTGACGTGGGTTATGGTCGTGGTATTGGTGATACCAAGGGGCTACCCTTCTTCGAAAGCTTCTATCTGGGTGGTGTCACCTCAATGCGGGGTTTTGCCAGTAACTCCCTGGGCCCCTGGAGCACGGTGAACTGGACGGATGGAGAAGATGATTCAGGCAATCCGATTTCCTTTACCCGTAAAAAGGTGATTGGTGGCAATAAAAAGCTGCGCAGCAGCTTTGAGTGGATTTTCCCCTCACCCTTTGAAGAGTATAAACACAGCTTTCGCTGGAGCTATTTTATCGATGCGGGTTATGTTTTTGGGTATAACATACCCTTTACCCGTGACAGTATTCTGGATGAATTACGGGTTTCACACGGTGTTGCTATGCAGTGGGTCACCCCGGTTGGTATGTTAACTTTCAGTTTGGGTTATCCGATTCGAAGTGAATCATCAGATGAACTTGAGCGTTTCCAGTTTACGATTGGAGCGCCTTTCTGATTTAATACCGTTAGCGTGAGACCTTTGCACGAAAACTATCTTTCGTGCAAAGGTCTCAGCGTAAAAGTAAGGGCTGTGAAAAGGCCTCACTATAATAGATAGGATCTAACATGCGTAATATTTTATTTTGTTTGGCTCTTTTGTGCAGCGGCAGTGCCATTGCTGCTGATATGAAAATTGGTGCGGTAGACCCCGCTAAAGTGCTGGAGCAAGCGCCCCAGGCCGAGGTGGCAAGAGCACTACTCGAAAAAGAGTTTGCAGAGCGTGACCGTGAGCTGGTTGAACTGCAACAAAAATACCGCACGCTGGAAGAGACACTCGCCCGGGACGGCTTGATGATGAGCCTGGAACAACGCGATGGCAAAGAGCGGGAGCTACGCAACATGGAGCGTGATGTGCGGCGTACTCAAGAGGCCTTCCGCGATGACCTGAATATCCGTCGCAACGAGGAGTTTGGTAAATTACAACGCGAAATTTACGAGGCGATTATCAGGTTGGCTGAACGTGATGGTTATGATCTTATTCTGAGTGAAGGTGTTATTTATGCCAGCGACAAGGTTGACCTTTCTGATCAGTTGATTAAACAATTGAAGCAACGGTACAGCCAATCAACCGCAACTCCATAGGAGCGATATGGCGATTACAGTTGCACAACTCGCCCAGCAACTCGGTGGGCAGGTCGTAGGTGAGGCTGACAGCTTGATTGATGGCGTCGCAACGCTCGCCCATGCGCTTCCTGGACAGCTCTCATTCCTGGCAAATGCTAAATACCAGCACCAATTGGCTGAGACCAGAGCAGGTGCGGTGCTGGTGCGTGAATCCGAGGCGGCTAGCTGCCCGGTAACCGCTATTATTGTGAATGATCCGTACCTGAGTTATGCCAAAGCGGTTGCTTATCTTTACCCGGAACATCGTGAATCGGGGGCTATTCATCCTCGAGCCACTGTTGATGAGAGTGCTTCAATCGACCCTTCCGCTTGGGTTGGTGCAAATGTTGTTGTGGAGGCGGGGGCTCGGATTGGTCGCGGTGTGCAGATATCCCCAGGTTGTGTGATTGGGCGTAATGTGGAAATTGGTGTTGATACACGGCTATACGCTAATGTCAGTTTATATGCCGAGGTTAAGATTGGTGAACGCTGTCTATTGCATAGTGGTGCTGTCATCGGCAGTGACGGCTTTGGTTTTGCAAATGAGAATGGGCACTGGCTCAAAATTCAGCAAATAGGCCGGGTCATTGTGGGTGATGATGTTGAAATTGGTGCTAACTGCGCCATCGACTCGGGGGCCATAGGCGACACGATTATTGAAGAGGGTGTTAAATTAGATAATCTGATTCAAATTGCTCATAATGTCCGCATTGGTGCCCACACGGCAATAGCAGGACATAGCGCTGTTGCGGGGAGCAGTGTGATTGGTAAGCATTGTGCCATTGGTGGTGCCGTGGGGATCGTTGGGCACCTGGAAATTTGCGATAATGTCACGATCACCGCCATGAGCCTGGTCAGCAAGTCAATTTCAGAACCAGGGGTTTACTCTTCAGGTCTGCCTGTTGAGGAGAATAGAGAGTGGAATAAGCGAGTTGCGCGCCTTGGTCAGTTGGGAAAACTGAACAATCGGCTGCGTCAATTGGAAAAATTGAAGCGTTAATTAAGGTATAATCTGTTGGAAACCATGGATATTTATGAGGTGTTAAAACACCTTCCTCACCGTTACCCCTTTCTGATGGTTGACCGTGTGATTGAGTGTGAGCCGGGTAAACGCTTGGTGGCGATTAAAAATGTCTCGGTTAACGAGCCCTATTTTCCGGGGCACTTCGCTGAAAAGCCGGTCATGCCCGGTGTTCTCATTATGGAGGCGCTGGCACAGGCAACCGGCATCCTGGCGTTTAAAACAACAGATAAAACCAATGATGATGGTTCACTGTACCTGTTTGTCGGTATCGACAATGCGCGTTTTAAACGCCAGGTAATTCCCGGTGATCAGCTGTATCTGGAAGTGGAATTAACGCGTTGTATTCGTAACATCTGGAAGTTTGATGCGGTGGCAAAAGTTGATGGCAAGGTGGTCGCTTCTGCCCAGTTAATGTGTGCTGAGAGAGAGCTTTAGCCTTGATTGACCAACATGCTGTTATCGACCCCTCCGCAAAAATTGCTGATAGTGTCTCTATTGGCCCCTTCACCGTTATCGGCCCCGATGTCGACATTGGCCCCGATTGTGAAATTGGCCCTCATGTGGTGATCAATGGGCCGACAGTTATCGGTGCGGGCAATAAAATTCACTCCTTCTGCTCGATCGGTTGTGATCCACAGGATAAAAAATACAGCGGTGAACTGACCCGCTTAGTGATTGGCGATAATAATACTATTTTTGAATATGTCACCATTAGCCGGGGCACTGCTCAGGATCGTGGTGTAACCACTGTTGGTAGTGACAACTGGATCATGTCATATGTTCATATTGCTCATGATTGCCTGGTGGGTGATCACACCATTCTTGCAAATAATGTCACCCTCGCCGGGCATGTGGATGTGGGTGACCATGCGATTCTTGGTGGTTTCACCCTGGTGCACCAGTTTTGCAATGTAGGTGAGCACAGCTTTAGTCAGATGAATAGCGTGGTCTCTAAAGATGTGCTGCCCTTCTTGATGATTGGCGGACATATGGCCAAGGCACACGGCCTTAATAGCGAAGGGTTAAAGCGCCGGGGATATAGCGTCGAAAGTCGGGCTGCATTGAAACAGGCTTATCGCCTGATTTTTCGTTCCGGGCTTAAGCTGGATGAAGCTAAGGAGAAACTTTTACTATTGGCTAAAGAGCACTCAGAGGTGGTGATTATGAGTGACTTTTTAGCTAAGAGCAGTCGGGGAATTGTTCGTTAGCTCTAGTTTTTGGGTAGACCCGAGATCGCATTGTAAAAAATAAAGTGAGGAGAATGATTGTGGCTGATTTAATTTTTGATATAAAACAAAAAAAACTCACTTGGCCATCAAAAAACTTAAGTTGGAACGCCATTAGTGGGCCATTTGGTGCGGGTGCATTGCCTCCTGGTTTATATGATATCTCTCGAAGAGAGATTACCGGCTATACAAACAAAGTTGATGTGCCATATCGGGATAAAACAGGCATGGGATTTTTTGTCCCAATATATCCTAAATTCAATACAAATAGAGGGAAGACTGGCGGAAGGCTGGGTATTCACCCTGATGGAAACAAACCGGGAACGCTGGGCTGTATTGGTATAACCGATGCCAATGCAAAGGGGTTCCATGATGCAGTAAGGGTAACGGCACCAAATGTGAAACTGACTTTGCATGTCAAGTAAGGATGTGTGCCATGAAAACTTCGATGTGGATTGTATTACTAATTGTACTTTCTGGTTGTGTTAGTACCAGTGAGTCAGCAGAATTCAGATTTTATGATGCACATGGCGAAGAGTATAACTCACTGACGGCTCCGTCGAATTTTAAAAAAGAGTTTAATCTTGATGCTCAGCCGAAAATGGTAATTGTGGCAACATCATCCAGTTCTAATCCAGAATATAAGGAGCAGATTGATGTTATAAGTAAGGTGAATGCTGAAGAGATGGAGTACCTGTACGTTATAGCCAATAGTGAAGAGGAGCAGAGTCAGGGTTACTATATGACAAGAGAAGATTCAGCGAACATCCTCGAAGGAACGACTTTTAAAATTATTGTTTTTGATGGGCTAAGCAAAGCGATTAAAGAGAGTAACCAGGTTATTGGTATAAATGAATTCAAAAATTACCTGACAAAGTGAACCCAATCCAGAGTAAACCATGCGTATAGGTATTGTCGCCGGTGAGGCATCGGGAGATATTCTTGCCGCTGGCCTGATTCAGGCAATCAAAAAACAGCACCCCGAGGCGCAATTTGAAGGAATTGCCGGGCCGCTGATGATCGAACAGGGGTGTGTGGCGCTGTTCGATATGGAGCGTCTCTCGGTAATGGGGATTGTTGAAGTGTTGGGCCGCTATCGTGAATTGCTGGGCATTCGTCGTCACGTAGCACAGCACTTTATCGATAACCCGCCTGATCTTTTCGTCGGCGTTGATGCACCCGATTTTAACTTGGGGCTGGAGAAACGATTAAAAGAGCAGGGTATTCCCACCGTGCACTATGTCAGCCCCTCGGTCTGGGCCTGGCGTCAGGGGCGGGTGAAAAAAATCGCTGAGAGTGTTGACCAGATATTGACACTGTTCCCCTTCGAAGCAAAGTTTTACCAGCAGCATAATGTGCCGGTGACCTTCGTGGGCCATACTCTGGCCGACCAGATTCCGATGGTGCCGGATGTCTCTGCCGCCCGCCAAGCACTCTCACTTCCAGACAATAAACGTATTGTTGCCCTGCTGCCGGGCAGTCGCAGTAGTGAGGTCTCACGTCTGGCTGAGCCCTTTATTCGTACCGCACAGCGGTGTTTGACTGAAGTGGCAGATTTGCACTTTGTGACCCCGCTGATTAACCAAAATACACGTACTCAGTTTGAAACTATCTTGTCACAGTGTGCGCCTGATCTTCCGATCACGATTGTTGATGGTCGCTCCCGGGAGGTGATGGCGGCTGCGGATGTGGTGCTGCTGGCTTCCGGCACCGCAACACTGGAGGCGCTGCTACTGAAAAAACCGATGGTGATTGCCTACAAAGTGAACTGGTTGACCGCCTTTCTGGCACGTAGACTGCTCAAGGTCGACAGTGTTTCACTACCTAATAATCTGGCGGGTCGCAAAGTGGTTGAAGAGTATCTTCAAGAGCGGGCGATAGCCGAGCTGTTAGCCCCTGCGGTGCTGCAATATTTACAGCACCCTCATCAGACGGAGGCGGTTACCCATATTTTTGAAGATATTCACCGTGAGTTGCGAAAAGGGGCAGATAGCAAGGCGGCTGAGGTGTTACTGGAGATGATTGATGCAAGGTGAATTCAATTTTGTCACTGACAAACGTTTAATTGCTGGGGTTGATGAGGTTGGGCGTGGCCCGTTGGCTGGCCCGGTAGTGGCAGCGGCGGTTATTCTTGACCCGAAGAACCCCATTGACGGGCTGGCTGATTCCAAAAAACTGAGCAAAAAACAGCGGGAAAAGCTGTACGATGAGATAAAAAGCAAAGCATTGGCGTGGTCGATTGCACGGGCTGAAGCAACGGAGATTGATGAGCTTAATATTTTGCAGGCATCATTAGTGGCGATGTCACGTGCGGTAGCGGCACTACCAATATCACCTGAGCATGTACTGGTGGATGGCAATAAACTGCCTGAAATTAACTGTAGTGCTGAAGCGATTATTAAGGGTGATGAGAAGATACCGGCAATCAGTGCTGCTTCCATTATCGCCAAGGTGGCACGGGACCGTGAAATGGATGAGATGGATATTGAGTATCCTGGTTACGGTTTTTCCAAGCACAGCGGTTATCCAACCAAAATACACTTGCAGGCACTGCAAGAGCTGGGTGTTACACCAATCCACCGTCGCAGCTTTGGCCCGGTGAGGCGACAGCTTGAAAGATAAAACAGGGAATTTTATGATTCTTGATTGCGGCTGAAGACCCACTCATTGCCCTGAGTGAGCTGTGAATTAAAGCGGTAGCCGTCGTCGGTAAAGCTTTTCAACTCTTCAGGTGAATTCAGTCTATTTTTAATGATGTAGCGGCTTAGCTTTCCCCGTGCTCTCTTGGCGTAAATACCCACTACTTTATAGCTGCCACTTTTATAATCTTTAAACAGCGGGGTGATAATCTCGCCATTGATCAATGCTGGCTTGACCGCTTTGAAATATTCATTTGAAGCGAGGTTGATCAGGTAATCTGAATGGCTCTGCAACATCTGTTGGTTGATACCGGCCGTTATTATGTCGTCCCAGAATTGATAGAGATTTTTCCCCCGCGCCGTTTCGATTTTACGCCCCATCTCCAAACGATAAGGCTGCATCAAGTCTAAAGGGCGTAACAGGCCGTAAAGCCCGGAGAGGATGCGCAGGTGCTGCTGGGCAAACTGAAAATCACCATCGCTAAAACTGCTAGCATCCAAACTGCTGTAAACATCCCCTTTGAAGGCCAGTATCGCCTGCTTCGCATTATCCGGGGTAAACGGGGTGTGCCACTGCTTAAAGCGGCTGACATTTAACTGGGCGATTTTGTCACTGACCCTCATGATAGTTGATAGATCTGCAGCACTGAAATGCCGCACCTGTTTAACCAGCTGCTGAGCCTCCTGAAGATAATCACTTTGGCTATAGCTGTTGGTTATGCTCGGTGTCTCATAATCAAGAGTTTTGGCTGGGGATATGACAATTAGCATCGATTTCTCGGTGGTTGTTTTTAACCTTGCTATTGTATGTGACATATTCATTCTTATCAGAGTTATTTGATGTCTAGGAGCCTGTCCGAGAATAGATAGGTCTACTGCGAAAGCGTGTTTGTTGCTCATTTTCCCGCCAATTTTCGTTAAAGGGAACAACCATCCGCCTCAAATTGTCGAAAAAATGAACTAAAAATCACACTCTCTCGCTACGACCTCTATTCTCGGACAAGCTCCTAGCAGGTAGCGATTTTCAGGGGGTGGGCAAAAAGACAAGTAAGCGCGGTATTTTAATAAATTCTACATCCCTAAGTGGACTATCATCGATTCCCCGTTGTCGAAAAACTTTGTTTCAAAATAGTGAGGCAGTCGAGGTTAAGTTTGATAGCATTCCAGTACGATCCCTCGCGATTACTTATGTGTAAGCCCAAAATAGGGCATAGCCATATTTATTGGTCTTAGTTCGCTAGTCAACCAGAGGGTTTTGGAGGCCGAGGCTTCAGCCGGTCTGTTACAAAATGAAATTAGTTCAATATTTGTCAGTTCTCATAGTGGGGTGAGCGACTTGCAGTCCATGAGCAACTCTATGCACTTTTAGTGCATAGTGGTTGAGTTACTAATTCCTCAATTTTTATTCGATAGTGATAATCGGTGCTACGGCACGCATGAATATCTGTCGTTTTTGATTGTTTTATAACCACAGAATACGGATAACTTATCCCCATTTTTAGGTGTGTTGTACGTAGTATTTTTAAAATATAAACAAGGAGTGTCACTATGATTAACGAGTGCTTTGAGCAACTAGAAAAACTGGGTTTAGATCCCGTGAAAGTTGCGTTGTCTTCGGTAAGTGAGCTGTACGCAATGCCTGATAGCCAGTTGCTGGCCTTTAAAACAGAACTAATTCTTCAAGCATATCGCTTTCATTATGAAAATAATGCGTTTTACCGAGCATCTTGTGATCAAAAAGGGGTAACACCCAACAGTGTAAGCACACCTGAGGATTTACTAAAACTGCCATTGATACCCATTAGCTTATTCAAATCAAATGACAGTCATAAGTTGTTATCAGTCAACCTAAAGGATATTGAGCTTGAAATGCGCAGTACAGGCACTTCCGGGATTCCCAGTGTGTCGCGTCGTTGCTCCGATACGGTTGATAATGCCATTTTAGGTATCTACTCGATGTACCGTGAGTTCCTGAAAATATCTAAAGGTGCGGGCCTGTATCTTTGCCCTTCAACTGAAGAGATTCCAGAAATGGGCATGATTAAGGCATTAAATATGCTGGCTGGCCTATTAGACACTCACCAATTTATGGTTAAAAATGAGAGTCTTGTGGTTGAGGATGCACTCTCTCAATTAGATGAGTGGAAGAATAAATTTGATCGCCACATTATTGGCCCGCCCTTCTTAATCAACCGCTTTATTCGCTACCTTAAGGCAACTAATACGCGTATTAAACTGGATAAAGGCAGTTTTATTATCACCCTAGGTGGTTGGAAGCGCTTTAGTGGTGAGATGCTCTCGCGAGAAGAGTTCAACCAAGAGTGCATGGAGTACTTAGGCGTTGAGCCATCACAGATTCGTGATATTTATGCGCTGGTAGAATCTAACGTAGTGGCTATTGATGATGAGCATGGTGTGAAGCATGTATCACCTTTTATTCACTTTTCAATCCGAAATCCCAAAAAGCTTGACGAAGAGGTCGCTGATGGTGAGGTGGGACAACTGGCTATTTTAGATCCACTGGCACGCTCTACACCGGGCTTTATTCTAACTGAGGATTTGGTGCGCTTGCTTCCTGAACAAAGCCCATCGGGGCGTAGTGGTCAGCGTATGCAATACATTATGCGTTTACCAGAATCTACTGAATTTGGTTGCTGTGCGGTCAATTTAGATAAGCGTCTGGATGATGTCGAGGCAGAGCAGAACTGTCCGGTAGTCGCTTAGGGAATAGAGAGTGCCACTTTGTGGCACTCGTTCAGGGAGTAAGAAACAATGTATAACGATATTATTATTGAAAACTTTTCCGATCCACAACACGTGGGTGATCTTGAGTCAGCAGATATCGAACTGGAAGTAGGTAACTCGGTGTGTGGTGATCGTATCCGTGTACAGATTCTTCTCGATGACAATAAGATTTCTAACGCTCTTTTTCGTGCTTGGGGGTGTGCTACATCAGTCGCCACGGCCAATATCTTTTGTGATTCACTGCTAAACCAGTCATTAGATTCTGTGTGCCAACGAGATGTTGAGTATAAGCAGCAGATGCTGGGTGAATTAAGCCCATCACAGCATCACTGCATGGATATTCTTAATGAACTGCACCAGCTGTTATCTGAGCAACGCGTTGCAGAGGATGTTGCTAATGGATAGGCAGCAGTTGGCAGGCTATTTTGATTACAACGCAACAACGCCAGTTTCTCCTGCTGTTGCAGAAGCCATGACCGCAACACTGGGGCAGTTTGCGAATGCGTCAAGTAACCATGCTGAGGCAATACGTAACCGTAATGCAATGCAGCAGGCCCGAGTATCGGTAGCTGAAATGCTCGGAACCTCAGCAGATAAAGTATTTTTCACCTCGGGTGGCTCAGAGGCTAACAATTGGGCAATAAAAGGGCGCTTGTTTAATCATCTGAATAAACCGGGTCATATTATTACTACGGCTATTGAGCATCCCTCGGTACTCGAAACGGTACGTTACTTCGAGAAACAGTTTGGTTTTAAGGTCAGTTACCTTAAACCACAGTCCAATGGTGCTATCTCCATCAGTGACTTTATGGCCGCACTGCAAGAAGATACACAACTGGTTTCAATGATGTATGCCAATAACGAAACGGGCGTTATTCAGCCCATTTCTGAGGTTGCAAAAATCACCTCAGCTAGGGGAATAAAACTCCACGTGGATGGTGTTCAACTGGTAGGAAAACGCGCCATTGATGTAGAAGCGTGTGATATTGATTACCTCTCTTTCTCTGCACATAAGTTTTATGGCCCCAAAGGGGTTGGAGGGCTTTACATTAAAGAGAACAACTCACTTTCACCGCTCATTCATGGTGGTGGTCAGGAGTTAGGCTTGCGCTCTGGTACTGAAAACTTATTGGCTATTAGTGGCTTGGCCAAAGCAGCAGAAGAGGCTAAGTGTGCTATCGCACAATGGGATCAACATGCACAGGCGTGTAAACATCTCATGGTTGATCTAATACAACAGGCTGATATCAGTGTTGAGTTTAATGGTGATACGACTTATGCAAATGCATTGAGTAATACGTTGAACATGGCCATAAAGGGTGTTCGAGGTGAAGCACTTGCCGTATTGATGGATAAAAAACATGGTTTTATTATCTCCATTGGTTCTGCATGTAGTAATAATAAACAAAAAACACTCTCTGCTGTTTTACTGGCAATGGGCTTGGATGAGGAGCGCATACAGAGTTCAATTCGTGTCAGCTTTGGTCAATATACAACCACTGCAGATATAGAAAATTTTGTGACCGCCTTAAACCAATGTGTGAAACAACTAAGTGCAATGAGCTTTGCCAGTTAGGAGAGATAAAATGGCAATAAAACACTCACTTTTTATGGATGCGGTATCAGAACAGGTGCATAAGGACGGCTTGAAAGTAGCCGCTATTTTCCAGCCTCATAATGTTGAAAGTGCGCAAAGACTCAACTATGAACAGCTAAATCAACGGGTCCAGCAGCGAGCACAATGGTTGATAGCCCAAGGTTATCATCAAAAGAATATAGCGTTACTCTATCCTGCTGGCCTGGATTTCGTAGTTAACTTCTTAGCCTGCCTAGCTGCGGGTGTAACCGCAGTACCCTTGAACTTGACACGAAATGCACAACAATTACAGCGAACGGTAGATATTCTTGATGATGCGAATATTGCGGCTATTTTAACGATATCAGAAGTTAAGCAACAGCTGTTATCTCAGTTACAGAGCCTTCCATCATTGGCGGAGCGCCAGTGGCATTGGATAGATGAAACTGACCAATCAGATCAACCGGTTGAACTGCCGAGGGTTAAGCCGGAACAACTGGCTTTTATTCAATATACCTCTGGTTCAACCGGTCGTCCGAAAGGTGTCTTAATTAGTCATGGAAATATTGTATCAAATCAGTACATGATTATGCAGGCATGTGGGCACCAGCCGGGTTTGATTGCCGGAGGGTGGTTGCCCCAGTTTCATGATATGGGATTGATAGGCCACATGTTACAACCGCTGTTTTTGGGTGGAACGTATGTATTTATGCCACCACTCAACTTTATTCAGCGACCCCGTCGTTGGTTAGAGCTGATATCCCATTATAAAATTCATAGCTCGGCAGCCCCTAACTTTGGTTACCAACACTGTTTGAAAATGATCAAAGAGAGAGAGGATCTCTCTAAAATTGATTTGAGCTGCTGGAAGGTTGCACTCAATGGTTCGGAACCTGTTGATGCTAATACCATGCGAGCTTTTAGTGAGCGTTTTCAATCGTGTCAGTTCGATTCAAAAGCCTTTTTCCCCTGTTATGGAATGGCGGAATGCACACTCTTTATTTCTGGTGGCCCTGCGGCCAGCGGCATGCAAACGGTTAATTTATCTAAGTCTGATTTGGCACAAGGGCAGGTCGTACCGTCTGTTGATGGTCAGGATATTGTGGACTGTGGTATTGCCGCACCGGCTATCAATATCAAAATTGTGAATCCTGATAGTTGCTTGGCATGCACTGAACATGAAATAGGCGAAATCTGGTTAAGTGGCGATGCGTTAGCGCAAGGTTATTGGAATGATAGGCAAAAAAGCATTGAAACTTTCCAAGCTAAGATTATTGGTAGTCAGCAACACTATTTGCGTACCGGGGATATGGGGTTCCTATTAAATGGCCATCTGTATGTAACAGGGCGCATTAAGGAAATGTTGATTATTCGTGGGCGTAATCTCTACCCCTATGATATTGAACGAACCTGTAACAGCCATCACTTTGCCTCGGGAAATAATGGTGCATCCGTATTCACTTACCAAGAGCGGGAATTAACAAAATTAGTTGCCATTGTTGAAATTAATAAACGTGCACTACTTCATGAAAATCATGAACAACTTAAACGTGATTTGCGTGAGGCAATCGTTGAACAGCATGGTATCGCTATTGATCAACTGCACCTTGTGAAACCCGGCATTATTCCAAAAACCACCAGTGGCAAAGTGAAGCGCATTGCTTGTCGCGATCTTGTACATCAACTCTAGTATTCAAAAGGATGAAATCATGACTGCAAATTATTGTAAGGAAACGTTGAAGAGCGAGATTGTGGAGTACATCGTATCGCGCTTGCCCAGCTTCTCTCTAGAGAGTGATTGCGATGCCTCATTCTCTCGTTTGGGCTTGGACTCGGCTGATCATGTTCACCTCTCTACAATTATTGAGGATCATCTACAAATAGAGGTAGACCCTGCCTTGGCATTTAACTACCCCACTATGAATTCACTCTTTAGCCACATAGAAAGCTTACGGATGACTCACGCACCCGAACTAGATGAGGTGGTGTGATGAACATATTGGCGTGTATCGTAATTGGTGCGGGACAAAACGGGCTGTATACCGCAAGGAAATTACAGCAGAAAGGGCTGGATTATCGGTTGCTTGACCGTGATTGCGTGGGCGATGTATGGCGTAAACGTCTGAAAGGAATGGTTCTTTTTACCTCTAGGCAGTTTTGTTCGCTGCCGGGTTTAACTTTTCCGGGTGACCCGCAAGGGTTCCCCAGTGCTATAGAGATGGCTGACTATTTGCAGGCGTATGCAAAAGCAATGCAGCTGAACATACTTGAACAGTGCAATGTTGAGCAGCTTTCGCGAGAAGGGGCGCTGTTTAAAGTATCACTGAGTGATGGTCAAACCTTATGGGCCAAATCGATTGTTGATTCAACGGGTTCCAACCAAGTACCGAAGATTCCTGAGATAAGCCAAAACCTATCAGAAGAGGTATTGCAGTTGGATGCAATGCTGCCCTCTATTGCTGATGTGCCAGCGGGTAGTCAAGTGGTCGTGGTCGGGAGTGGTGCCACGGGAAGGCAAATTGCAGGCGCACTGAGTCAAACGTCTCATGTCACACTCTCGACTGGAAGTAAGCGTGGTTTACCACCCAATAAGGTACTCGGAAAGGATCTGTTTTGGTGGCTTAAAAAACTCGGTATTCTCTTTGCGGATAAAGAGAGTGCGGTGGCACGCGTGTTACAAAAGCGTAACCCAGTGCCTTGTGCTGACTTTAATAACAAACGTTTGCGTGAGATGGGTGTCAACATCGTAGAGCGAACCGTCAAATGTGATGGTAATAAACTCTATTTCAAGAATGGGGGTAAGCAACAAGTTGATGTGGTTATCTGGTGTAGTGGTTATCGCGACAATGTGCAATGGATTGCCTTGCCCGATTGTGTAAATGACAACGGTTATATGCATGAGTATGGCGTTACTCCGCAGTCAGGTTTTTTTATTGTCGGTAGAAAATGGCTGAGTTGTCGTGCATCTGAATTAGTCATGGGTGTGGAGAAGGATGTAGACCATATCATGACTGAATTAGACCATTATCTCTCCACGGAGTGCGTGGCAGATGCATAATGAAAAATGGGTGACTCAACTGCTTTTCTCACGCTGGGGGAAGTGGCTGTGGTTATGGGCTGTAGTGGCAACCATTATTGCCGCTGTTGGCTTAAAAAACATGAGCCTGGCGAGTGATTATAAAGTCTTTTTTGATGAAGATGATACCGGTCTTCAATTACTAGAGCAGATGCAGAATACCTATACCACCACTGAAAATGTTTTCATTATGGTGGAGTCACCTTCCGATATTTATAATCAAAAAAGTCTCTCGCTATTACATGAAATGACGGAGCAGCTGTGGCTGGTCCCTCATGTGACTCGTGTCGATTCATTGACAAATTATCCCCATAGCAGTGCTGATGGCGATGATATCGTTATCGAGGAATTTCTATTTGATCGAGATGATCTAGATCCGCAACGTATCAATTTTATAAAGCAGCATGCACCCAAAGAGCGAGAGCTACTTGGCAGTTTGATTACGGAAGATGGTCGTTACAGTGCGATTAATGCCACCGTAATGCTACCGGGCATTAACCATAAAGCAGAAATATTAAGCATCACTCATGAAGTAGATGAGCTGATTGCCCAACTAACACAGCGTTATCCTGAACATCACTTTTATGTCACCGGTATTATCGAGATGAACGGTGCCTTTTTTAAGGCCGCCAAGCAGGACTTTGTCACACTCATTCCATTAATGATGCTGTTTGTATTACTGGCAGCGGGCATCATTTTAGGCTCATTGCCTGCGGCAGGTGCTATTCTTTTACTGATGCTGCTATCTGCACTGGGTTCGTTGGGTTTAGCGGGATGGTTAGGTATCAAGCTTTCCGCACCATCGGTGTCGGCACCTATTATTATGTTCACTGTTATTGTCGCTTCATCGATTCATATTATTAGTTATATAAAGCGACAAGTTAATTTAGGGATGACGCAGAAACAAGCGGTCGAACACTCCTACCAACGTAATATCAAGCCAGTGATCATTAGCCATCTCACCACTATCATTGGTTTTATTGCCATGAACAGTAGTGACTCACCACCCTTCAGAGATTTGGGTAATATTGTTGCGTTAGGTGTGGCATTTTCTCTGTTACTTTCACTGACTGTTTTACCTCAACTGTTGATGAAGATAACGCTAGACCGTGCCAAGGGTATGGCATATCAACGAATTGATCATATTACCTCTGTATCGAGTTGGATTATCAACTCAAGAAAATGGATTCTGTTCGTTATGGTGCCCTTTTCACTATTACTTGCATCAATGAGTTTTCATAATGAACTGAATGATAACCTGATTAAGTATTTTAGCGAATCAGTGGATTTTCGTGCCGATACCGAAGAGATTGATCGGCATTTTTCAGGGATCTACAATATCGATTATTCACTTTCATCCGGCAAGGAAAGTGGAATATTCCAATCCGATTTTCTTGAATTTTTAGAAGCCTTTGATCGCTATCTTTTAAGTCGTGATGAGGTTGTCATTACAGACAGTCCACTGCACCGTATAAAGCTGATTAATCGTTTAATGAATGGTGATGATGACGCTTTTTATCGTTTGCCAGATAACCCCAATTTAGCCGCGCAACACTTCCTACTCTATGAGATGTCGCTCCCTTTTGGTAAGGATTTTGGTAATCAAGTGAGTTTTGATAAATCATCACTTAAGATAACGGCACGGCTTAATAACATGAGTTCACAGCAAGTTATCCGATTTGAAGAGTCGGTAGAAGTCTGGTTACAAAAAAACCAAGTTAATGGCATTTCAATTATTCACTCCAGCCCTGCTGTGATTTTTTCTCACATTGGGGAAACAAGTATCATTAGTTTGTTGCAGGGAGCCTCATTGGCCTTTTTGGTTATATCAATTGCACTGGCATTCGTTTTTCGCTCGTTATATATCGGAGCACTGAGCTTAATTCCTAACCTATTACCTGTCGGCGCAGCATTCGGTGTTTGGTATTTTCTGCAAGGTGAAATCTCCATGGGTTTGGCCGGAGTATCGGCCATGGTGATTGGTATTATTGTGGATGATACGGTGCATTTTCTCTACCACTATGTGGATGGGCTCAAACGAGGGTTAACACCAGAACAGAGTGTTCAAGAGACCTTTGATAAAACAGTTAAGGCGATCATTATCAGCTCAGTGCTCTTAGTGATTGGTTTTTTGTTGCTAGCAACATCATCCTTCGAGAAAAACGCGATGATGGGTATCTTAACCAGTATGACTATTGTATTTGCACTGCTGTTTGATTTGCTGCTGTTACCGGCATTGGTACTCACCTTCTTAAGGCGTTTACCGGGGGAGAAGCCGGGCCAAATGACGATGGCGGATGAGTCGATATAGTGCGGGTTTTTCTTCCTGTACCAACCATCGGTGTTTTAGGTGAGGGTAAATACAAATCTAACACAGGTTTAATTGTAAATATTAATGGCAATTTTGATCACCATTTTTACTTCCAACAAAGGGATTTAGAGTGAATATAGAAAAGTTTAAGATGCTTGATCAGATATTAGAAATTGATACTGAACGAGGTATTATTTTGAGCCAGACTTGTATATCAGAGTCATCCCCAGTATTGGATGCACATTTCCCAGGGCATCCTATTGTGCCCGGAGTACTGCTTATTGAAGTGATGGCCCAATCGGCAGGGCATCTAGCAATGGCTATCTCTGGGTTTAGTGAGATGGCTATTTTAACCAAGGTGGTTAACTGTAAGTTTTTACGGCCAGTTTTACCGGGTGATCAATTGAACTGCCAAGTAAAAATAACGGCATCATGTGGCAGCATGACTACCAATAAAATCGAAATTAGACGTGATGGAAGCTTGATTTCTTCGGCTGAATTACAAATGAAGGTCATTGATTTTCCTACACAGGCTTCAAAAGAGTTACTTATTCGTGATCATCAAGCAATGAGTATTCATCCATGCTGTGAGGTGGTTGTTTAATCTGCTTTGTTGAATAGACGTTCCATTGGAATACCCAAGTCTCTTGGGTTGTTTTAATCAGAAAGTGATTTAATCGATTACCCAGAAAATGCAGCCATTTGATCGCTACGGATTTTACAGCGCCAACTTTTCATCTTGCCACACCACCGTTATGAACCCCATCAGTCAGCTTTAGTCAGTCGCAACGTTGAATATATTGATGCCCTTCGGCTATATAAAACGAAGCGGTCGGATGCCTTGTAATTAGTGTGATTACTCGGGGTCGCTATTTTGCGAGATTGATTGAAAATTGATTTTGGTTTTTTGAGACGGCTCCATTAACTCCAGTAAACTCCAGCTTTTCGACCATCTTTGCTTTGTTGGAGAAAAATCCCCCGGGTGTGTTGCTGAATAGCTGAGTATTGATTTTACAATGAATTTATTCCAAGCCCGATAAAAATAGCGGTTTAAGGTTTAATTAAGTTCCCCGATAACGGACAGAGAGTATTTGTAAATACCTACGTTTATTACACCATAAAGAGACCTTTTCACGGTGCGTATTTTCCTTGTTGGAATAAAGGCTGTTTTTCGTGCAAAGACCTCTAAAAACTAGAAAACCCTATTTTTTATCCTGAAAACGTAAAGGTTGTTATATGACACATGAATTGATTGACGCACGTATTACACCTGAAACCCATCTGAATATACTCTCCCAGGCTGAGGTTGAAAAACTGCTCGATACTAGCCAGGGTGGACTGTACAACATCTTTAGAAGCTGTTCGTTGGCGGTACTTAACTGTGGCAGCACACTGGATGATGGAAAAGAGCTGCTTGAGCGTTACCCCTGTTTTGATGTGCAGATTATTCAGCAGGAGCGTGGAGTGAAGTTGGATGTGAACTGTGCGCCAGCAAGTGCCTTTGTCGATGGCAAGATGATCAAAGGGATTAATGAACATCTGTTTGCTGTCTTAAGGGATATTATTTATGTCAGCAACGAGATAGATGAAAACCCCAAGTTTGATCTTGATAGCTCAGAGGGGATCACCAACGCAGTGTTTCATATTCTGCGTAACGCCTCGGTATTACAGCCTGATCCCAATCCCAATCTGGTGGTCTGTTGGGGGGGGCACTCGATTCTTCGTGAGGAGTATGAATACACCAAAGAGGTGGGGCATCAGATGGGTTTGAGGCATCTCGATGTCTGTACCGGTTGTGGCCCAGGGGCGATGAAAGGGCCGATGAAAGGGGCCACTATCGCCCATGCCAAACAACGTATTGCCGGTGGGCGTTATATTGGTATGTCTGAGCCAGGCATTATTGCCGCAGAGTCACCTAACCCAATTGTCAATAATCTGGTTATTTTGCCCGATATTGAAAAGAGACTCGAAGCCTTTGTCAGAAGCGGACACGGCATTGTAGTCTTTCCCGGCGGTGCTGGAACCGCAGAAGAAATCCTTTATCTATTAGGGATCTTACTTCACCCTGACAATGCCGACATGCCATTTCCCTTTATATTAACAGGGCCAAAAAATTCGGAGTATTACTTTAATGAAATTGATAACTTCATTGGCTTGACCCTGGGTCCGGAGGCGCAGCAGCGTTATAAAATTATCGTTGGTGATCCCGAACGGGTTGCTCAGGAGATTAAGGCAGGTATCGAAGAGGTGCGTCAGTTCCGCCGGGCCACCAGTGATGCTTACTATTTTAACTGGCTGCTTAAAATTGAGCATGTGTTTCAGAAGCCATTTGAGCCGACGCATGAAAATATGCTGAATCTGGCACTGCATCGTGATCAACCCAATCACCTGTTAGCGGCTAATCTGCGCTGTGCCTTTTCGGGGATTGTGGCGGGTAACGTTAAGGATGAGGGGATCAGGGCGATTGATGAGTTTGGTCACTTTGAGCTTCGTGGAGAGCCGGAGATAATGGAGGCAATGGATGTACTGCTCACATCATTTGTTGAAAGGCACCGCATGAAGCTGCCTGGAAAGGTTTATGAGCCGTGTTATAAAATTATCAAATAGTAAGGGTCACTATTCATCTTTTACCTCAACTCTTCGTTATTTTCGTACTCAATCGGTCACATATGTCCTATATGCTCCCTCTTTCCGTGCGAAAATGCCTCGATTTGAGGCAAAATCTAAACACGCTGAGTAGTTACCTATCAGGAAGGTTTTGGCAAGAAAAAGGGGAGCGGTTAGCTCCCCCTTAGGAGCGATCACGAAATAACGTCTACATTCTGACTTGATCTTTTACCCCAGTTCAAACGATCTCAATCGTTACGTAGGCCAGCTATGCGCCTTTGAACTGGAGAAAAATTTCTGCGTCATAATTGCATAAGTTATTCCGTGCTCGCCCCTTAACTACTTTAAGATGACTTAGCTTGAGCTGGTTTGGCCGCACTGCGTGTTGCCCAAACCGAGCTGCTGCTGGTACCCCGTTCATTTAGATCTTTGGCAAATTTCTTTGCATAATCAGTTACCTGCTTCTTGGTGCCACAGCGTAGGCCGGTAATGGTAGAGTTACCATCGTTGACAACGTAGCGGTACCACGTTTCAGGATTATCTTCTATTGGACTATCGGTCTTTTCCACTTCCAAAACCGCATAGTGGCGTCCACGTTGAAAGGGTTTGTTTACGACTTCATTGGTTTGTTGCATAGTTTACCCACCTTTTCTCCATTCCATTTGATGACAGATTCATTCTCCCCCAAGAACTTATCAAAATCTGTCATGACCAGTTTTCGAGCTTACCACGAAAAGGTTTTGATTACTAACGCAATAATCGTTCGGCTGGGTGTCTGATTACCGTGGTGCACTATACAGTCCCGGTAGTTTGCTGCTGTCTGTGTTCTTGTGTTCACTCTTGGCCTTTTTCAACGCCTCTTCAATTGCCTGCCAGCATGCATTTCCATCCCAATTTTTCTGCTCTTTGTAGAGGATTTCATCCAGTTGCTTTAGTGCTTGTTGGGCTTGTGGTTGATCAAGCTGTTTGGCCAATTCGATCAGAGTGTGGGGTGGTTGTTGCGGGTTGCGGGCTTCTCCCCAGGCGAGTAGTGCATCCCGCGCTTTTTCGGGCTGGTTATGGCGACAGGTGTTGGCAATGTCGTTCAGGTTGACCCGGAGCGCGCTGCTACTGCCGGCTGTTTGTCGGCGATCTAGCGGTGCGGGTTGTGGGGATTTTTTCCACCATAACCACAGGGTGATCAGCCATGCCAGAGCGAGCAGGGCACTGGCGAGCTGCCAGGGCCACAGGGTACTGTTATCAATGATGGTGGTGGCACTTTCGGTGTTGTTGACCGCTGGGAGGGGGAGTGCTGTGGGGTTACTCTCTGCTGTGGCGGCGAGCACCTGAATAGTTTCTGCCGGTAGCTTGATCACGCTGAGCCTGTTCTGCTCACTATTCCACCAGGTAAGGTTGATCGGCGGAAGAGTAATTTCCCCTACCCTGGTGGGGACAATGGCATACTTCTCAATACGGGTGCCGATGACACCCTGTTGGTGGGTGTCGGTCTCCAGTTGGGGTTGATCTGGATAGACCTTAAACCCCTCCTGGGGCGTGAGTGAAAGCTCGGGTAGTTGGTTGGCGCTGAGGCCGAGCGCTTGCAGGGTCAGGGTGCGGGTGATCGGTTCACCCACTCTGAATTGTGGGTGTTTGGGTGACCACTCCGCCTGCAAGGTGAGGTTTTTGGCCGGTAGCCAGGGGATGCCACTGTTGCGTTGGGGCTGCGGTTTGATCTTGAGGGTGATGGGCTTGGAGCGTGCCTGTAGCTGCCGCCCCTGGTTGAACAGGCCACCAAAGCTGCCCATGCTCCGCTCCTGTGCGCGGCCACGGAATAGAATGCTGGGGATTGTCACCTCGCCGCTCTGTTGTGGTAATAGCGCATAACGGCGTTCAATGACTCCGAGGCGGCGGCCATCTTTTACGGTTTGATAGCCGTTGTCATCACCCAGTTTATAGATCTCAACGCCGGAAATTTCCGGGTCGGGAAGTACCCCTTCCGCCAGGTTGATGGTGTGAATCAGGCGTACCGTGAGAATCACCTGTTGTTGTCGGTAGGGGGTGGTGTTATCTACCTCAACTTCAAGTGCGATGTCACTGATCTGTCTCGCCTGTTGGCTAGCAGATTTAACCACTTGCAGGGTGATCGGCTGACTTTGTAGCGTGCCGATGTCGATGCTGGGAATCACCAGTCTGCCTGTCTGTTTGGGGGCGAGGGTGATATGCAGTTGTTTGGTGGAGTCCATGCGGCCGTTGATGATGCTGACTTGACTGCTCTGCTGGCTGCCCAGAATATCGAACAACCCTTCCAGTGCGGTCAGATCGGGGGTGATGGGGCCGTCGTAATCCCGTAGCGTCAAAATGAGTTGTACGGTGTCGTTTTCGCTGATCGGATTGCGATCGACGGTGGCCTGCAAAGTGGCGGCTTGTAGCGACAGGCTGGTGATGAGTAGCATCACCAGTAAACAGAGCTGATGTGGTTTTACCATGGCTGGTGTTCCTCACGCTGTTGAGGTTGTTGTTGCTGATGTTGTTGTTCAAATTTGCGACGTAACAGGCCGCCGGGGTCGTCGGGAATACGGCGCAGCCACTGCTGTAAATATTGCGCCTGCTCCTCTGCTGCGGCATCGGATTCACTTTGGGGGTTCTCCTGCAGCTCTGCCTGTTGAGCCTGTTCGGTATCGCTCTCATCACCGGTTTGATCTTCCGCTTGTTGGGCGGTTTGTGCTGTATTTTCACCTTCTTCAGCCGACTCATCCTGCTCTGACTCTGATGAGTTCTGGCTCTCCTCTGAACGAGATGATTGAGAGGAGGCGGGCTGTTGCTCGCCCGACTGCTCTCCTGACTGTTCACCAGGTTGCGATTGGTGCTCGCCATCTTCCCCCTGTTGCTGGCTCTCTCCTGGTTGCTGTTCACCCTCATCACCCTGTTGATCACTGTTGGATTGTTGATCCTGTTGCGCCATCAGTGATTGCAGTAACTCCAGATTAAACTGACTATCCTGGTGTGCCGGGTCAATCTCCAGCGCCGCTTGATATGCCGCAATCGCTTCCGGTAATTGGCCCGCTTTGGCCAAGGCGTTGCCACGATTGTAGTGGCTATCAGCAGTATTGTATTGGCTGAGCAGCTCGGCTGCCTGTTGGTAGTCGCCGGCTCTGTAGAGTGCGGTGGCTCGCCAGAGTGGATCTTCAAA
Organism: Gammaproteobacteria bacterium; assembly: GCA_022712945.1. Lineage (GTDB taxonomy): Bacteria > Pseudomonadota > Gammaproteobacteria > RBG-16-57-12 > RBG-16-57-12 > JAFLJP01. The sequence continues at coordinate 33,142 of JAFLJP010000104.1, read as the reverse complement.
CTGCTCTGCCGCTTGTTGGAACTGTTGCTGCTGCATTGTGCTGGCAGCCTGCTGATCACGGCTCTGCCATAGGTGATCCCACGTCAGCGCATAGCTGGTCTGAGGTTGTATCAACAGCGCGCAGAAAACAACTGAGAAGAGCCAGCCACGGCGAAAGGCGAAGGCGGCAAAAATCAGCAGGGGTAGCAGTAGCCAGACCCCTTCGTCACGCCACTGCTGTTGGCTCTGCTGACGTTCACTTTCGACTCCCTTATCAAGTGATTGCTGTTGGGTTGGGAACAGGGTGGTCAAATCACTGCCGTCGTGGCGCAGGGGGGTGTAGCGTCCGCCACCAAGTACCGCGAGGTGCTGGAGCGAAGCGTGGTCGGCTTTACTGATCACAATGGCTCCGTCACCATTTTTCAGGAAACCGCCACTGCTCAGAGGGATCGGGCTGCCCTGTTGGCTACCAATAGCCAGTGCTGAGAGGGTACGGTTTTGGCTGGCGAGCTGTTGAGCAAGGGTGAAGGCTTGCTGGTCGCTGACGCCATCACTGACCACCAACATCTGTGCCTTTTGAAAGCCAGCATCATCAAGTAGTCTGTTGGCCCGTTCAATTGCCACACTGAGTCGACTGCCTTGGGAGGGCATCACTTCGCTACTGAGTGCGGGCACCAGATTGGCAATGGTGCGGTTATCATCGGTGAGCGGGGAGACCACATAGGCTTCATCGGTATAGACTACCAACCCGGTCTGTCCCTCGTGACGTTGCGCCAGAATATCCAGTATTTTGAGCCGGGCGTGGGTGAGGCGCGAGGGGGTGAGATCGTTGGCATCCATCGAGCGTGACAGGTCGAGCAGGATCACCAGCGCCGACTCCTGCATATAGAGTGATTGGGGCAGTTTCTGCCACGCCGGGCCGCTGATCGCCAGTGTGGCGATAACCCAGCCGCAGAGCATAAGCAGGGGCCAGAAGCGGCGGCGGGTGCTCTGTTCGCCTTCCAGCAGGTGGGGCAGTAGTTCCGCATCAACTACCTTTGACCAGTCACTGCTGCGGTTTTGCGCGCGCCAGCTGCGCCAGGCCAGCCAGAATGCGGGTAGCAGTGCCAGCAACCACCAGGGGCGTAGCAGATGTAGGCTTTGCCAATCGATAGCGAAGGTCATTGTGCAACTCCTCGACGCCAGGCCATTAACAGTGACAAGAGTAGAGCCAAACCCAGTGGCCAGGAGTAGAGCTCTTCGCGGGGGCGATAGTATTCACTTTCACCTTCTGAGGGTTCCAGTTGATCTAGCAGTTGATAGATTTCACTCAACTGTGTGCTCTCCTTGGCACGGAAGTAGCGTCCACCGGTTAATTCGGCAATCTCATTGAGTAGCTGCTCATCAAGGTCTGCGGATGGGTTAACCGTGCGGCTGCCAAAAAAACCGGGCACTCGCATGCTGTCGGCACCGAGGCCGATGGTGTAGATTTTGATGTCGTTCTCCGCCGCCAGCTGTGCCGCCTCCCGGGGGTCGACCTCACCGGCGGTATTGTCACCATCGGTGAGCAGAATCAGCACCCGGCTCTGCTCTGGTCGATCCTGTAGTCGTTTGATGGCGAGCCCGATGGCATCGCCGATGGCAGTCGCTTTACCGGCAATGCCGATCTGCGCTTCATAGAGCATCTGGGTGACGGTATGGCGATCATGGGTCAGTGGTGTCTGCAGGTAGGCTTGGGTGCCAAATAGTATCAACCCGACACGATCCCCCAAACGTTGTTGAATAAATTCACCACCAATCACTTTGACCACTGTCAGGCGATCCACCTGTTCACCGCCTAGGCTGAGATCGGGCACTTCCATACTGCCGGAGACATCCACCGCCATCAGTAGATCACGCCCGGTGAGTGGTGTCGCTACCGGCTCTCCCAGCCACTGTGGGCGTACCACTGCCATAATCAAACAGAGCCAGATGAGTATGGCGAGCCACGGTGAACGGCTCAGTTGCGGAGCTGCATGGTAAGGCTGTTGTGCACTGAGTTGTTGTAGCTGGTTGAAAAAGGGGACTCTCAGCGCCGCCCGTTGTTGTTCTTTGGCTGCGGGCAGCAGTAACCGCAGCAGCCAGGGTAGTGGCAGTAGCAGTGCGAGCATTGGCCAGGCTAGTTCAAACATGGCGAGACCCCCGCTTAAACATCGTTTTAATGCACTCACCGCAGAGGGTGATCAGCGGCCCGGCATCAAAATCGGCAACCTCTTTCTGGTAGGGGCCGTGCAGTAACACCCGCCCCACACCCTGAGTAAACTGCTGTTGATCGGTGAAGTGGTCGAGAAAGGCCAGCCAGGTCTCTTCGCTCAGCCCGGCGACACGACTGCGTGGTTGGGTCGCCAGTGCCACACGTCGCAGCAGTTGTGAGAGCAGTTGTAGCTGTTGTTGGGGGTGCTCCCGGTAGTGTGATGCTATCTGACTCAATTCATTGAGTGCTGCACGTTTGATTGCGCCACGTTGATAGCAGCGGTAGCTGAACCAGGCCAGCAAAACAAGCAGTACCAAAGCGGCTGACAGCAGCCACCAGCCCGGTGCCGGTGGCCACCAGCTGATCGGCTCGGGCAGGTGAATGTCGCGCAGTGCGGCCAGTGGATCGCCTGAATCTGTTATAGAATCTGTCACAGAGTGGGTTGTGGGGCTGCTCGTCGGCGTATTCATTGCGCTAACCCCCTTAACTTATCAAACAGTATCTCGTCGGTGGCGATGCTCACCAGCTTGATCACCCGGCTCTGTGCTAGCTCTTGCAGGGTCTGCTGGCGCTGTTCAAACTGCTGGTGAAAGGCGGTGGCGAGTTTGGCATTGCTGTTCAGGGTCAGGCGCTGCTGGCCATTACTCACGGTGTAGTGACCACGGCTGGGGAGTTGTGATTCCAGTGGATCATAGATAAACAGGCAGACCACTTCACTGTGCCGGGCCAGACTACGCAGCCGTTGAATAGCCGCAGTATCCAGATCGTGGAAGTCGCTGACAATATAGAGCCGACTGCCCGCCTTGCTGATGGTTTGCAGGCGTAGAAGTTGTTTTTCCAGTGAACACTCTTTGCTTTCGCTGCTGGCGACCTGGTTTTCCAACATCAGGTTGATGAGGTGCAATACCGCTTTTTGGCCACGTTTGGGGCGCAGCTCGTGGTGCTGGCTTTCATTGAATAGTGAGAGGCCAATGCGATCACCCCGGTGTTCACCCAGCCAGGCCAGCAGTGCTACCGCTTGCATCGCTTGGAAGGATTTAAAGGTGACCCGGCTGCCGAAGTGCATCGGACGGCGCAGATCCAGAGAGATTAATAGCGGGCACTCCCGCTCTTCTCGAAACAACTTGGTATAGGTGCGCCCGGAGCGGGCCGAAACACGCCAGTCGATATCGCGGGTATCATCTCCCGGCTGATAGGGGCGTACCTCATCAAATTCAGTACCCCGGCCACGAAAACGTGACAGGTAACCGCCCGACTGGGCAGCGCGAACCTGACGCGGTTTCTGGCTGGCTAACAGCTTAGCTTGGTGGCGGAGCGCCAACAGGGTCTCTCTGGCCAATCGCAGTGGTTTTTTTGTCGAAGGTGTTGACGCTGCGGTACCGCTGAACAGTTTTTTCAGCTCTGTTTTAAGCTCCCACATTGTCGTTACGGTACCGGTACCCGGTTGAGCAGCTCGTCGATCAGCTGGTCGCTGGTGATCCCTTCTGCCTCTGCTTCAAAACTGAGCAGAATGCGATGGCGCAATACATTGTGAGCCATGGCGTGAATATCTTCAGGCGAGACATAGTCACGCCCTTGTAGCCAAGCGTGGGCGCGGGCGCAGCGATCCAGGGCCATGGTAGCGCGGGGGCTGGCACCAAACTGCACCCATTGGGCTAGGTCATCACCGTAACGTCCCGGCTCGCGACTGGCCATAATCAGTTCCACCAGATAACGCTCCAGCGGCTCCGTAAGGTGCAGTTGCAGAATCTCTTTACGGGCACTGAAAATCGACTCTTGGGTGAGCGGTGTTGCTGATTTTAACGGCTTGTTTTGTAGCGCCTCGCTGCGGGTGAGGCGTAGAATCTCCATCTCCTCTTCCGCGTTGGGGAAGTCGATACGCACATGCATCAGGAAGCGATCCAGTTGCGCCTCGGGTAACGGGTAGGTGCCCTCCTGCTCGATGGGGTTTTGGGTCGCCATCACCAGAAACAATTCAGGTAGCGGGTAGGTAGTACGACCGACGGTGATCTGGCGCTCAGCCATCGCCTCCAGCAGTGCCGATTGTACCTTGGCCGGGGAGCGGTTGATCTCATCCGCTAATACCAAATTGTGGAACAGTGGCCCCTGCTGGAAGTGAAAACTCCCCTCCTGTGGACGGTAGATTTCGGTGCCAATTAGGTCGGCAGGCAGCAGGTCCGGGGTAAATTGTACCCGGTGGAAATCCGCCTCCAGTCCTCCTGCCAGCGCTTTGATGGCGGTGGTTTTGGCTAATCCCGGCGCTCCTTCTACCAACAGATGGCCGTCGGCAAGCAGTGCAATCAACAGGCGTTCAATGAGACTCGATTGTCCCACAATATGTTGCTGGATATGTTCCCGCAGTTGTTGTACTTGATTGTGTGGCATTGTCAGTCAACCTTCCATAAGCAGTTTAGGGTTTGTCTTTTGTTGTACCCTTGAGTTCCCCGAGGGATGTAGAATTTATTAAAATACCGCTCTTACTTGTCTTTTTGCCCACCCTCTCTAGGCCGGTATTCGTTGCGTAGCTTACTATGCGCCCAATACCGGCCTAGAGAGGGTGAACAAAAATCCGGCGTAATAACGGTACTTTAACTTCTTCTACATCCCTGAGTGACAAGATTTTATATTTTTTCAGCGTAAGCGCTTTTATCTTCACCCCCAAACAGCTCCAGTAGACGGGGGATGAAATGTGCTAGTGCCAGGGTCATCACGGTGAAGTCATTATCAAAAGCGGCGGCGGCATCATCGGCACCAATATTGTCGCTCTTTTCCAGAATTTCATCTGCGAAACGCAGGCGCTTGATAGAGAGGTCATCACCAATGATACAGGTGAGTTGTTCATTCCACTCGATGGCCAGTTTGACCACCTCTTTGCCCGCATTCAGGTGTACCTGAATCTCATCACCCATCAGATCTTGTCGCTTGCAGCGGATAATGCCACCCTCTTCAGTGGGTTCACGCAGTTCACACTCATCTTGAATAACCACATCATCAGGGGCGGTTTTGCTGGTTAACCATTGGGTCATTATTGATGCCGGTGCCTGTTGCAGTGCCGGATGAACAGCCGGCAGTGATTCCAGGGCATTGCGAAGCTCGCTTACCAGCTCTTCGGCTTTTTTGGCGCTGGCAGCATTGACAACAATCAGGTTCTCTTTGGGGGCAATATAGGCGTAGGTGTGGCTGGAGCGGCTGAAGGCTTTGGGCATGAGTTCAAAGACCACCTCATCATGTATCTCTTGGCGCTCTTTACGGCGTACCGCTCGTCCCTGTTCTGCCTCAATGGCTGCCGCTTTGTCGTTAACAATCTCTTTAATGACCGAAGCGGGAATGATTTTTTCTTCTTTGCGTGCGCAGATCATGGTGTAGCCGTTGACGCTGTGGCTTAGCATTTTTCCATCACGCCCAAGGGGCGATACCCAGCCAAAGCTGCTGGGTTGCAAACTTCCACAGGGTTGGAAGGCATGGGCGGCCAGCTTCTCTTCCAGTGCTTCATTGCTCAGGTCAAAGGATTTGGTAAGGCGAAATAGCTGTAGATTATTGAACCACATGGGAAGACCCTTTACTTGTTGAATGAGGTGGAGGAGGGGATTATTGCGAATCTTGAGGGGGATTGCTAGTCGTAGCTGACCAGTTGCAGAATCCTTGCACAGTGGCCAGTAGTTGGTGCTGCTTGTCAAATTCACCCAATGGGGCAATTGGCCATTGCCACTGTTGGTCTGCTTCTCCCAGTGACAGCCCGAGTAGTCGCTGTTGCTGCTCTATCACATCGCCTGATTTATCGTGATATTCGTGGTGGGTATCACAAATCAGACAGCACTGACCATCTTGCTGCGCGAGTAGTGACAGGTGTTCGGCCATGATTGCCCGTTGCCACTGCTGAAGCTGCGGATCATCCTCATGCCAGCCCTGTTTTTTCATCAAATAGTGGCTGGGTGTGTGGGCCAGCTGAGTGAGCAGGTTGCAGCTGATGATTAAGTCACTTGCCAGTGCGGCTTTTGGTAGGCGGGCGACAGAGGTTGGTAGTGTGTTGTTTGTATTGTTGCGGGTGTTATTACCGATAAGTGATTCAGCCAGACCGGTAATGTCATGCTCCACCGGGGTGACATTGCCCAGTTGTTTGCAGTGTTGACGTATGGCACGAGATTGAATGACATCAATCAATATGACTTCATTGAATAGCGTGCTGAGTTGCGTTAGAGGAGTGTCTAATAACAGCCCGGAGCCGATAATGGTGACCTTGTTGTGTCGGGTACACTGTTGTGCTGATTGCAGTATTAAGCGGCGGCTGTTGTCGAGGTGTTGTTGCCAATGATCCCCTATGCGGCGGTAGCGTGCCTGAAGACCCAGTAGGTCGGTGAGATAGCCAAGGCGGCGATGGGTACGGGAGCAGGGTGTGGTGAGGTAGTGGTAGAGTTCAACTAACATGCCAGTATATCAACCACTTTATATTGACGGGTCAGCGACCCTGTGGCATTTCGCATCAAGGCACAGCTCGCAGACAATGGTTTATTCCCTTGGTAAGGGCTGTAACGCCGAGGCGGAATGCCACAGGATCGCCCGAAGGGTTGCTCTGTCTGCTTCCGTGGCGGCGTCGTGCTTCTTGTGAAGGGAACACCATTCCCTGCAAAGCACGCCTTGCCACGAAAACAGACAGAACAACTGATCCGCCAATATAAAGTGGTTGATGTACTAACAACATAACCCATTTGCTGGGTTATGTTGTTATCTGTTTGAGTTAAATTGTGTCGCTATTCGGGATGGTGAGCCACTTGCTTTGCCGGTGGTGGTGAGCTTATATGCTCCTGCGGCTGGTTTTTATTTTCATCCTGATTTCGCATTTCGACTAACAGTTCGTGCATATCTTCAGGGTAGTCATTAAGCAGCCCTGTTAATCCGCCGAGATTGACTGAGTTGTCCATATCATCACTCCTATAAATCGTTGTAATCATGGGACTTCTTTTGTTTTAACAACCCCCGCTACTATTATTATTTTTAAGAGTCTGCGTAATGAGATTAGCTGCTTTAAATGATAATGCAATGAAAAACAGCTTTTTACGGTGGATTAAATCTGAACTGTTTTGTGACATTGCATTGTAAAAAAACCAGTTGAAACTTCGCCCTTCAAATCGGAGTGAGATGGGTTAGCGTTTCAGTGTGTTGAGGCAATAAAAAACCCCATTTAAGGGGTTTCGAAAAATCACTGCAAGTGTGGCATGGTTTTTATTTTTCTTCTTCTTCCGGCCAGTTTTGAATGTAGTTTTTCAGCAGGTTATTTTCCAGTTTTGTCTGTGCAAGCAGTGTTTCGATAATATCGCTCATCGAGATGACACCCACAAACTTGCCTTCATTTAATACCGGTAGATGACGGATGCGGGAACCGGTGGCGTTGTTGAGCATCATATCCATTGCATCATTGATACTGTCATCAATGTCGCAAGTGATCAACTCTTTTGCCATCACATCAGCAACTGTAATATCGCTGATATTATCGCCATGTTTCCCTACGGTTCGCATCACATCACGTTCTGATACAATGCTGATAAGCTCATCGCCTCGATAGACGACAAGTGACCCGATATGATTCTTGACCATTACTTCAGCTGCTCGGATCAGACCCTCATCGGGACTGACGGAAACGGAGTCGCCAGATTTATTCTGGAGCAAGTGGCTTATTTTCATCATAGGTTTATTCTCTCGAGTGTTATTTCGCAGTGCCCAGCATCTAGCCAGTTAATGTAGCATATGCTGCTTTATCGGCAAGTGGTAGAAAAATTTAGTGGAACAGGTCAGCTTTATTTGATGTTTTTGGTATTGGATTTGTGGTTTTTCTTATCAGCCACTTGTGGCAAGTTGATCTGAATTGTCAGATGATAGGGGAGCGATACGGGTGTTGGCCATGTTTTTAATTAGGGGGTGTTAGAGTGCGGGGCTATTTTAGTTTGTTTTGCATGTTAGTTTTAATCATGTTGCTGAATGCAGCCCAACTTCACGCGGCTGAGCCGGGAAGAGAGACCTATAATGAATACTGCTTTATCTGTCACGGCACCGGAATGCAGGATGTACCACAGTTTGGTGATGTTGAACATTGGGCATCACGCACTGAAAAAGGGATGGAGGCGCTCTATAATGCGGCCATTTACGGCGTAAATGCGATGCCGCCAATGGGGTTGTGTGATGAGTGTACTGAAGAGCAGATGAAAGAGGCTGTTGATTATATGGTTAACAGCAGCCACTAATATTGTGAAAACCAGCGTAGCTGTGACCGCTTACGAGGTGCCATGAAACCGATTAGCCCGATGCGAATTTTAATTGTTGAGGATGATGCGGATCTTTCTGCGAACCTATTTGATTATCTTGAGGCCAAGGGGCATATCCCGGATGTGGCACGGGATGGGGTGACGGGTCTGCATTTAGCCATTACCAACAGTTATGATGTGATCATTATGGATGTGATGATGCCGGGAATGGACGGCTATACCGCGTGCAAAAAGCTGCGCGAAGAGGCAAATAAAAGTACCCCGGTATTAATGTTGACAGCAAAAGATACCTTGAATGACAAAATGAGTGGTTTTGAAAGTGGTGCAGACGATTATCTGGTCAAGCCGTTTGCACTGGAGGAGTTACTGGTGCGCCTTGGTATTCTCGCCCGCCGTCACGGTGTTTGTCATGACCTTGGGCTGTTGCAAGTGGCGGATCTGACCTTTAACACCAAAACCTTCGAAGTTAAACGTGCCGGAAAGTTGATTAACTTACCACCAACCTCGCTGAAAATTTTGGATCTGCTAATCCGTAATACACCGAATGTAGTGACTCGCCAGCAGATCGAAGACTCTTTATGGCAGGATTCACCGCCAGATAGTGATGTGTTGCGTGCCCACCTTTATAGTTTGCGCAATGCGGTGGATAAGCCGTTTGAAACCCCGCTGATTCACACCCTGCATGGTATCGGTCTGCGGTTGGCGAAAAGTGATGCCGTATAACCAAAGCCTCAGCAACCGCATCATGATCTCGTTTTTCCTGTTCAGTGTGGTGCTGACGCTGTTTATTGCACTGGTGGTGTATGTGGCGATCGAGAGCATGGAGTCCAGCGTGATTGAGGAGAGCCTCACCAGCGAGCTAGTCAACTTTCAGCAAAACCCCAAACAGTCCTTGGACAGTGTCACTCGGCCCAGCGCCTATATCACCCGTTATTACGCCTCACTGGATGATCAATCGTGGTTGCCAGACTATCTCCAGTCGCTCTCTATTGGCTTGGGTGAGTTTGAACTGGGTAACAAGCATTACTATGTTCAGGTCTCTGATGTGCAGAATGGTCGTGTCTATATTATTAAGGATGTGACCGATTTTGAAGCGCGGGAGATTGCGCTGCACTGGGCGCTGATTATTATCTGCATCATTGGCCCGTTGCTGGGATTGTGGGTGGGAAAAGCGCTCTCTGGGCGGGTGATTTTACCGGTGGCCAACCTGGCTCGTCAGTTGGCGAATATGCCAGCCGACAGTCGCAACTCTCCTCGAATTGCCAGTGGCTATGCCAAGGATGAGGTGGGGCAGTTGGCGCTGACCTTTGATCAATATTTGCAGCGTATTGAGCAGGTTATCTCCCGTGAACAGGAGTTTACTGACAATGCCAGCCATGAGTTACGCACACCCTTGGCGATTATTCACGGTGCGGCTGAGTTGTTGATCGATAACCCAGAGTTGCCTGGAAAGGCCAGGAGCCAGGTGGCACGCATTGCGCGAGCCAGCCAGCGCATGTCGCAGATGGTTGAGGTGTTGCTGATGCTGGCACGTAACCACTCGCAGGATGAGGTGGGTGTCAGCTGTGGGTTGCAGGATGTGGTCAACGAGGTGTTTGAACAGAACGAGCACCTACTGAAGGATAAGCCGATCATGCTGCATTGTGAGATTGAGTCGGTGCAGCTGGAGGTACCCAAGGCACCGTTGTCGATTGTGTTGAGCAACCTGTTTCGTAACGCGGCCATCTACACCGAGCTGGGTGATATCTGGATTCGGGGTGATGCTAAATCGGTCTCGGTGATTGATAGTGGGCCGGGTATTCCTGAAGAGGAGCAACAGCGTATTTTCCAGCGCCACTACCGCAGTGAGCGTGCCCGCCTGCACCAGGGGCGCGGCATTGGCCTGTCGATTGTGCAGCGCATTTGTGAACACTATCAATGGATGGTTAAGGTGAACAGCACCCCAGGAAAAGGCACTTCAGTTACGATCTCTTTCCCGCAAAAATAGTAATAATTCGCATAATTCGGTAAAAAAGGCGAATCTTCACGAAATCTTCACACACCCTTGACGGGGCCTTCACTCCTGTTTTGCTACGGTAGGCGCTAAGTTCAGAGAAGACCTTCGGGTTGCAGGAGACTTAGCGATGACTCAACCACTTTCCCAACCTGATAAATATCAGCAGACACTGCCTGATATTGCCATTCAGTTGTACCCCCAGAAACACCGCTCACGGGAGGTGGTCGAAGGGTTTATTTATGACGCTTTCAAATACGCCTATGGGGCTGAAATAGACCATTTTTTGCCTCAATTGATGGCGGTGCGGCGTGGTGAAAAGATCGAAGCGGCATTAGGTCTCTGCCATGCGGATGATCATTCGCCACTGTTTTTAGAGTGTTACCTGGATGCACCCCTAGAACAAATATTGGCTGAACAGTTTCAGCGTCCCATCTCTCGCCAACGTATTGTTGAGGTGGGCAATTTGGCCGCAGCGCCTCCTGGTGCGGCACGTTATCTTTTTATGGCACTGAATGCCTACTTTTTAGGCGCGGGTACCGAGTGGGCGGTATTTACGGCGGTTCCAAGGGTGATTAACAGCTTTGCCAAATTGGGCATTCAGCTGCAACCCATCGCTGAGGCAACAATTGAGCGCTTGCCTGAGCCCCAAGGAATTTGGGGTAGTTACTATGAGAGTCAGCCACAAGTGGTGGTGGGCAATGTGGCCTACGGAGCTGAACGCATTGCTGCGCTGATTCAGCACACCGGTAGAAATGCCCTGAAAAATATGTGGAATATGGCCATATTTGCCGGAGAGCAGAGACGCCTGCAAGCCACCGCCCAGCCGTTGACGATACTCTAGGAGGCTGTCCGAGAATGAAAAGCCTACTGCGGAAAATCCATTTTGGCCATATTCTCCGTAAATTCTTGTTGAATAGAGCGACTATTCGCCTCAAATTTACGAAAAATTTGACTCAAAATGGCTTTCCCTCGCTACGACTTTCATTCTCGGACAGCCCCCTAGGAGCCTGGCATGTTTGATCTCATTCAACAGCAGGCGCTGATTCGACCACAGGCGATTGCTCTGGAGTCAGCGGATATTAATTTGGACTATGCGGCTCTGGTGCGGGCGGTTGAACATCTGGCAGAGCAGCTTCGAGCGCAGCGTGTGGTTCGCCTGGGTCTGCTAATGGATAACCACCCCGCCTGGGCAGTGGTTGATCTGGCCAGTCAGCTAGCCGGTATTACGCTGATTCCGATTCCCCCGTTTTTCTCCCGCCAACAGATCGAACACACCCTTAAAGATGCGCAGATTGATCATCTGCTGGTGGATGATTGTGATCTATTGAAGTGGCAAGATGCGACCACTGAACTACTCAGTGTGGTAGGCCTCACACTGGCTCTGGTGCAAATAAGCCCTGCAGGGGAGCCAATGGCTGAAGTGAGCACAATAACCTACACCTCCGGCACCACCGGTCACCCTAAAGGCGTCTGTTTAACACAAAAAAACCTGCACCGGGTGGCTACTGCTCTTGCCGGGGCATTGGCAGTAAATAGTGCTGATCACCACCTCTCTCTGTTGCCATTGGCGGTATTGCTGGAAAATGTTGGTGGGCTGTATGCACCACTGCTGGAGGGTGGGCGGGTCACTATTCCATCACTAAAAGCGTGTGGGATGCAGGGAGCCGCAGGCCTAGATGTGGCACAAATGCACCAAACCATCTGTCAAACTCAGCCAACCAGTCTGATTTTATTGCCACAAATGCTCCAGGCACTGGTGAGCTATCTGGAGATAGGCCACCGCGTACCAGATTCACTGCGTTTTATTGCGGTGGGCGGCGCACCGGTTTCCGATACTCTATTGACCCGTGCCGCGGCACTCAATCTGCCCGTTTATGAGGGGTATGGTCTCTCCGAGTGCGGCTCGGTTGTGGCGCTGAACACACCTCAAAGTCAATGCCTGGGTAGTGTGGGTAAGCCGCTGCCCCATATTCAGCTCCGTTTTTCTGACGAGGGTGAAATATTGATTGGTGGCAATCTGTTTTCCGGTTACCTAAACCAACCAGAACAGACGCAGCAGTGGTACGCCAGTGGTGATTTGGGCTACCTGGATCAACAGGGATTTCTCCATTTAACCGGACGCAAAAAGAATATTTTTATCACCGCCTTTGGCCGCAATGTGGCACCTGAGTGGGTGGAACGCGAATTGACCATTCACCCAGCTATTGCCCAGGCCGCCGTGTTTGGTGAAGCGCGACCGTTTAATGTGGCGCTGATTGTGCCCCGGGGTGATCAGAGCCATGCCGAGATAGAGCAGGCGGTGGATTGGGCCAACCAACGACTGCCTGACTATGCACAGATAGGGGAGTGGCTCTGTGTCAACATCGCCTTCTCTCTCTCCAACCAACAACTGACCGCGACAGGCCGGTTGCGACGTGAAGCCATTTGGCAACAGTATCAAACAACGATTGAATCTTATTACCAAACAGCAGGCGCTGTGCCCAAGGAGGCATCATGACATTTTTTCAGCAGTTAGTGGCGACAACAGAAGAGGCACGCAATGAACTACTCTCTACCTCGATTCTTCAAGCGGGAGCAGAGGGCGATATTTCGCTAAATCAATATATCGCCTTTTTGGAGGAGGCCTACCACCATGTGAAACATACCGTGCCACTGTTGATGGCCTGTGGTGCACGTCTGCCGATGGAAGCGGATTGGTTGCGAAATGCAGTAGCAGAGTACATTGAGGAAGAGATAGGTCACGACGAGTGGATACTCAATGATATCAAGGCGTGTGGTGGTGATGCCGAGGCGGTCCGCCATGGTCAACCCCGTTTAGCCACCGAATTGATGGTGAGCTATGCCTACGACACCATTCAACGGAATAACCCGATCAGTTTCTTCGGCATGGTGCTGGTGCTGGAAGGAACCAGTGTGCAGCTGGCGACCGGGGCGGCCAAAGCGATTCAGGAGAGCCTAGCACTACCCGATGCTGCTTTCAGTTACCTGACCTCCCACGGCACCCTGGATCTGGAACATATCGATTTTTACGAGGGGTTGATGAACCGAGTGACGCAGGAAGAGGACCAACAGGCGATTATTCACTGTGCGAAGGTGATGTTTCGTCTCTATGGCGATATTTTTCGTTCGCTACCAACCCAATAGACAGAGAGGAGTTAACTCATGCGTATTGAACATTGCAAGACGCTGGTTACCGGAGCCAGTGGTGGGATTGGCGCGTGTCTGGCGCTGGCGTTGGCTAAACGCGGCGCAAAATTGATGCTGGTCGGTCGTCGCATGGCGGCGTTGCAAAAAGTACAGCAACAGATCAGTGAGGAGGTGGGGATAATACCGTTAATTTATGCGGCAGATCTGACCGACAGCGGATCACGGGAAGAGCTGGTGAGTGAGCTGCAACGCACCATGGGCGGGATTGATCTATTGATTAACAATGCTGGAGTAGTCGATTTTACTGAATTTAGTGAACAGGACCCAGCAATGGTAGAGCAGATCTACCGCACCAACCTGATTGCCCCGGTGTTGTTAACCCGTGCACTGCTGCCGGGCATGTTAGAGCAGCAGTCGGGGAACGTGGTGAATATCGGCTCGGTTTTCGGCAGTATCGGTTTCGCCTATTTTACCACCTACTCCAGCAGCAAGTTTGCACTGAGGGGGTTTTCTGAAGCGCTGCGCCGTGAAATTAAGTGCAGTGGTGTAGAGGTGCAGTATATCGCCCCCCGGGCCACCCGTACCGGGGCAAACAGCGATGCCGTCTATCAGATGGCGAAGGCGACCAAGATGCAGATGGACCCGCCCGAGCAAGTTGCCGAGGCGATTGTGAAGGCGATTATCAAAGGTAAAGCCAATGTTTATCTCGGTTTTCCCGAAAGTCTGTTTGTACGCATCAACAGCCTGTTTCCTACTTTGGTCGATGCGGCACTGCATAAACAAAATCAGATCATGGCGCGCTTTGCCGCCAAACATTCGTAATATTTAAAGGAGAAAAAATCATGCATATCGTTGGATTTACCCTGTTTATTCTGAGCCTATTGTTACTCAGCAACGGAGTGGTTGCCGCTACTGATGGAGGGGAGTACAAAGCCCTGCAAAAGCAGTGGGCAGTCGCCAAATACCAGACCTCTGAAGATCAGCGTGAAGAGGCATTCAAAGCGCTGGCAGATGAATCAGAACGAGTGGTTGACGCGCACCCCGACAGTGCTGAAATATTAATCTGGCGGGCAATTATTCTCAGTACCTACGCTGGCGAAAAAGGGGGGCTGGGTGCACTGAGTCTGGTAAAAGAGGCTAAAATGCTTCTGGAACAGGCAGAGCAGTTAGATGCAGAGGCGTTACAGGGGTCGATCTACACTTCGTTAGGCAGCCTCTACTACCAAGTGCCGGGATGGCCGATCGGCTTTGGTGATGATGATAAGGCACTGGAGTACCTGCAAAAAGCGCTGTCTATCAACCCTGATGGGATGGATGCCAACTATTTTTACGGCGATTTCCTGATTGAAGAGGGTGAGTATGCTGAGGCGGTTAAAGTGCTGGAGAAGGCGATTCAGGCCCCCGCACGTGCAGAGCGTCCACTTGCCGATCAAGGGCGCAAAACAGAGATTAAGTTGGCATTGGATAAAGCGCGTAAAGCGTTGTGAGAAAGTTGCCTAAAACCGGCTGTTTGAGGTGAGAGATTCGAATGGTCGGTTGTTGGTAAATGTCAGTTAATTTTTTGGTGTGTTGGCGTTGCGCTCTTTTCGTTTGTTGATACTGCGCATAACCATGATTCGCCAAAACAGCTGGGTGGTAAAATAACCCAGGATAGCCAGTACCGTCCCAGTTAAAAAACAGCCCAGAAAAAAGGGCTCCATCACGCCGCTCAGGCTCTGGGCGAGCCACTCGAATGAAATTTCAAACTCAAGATTTTGTGGCGGTATTCCCATAATCCAGGCACCCAGTCGATAGGCAGCGTAAAACATGGCCGGCATGGTGAACGGGTTACTTATCCAGACAACCGCTACGGCAATTGGTAGATTAACCCGCAGCCAGATGGCGATAACGGCTGCTAACAGCATTTGCAACGGTAGCGGAATGTACATAACGAACAGACCAACCGCCACCGCTTTGGAGACTGAGTGACGGTTTAAATGCCAGATGTTAGGGTCGTGTAGATGCTGGCCAAGGTGCTTAAGGTACTTATGCTCCTTGACTTCAGAATGATGGGGTAACAGCCGTTTGATAAATTTCCGGGGCATCCTGCTTACGTTTTTTGTGGATAATAATGCTAGCCTATTATCCATATTTTTTGATGGATCGAAACCATGTTGGCACGGATTGCCTGTTTTTCTTTAGGTATTTTAATTTTACAGCACTTTTCTCAGCTTCCATCGTGGCATTGGTTGTTGTTATTTGCGGTGATGTTGTTGGCGCTAAAGTGGTGTAGAGCCTTGCAATGGCCGCTTTGGGTGATGTTGGGCATGTTGTGGTGTGCGGGGCACGGCTGGTGGTTACTGCAACAAGGCATTGATGAGCAGTATGAGGGGCAGGATCTGCTGCTCAGTGGTGAAATTGTTTCGATCCCTGAACAGCGTGAACGTGGAGTGCGTTTTCTATTTTCGGTTGATCCACACTCAGAAATTGCCAGGCCATTGGGCCGGGTTCAGCTTAATTGGTATGGCCGGGTGCCTGAATTACAAATAGGTGAGCGCTGGCAGCTTAAGGTGCGTTTGAAAAAACCCAACGGCTTTATGAACCCCGGTGGCTTCGATTATGAAGGGTGGCTGTTTCATCAGCGGATACGCGCCAAAGGGTATGTGCGCAATGGAAAAAATGATCGGGGTGCCAATCAACGTTTAACCCGCAGTAGTGGGCATTGGGTTGATCGCCATCGCCACGGCTTGAGTAAAGGTATCGACCGGGCACTCCCTGAGAGTGAATTTACCGGCATGATAAAAGCGCTCTCAATTGGCCTTCGACAGCAGATGAGCGAGTCGCAGTGGCAGGTACTCACCGCAACCGGCACCAACCATTTGATGGCGATTTCCGGGCTGCATGTGGGGTTGGTGGCGGGTATGGTCATCTTGATCGTCAGCAGGTTGTGGCGTTTTTCGGCCACCCTCTGTCTGTTGTTGCCTGCAAAAAAAGCGGGGGCGGTGGCCGGGCTGATGGCGGCACTGTTTTATGCTGCAATGGCCGGTTTTTCGATTCCAACCCAGCGGGCGCTGATTATGTTGACGGTGGCGCTGGGTGGCGTGTTACTACAGCGGCAGATGAGAGCCGCGCCGGTATTGGCGCTGGCGTGGTTGCTGGTGCTGCTGATCGACCCCTTTTCGACCCTCTCAATGGGCTTCTGGCTCTCTTTTGCTGCGGTTGCGATCATTCTTTACAGCATGGGTGGCCGCTCCCATACCCGTAGTTTAGGCTGGCGTTTTGCCCGGGTGCATTGGATTATCGGCATCGGCTTGGCCCCCTTGTTGCTGTTTGCATTCCAACAGGCCCCTGTTTATACCTTTATTGCCAATTTCATTGCCGTGCCGGTGGTGGGCCTGTTGGTGGTGCCGTTGGTACTGTTGGCCGCACTGTTGATGCCATTTTATATGGTATTGAGTGGTTGGCTGCTTCTGGTTGTTGATCAACTCTTTCAATGGTTGTGGCCGATATTAGGGGCGATTGCAAACTGGCCCGCTGCACAGTGGATTCAGCAGCAACCACCGTTATGGACGCTGTTTTGTGCGTTGATTGGTGTGCTTTTGCTGTTAGCACCCCGGGGTTGGCCGGGGCGTTGGGTCGGCCTGCTCTGGATTGCACCGATCTTGCTGATCTCGCCACCAAGACCCAATGTTGGCGAGATTTGGGTCACGGTGCTGGATGTGGGGCAGGGGTTATCTGTGGTGGTTGAAACGGCCAATCACACCTTGATTTACGATACCGGGTTTGCTTGGGGGCGGATGGATAGTGCCAAAATGGTGTTGCTGCCTTACCTGCGTTCACGGGGAATATCTCGTATTGACCGGCTGGTGATCAGTCATGATGACCGGGATCACTCCGGTGGTGCCGATACGCTGTTGAGAGGCGTTACTGTGGATCAATTATTAACACCTGATATTGAATGTTTCAAGGGGGAGCGCCATCAAACCTGTCGGGCGGGTTATCAATGGCAGTGGGATGAGGTTCAGTTCTCACTCCTTCACCCTGAAGACCCATTGAAATGGCGAGCAGATAATAACCGTTCATGTCTGTTACAGATTCAATCGGCAGGGGGCTCGGTGTTGATCCCCGGTGATATTGAACGGCCGGTTGAGTCGCTATTGGTCAAACAGTATGGTGATGGGTTGGCGAGCGACATATTGGTGGCAGGGCACCACGGCAGCAACAGCTCTTCATCTGCTGATTTTATCAACTCTGTTGCACCTCAATATGTGATTTATGCCAGTGGTTACCGTAACCGCTATCGGTTTCCCCATTCAGAGGTGGTGCAGCGCTTTGCCGACCAGCAGATAAAACAGTTAAATAGTGCCGAGAGTGGTGCGATACGGTTTAAGATTTTGCCGCAACAGGGTATCCTTGCCCCAGAAGAGTTTCGAGTGCGCATGAGGCGCTTGTGGCATCGCCGCTGAAAAATCGCAATGATTGCAAATGGTTAAACTTATCGCTGTTAGGAGAGTGTTACGTGCTGGAAATTATCAAATCGGGTGGTTGGTTGATGTGGCCAATCATGCTGTGCTCGGTATTGGCGATGTCGCTCATTGGCGAACGTTTATGGACACTGCGCAAGAGTCGTATTATTCCGGAACATCTGGTCGCGAAGATTTGGGGCTGGAAAAAGTCCAAACAGCTGACGGCTGAAAAAGTGACTACACTGCGTAAATCGTCGGCACTGGGCGCTGTTCTGGCGGCAGGCTTGGTGAATATGGAGCACAGCCGCGAGGTGATGAAAGAGAGTATTGAAGAGACTGGGCGTCACGTGGCCCATTCGCTGGAGCGCTACCTGACAACTCTCGGTACCATCGCATCCATTACACCGCTGCTCGGTCTGTTGGGGACGGTTATCGGCATGATCAAGGTATTCA
The DNA here is from genome assembly GCA_022712945.1 of Gammaproteobacteria bacterium. Classification (GTDB taxonomy): domain Bacteria; phylum Pseudomonadota; class Gammaproteobacteria; order RBG-16-57-12; family RBG-16-57-12; genus JAFLJP01. The sequence goes on along the minus strand of JAFLJP010000104.1, from coordinate 14,653 downwards.
ATGCGATTCTGCAAGAGGGGGTGGGTGACCCCAATGTACTGGCTGGGGGTATTTCAGAGGCGCTAATCACCACGGCAGCAGGTCTGTCGGTGGCGATTCCAACACTGATTTTTTACCGCTATTTCCGTGGCAAGATCGATGCGCTGGTGGTTGAGATGGAACAGGAGTCAATCAAGCTGGTTGAAGTGATTCATGGCGAGCGCGAGGCTTCGAAGTCGTGAATTTTCGCCCGCAAAAAAGTGAAGAGGTTGATGTTAATCTGACTCCACTGATTGATGTGGTTTTTTTGCTGCTGATCTTCTTCATGGTCTCCACCACCTTTCAGGATCAGTCAGAGATCAGTATTCGCCTGCCGACAGCCTCCGAAGAGCCCAGGGTGTTAAAGGCTGACAGCATCGACATCACCATCAATGCCGAAGGGCAGTTCTTTGTTAATAGTCGCCCGCTGGTGAATACTCAGTTGGCTACCTTGAAACGTGCAATAAAAGAGGTTGCGGGTGATGAAAAAGACCCCCTTATCATTGTGAAGGCAGATGCAATGACCCCTCACCAGGCGGTTATCATGGCAATGGACGCCAGTCGTCAGCTCGGTTTTGGTCGGCTCGGTTTTGCTACCATTCAAGATGAAAATAAGTAGCTATTCAGCGTGTTTATATTTTGCCTCAAATCGAGGCGTTTTTGCACGGAAAGAGGGAGCATAATTGAATATATGCGACCGATTGAGTACAAAAATAATGAAGAGTTGGGACAAAAGATGAATACGCTGAGTAGTTACTATGACAGATAGCTCGAATGAAAAAGACTCCTCGATTCGTGTTTACCGTCGTCTATTAGGTTATGTCAAACCCTACTGGAAAGGGTTTCTGTTAGCCATTCTGACGATGATGGTGATGGCCGCGACTGAAGTCGGTTTTGTGGCACTGATGAAACCGCTGCTGGATGGCAGTTTTGTTGAAAAAGACCCCGACATCATCAAGTGGATGCCTTTCCTGCTGGTCGGCGTCTTTCTGTTGCGTGGTATCGCCGGTTTTATTTCCGGTTACTGCATGACCTGGGTGGGGCGCAATGTTATTCGTGATCTGCGAATGTTGCTGTTTTCCCATATCCTGCGCCTCCCGGTCAGTTATTTCGATAGCCAAACTTCATCTCATTTGACGGTAAAGTTGATTAACCATGTGGAGCAGATCTATTCCGCATCAACCGGCGTATTGACGGTACTGGTGAAGGACAGCCTAACGGTTATCGGCTTGCTGGCCTGGATGTTCTACCTCAACTGGCAGCTTGCCACCGTATTTTTAGTGATCGGGCCGATTATTGCGCTGGTGGTGACGGTGATCAGCAAACGTTTTCGGGTGATTAGCCGCAACATTCAAAACTCCATGGGTGATGTGTTGCATTCAGCCAAGGAATCCGTGGAAGGGCAGCGGGTGGTCAAGGTGTTTGGTGGTCACGAACATGAGTATCAAAGTTTCTATGAAAATGTGGAGTACAACCGCCGTCAACACATGAAAATGGCGGTTGCCAACGCGATGAATGCACCACTGGTGCAGCTGATCGCCTCCTTTGCCCTGGCGGCGGTTATCTATATTGCCACCTCCGGTGACATGATGGAGGAGGTAAGTGTCGGTACCTTCATGTCACTGATGGCGGCGATGATGTTGATGATGCCCGCACTCAAGCGGCTGACCAGCATCAATGCCTCACTCCAGGCTGGTATTGCCGCTTGTGAAAGTGTTTTTGAGGTGGTTGATGCACCAGCCGAGCAGGATCAGGGGACGCTGAAAGTGGAACCCTTAACCCAGGGTATAGAGTATCGCTGTGTTGGCTTTCACTATGAGGGCCATGACAAACAAGTGCTGAAAGATATCTCCTTTGTGGCCAAGCCGGGAGAGACGGTCGCCTTTGTGGGTCGCTCTGGTTCGGGCAAGTCAACCATCGTCAGTCTGTTGCCCCGTTTTTACCCCGCCTCATCGGGTGATGTGCTGATTGATGGCCATGCGATTGAAGAGTACGGTTTGGAGAATTTGCGGGATAACATCGCATTGGTGACCCAACAGATCACCCTGTTCAATGACACCATTGCCAATAACATCGCCTACGGTTCACTGCGTGCTTCCAGTCGTGAAGCGATTGAACAAGCCGCAGAGGCGGCCAATGCCATGGAGTTTATTCGTGATCTTCCCCTGGGGCTGGATACCATGGTGGGTGAAAACGGTGTATTGCTCTCGGGTGGTCAGCGTCAGCGTATCGCCATCGCCCGTGCACTGCTGAAAAATGCCCCTATTCTTATTTTGGATGAAGCGACTTCAGCGCTGGATACCGAGTCAGAGCGGCTGGTACAGCGTGCGCTGGAGCGCTTGATGAGTAATCGAACCACACTGGTGATTGCCCACCGTCTCTCAACCATTGAGCAGGCAGACAGAATTGTGGTGATGGATGGTGGTCATATTGTTGAGAGTGGCAGCCATAAAGAGCTACTGGCCCAGCGGGGCTACTATGCCAAATTGCACCAGCTGCAATTTCATGATTTAGATGGTTAAGGAAGCTCTAAATAAGTCATGATTATTTTATGCTGGCTGAAATTGCCCTCATCTGTCCCGAAAATTGCACCAATAGAACAACTATTACTGCGCATTTCGAAACAGAAGAGAACAATTTCCGCTCAACCTAAATCTAACCCCACTTAATCAGAGATTCCTTAAGCCACTGAGCTGTTATGAAAAAAATTGAAACCATCTGGTATGGTCAGTCACCGTGGCAATACATACTACTCCCTCTTTCCGGGCTGTTTTTCCTGCTATCAACGCTGAAACGGTGGATCTATCTGTTCGGCCTGGTCAAGCCCCAGCAGGTATCGGTACCGATCATTGTGGTGGGCAATATCTCAGTGGGTGGCACAGGTAAAACCCCGCTGGTGGCCTGGATGGTGGATCACCTGCGCACCTTGGGCTACAAACCGGCAATTATTAGCCGAGGTTATGGCGGCAAAGCCAAAAAATGGCCGCAGCAAGTACGCAGTGACAGTGACCCAGAGATGGTGGGGGATGAAACGGTGCTACTGGCTCGTCGTTGTCAATGCCCCGTGGCAGCGGCACCACAGCGGATCAATGCAGCACGGGCACTGTTGAAGCATACCGATTGCGATATTATTATTTCAGACGATGGTCTACAGCACTACGACATGCACCGTGACCTTGAAATCGTGGTGGTGGATGGGGTGCGACGTTTTGGTAATGGGTATTGTCTACCGGCTGGCCCCCTGCGAGAACCGGTTAGCCGTTTAAACAGCGTTGACCTAGTGGTGATCAATGGCCAGGCGGGAGGAGGGGAGTTCTCCATGCGGCTTAACGGAACACGGCTGACACGGCTTGATAAACCGGGTATTGCTCAGCCGTTGCGTGCACTGGCGGGGTGTCGTGTGCATGGGGTGGCGGGAATTGGCAACCCCAAACGTTTTTTTGATCAACTGCGTGCCAGTGGTCTGGAGGTGATTGAACACCCCATGCCCGATCACCACCCCTTCGAGGCATCTGACATTCAGTTTCCCGATGACCTGTTGGTAATTATGACCGAGAAAGATGCGGTGAAGTGTCAACACTTTGCCAATGAGCGCCACTGGGTTCTGCCGGTGAGTGCCGAGTTGGACGATGTCTTTGTGCATCGCCTTAATCTGTTGTTAAAGAGGATCAATAATGGATAAGCGTTTATTGGACATTCTGGCCTGTCCCGTCTGTAAAGGGCCTTTGGTTTATCAAAAAAATGCTGAAGAGCTGATCTGTAAAGTTGACCGCCTCGCCTACCCGATTCGGGATGATATTCCGGTGATGCTGGAAGATGAGGCGCGCCAACTGCCTGCTGACGAGGAGGTATAAGTGACCTTTCATGTGGTGATACCGGCCCGGTTTTCTGCCAGCCGCCTACCGGGGAAACCGCTGCTCGATATTGCCGGAAAGCCGATGATTCAGCATGTCTACGAACGGGCAATCGAGACCGGAGCCAGCTCTGTCACAGTCGCCACCGATGATCAGCGTATCGTCGATGTTGTTGCCAGCTTTGGTGGCGAGTGCTGTATGACATCGACAGAACACACCTCAGGTACTGATCGCCTGTCAGAAGTGATTGAAAAAAAGGCACTCGCTGATGATGAAATTGTGGTGAATCTGCAAGGTGACGAACCGCTGATTCCCCCATCACTGATTCGACAAGTGGCACAAGGGCTGGCTGACCACCCCCAAGCGAGCGTCTCAACACTGTGTGAACGCATCACCACCGCCGGGGAGCTGTTTGACCCTCACCTGGTCAAGGTGGTGCGCGATATGAATAACTACGCGATCTATTTTAGTCGCGCCGTCATCCCCTGGGATCGAGATGCCTTCTCTTCTACCACTGAAATGCTACCCGAAGGGTCAGAACACTACCGCCACATCGGTCTGTACGGCTATCGCTGTGGTTTTCTGCGTCGCTATGTCACATGGCCGGTCTCTGGTCTGGAACAGATGGAATCACTGGAGCAGTTGCGGGTATTGTGGAATGGGGAAAAAATCTATGTGGAGGAGGCCCACGAGCATCCAGGCCATGGAGTGGATACCCCCCGGGATCTGGCCGCCGTTAGAGCAATCATCTTGCAGCAGCAGACCCCGGTGGCAAGATAGTTGCATTTTTGGTTGGGAATCGGGGTTAAGGCTAAAGGTCACCCTTTTATGGACGATGCCGATGGATACCGGAACATAACCAAGAAGATAATCTGTTATGGCGAGAATAAAAAATATACGATTGGCTGAGGGAGAGGTGCTGGTGTCAGTGACCGTCATTGCCGCCGAGCTGAGCGAGGTAATGAAAATTGCCAAAGAGATCTCAATCGGGGCGAAGAATGCCAAGGCGATTGCCGCCCGTGCCGGTGATAAAGCTCGTGGCTTTCAGCCCATTACCAATTTTATCGATGACATGGCGCGCCATACCTTGAAAATGGTACGTCAAATCGATGAAGAGGCGTTAAATATCTCTCGAATCAGCTCCCAAGAGATTCGCACCAACGATGCCCGGCGTCGTATGCACGATGTAGTCAGACGTGTTGAACATCCATCCATACTCTCCTCGTTCGTCAATATTGTTGCCGATGTTGATGCTCGTCTTCTGGAGCTGAATCAGCAGTTTGATAGACGCCTTGATCACCTGTCAGAGCTACTTGGCAGCATCAACAGTGACATGCGCGCCGCCACCGCCATTTCATCCAGCTGTCGGGTTGAAGCGTCACGTGCAGAAGAGTTTCGTGAAGGGTTGAGCGTGGTGGCAGATAACCTGGAAAAAGCGGTCGAAGTGATCAAAAAACATGTCAAGGAGTGCTCCTCACGGTTGCAACATGCTCAGCAGTTGAAGCGAGCGATTAATAAAAAAATTAAGGAACCAAAATGAAAGCCACGACAATTTATGATGGAAAACACCAATGGGTTGTCTTTGGTCGAGACCCGGACAAGCCTGAAAAAATTATCGATACCAACCAATACCTAATATCGACCCCTAATCGCACACTACTGCTTGATCCTGGTGGCATTGAGATTTTTTCATCCATGCTGGCTGCGGTACTACACCACGTCTCAGTGGATCAAATTACCGACCTGTTTGCCTCACATCAAGACCCCGATATTATCTCTTCACTGGGGTTGTGGGATCAGGTGCTGCCCAACGCCAAGTTGCATTCGCCGTGGTTGTGGGAGAGCTTTATCCGTCACTTTGGTTTGAATAATATCGAGTATGTTCCACTACCCGACGATGGTGGAACGATCGATCTAGGAGAGTTATCGTTACAGCTGATCCCAGCCCACTACCTGCACTCATCTGGCAACTTCAACGTCTATGATTCAGAGGCGAAAATTCTATTTTCGGGTGACATAGGTGCCGCTCTGGAGGCGGATGGCGCACCGATGTTTGTTGATAACTTCGATGAACATATCCCTAAAATGAAAATGTTCCACCAACGCTGGATGCCATCAAATCGAGCCAAGAACGACTGGGTCAACCGGGTGCGCCACCTGGATATTGAGATCTTGGCACCACAACACGGTCGTATCTACAAAGGGGATGATGTGAAACGCTTCCTAGACTGGTTTGAGGCGTTAGAGGTTGGCACCGGAGTGTAGCCTTCCAACCGATGAAGAGAACAACCCACGGAAAGCCCGTTTCATTTTGAAACGGGCTTTTTTGCTTCAAAGGTTGAGTTCCGATTCTGGCTAGTATTTCCAGAAGGACGGGTTATAGTCAGTTCAGTTTAATCGAAGTTGAAACATTGATGCTAAATCCTGACGTTTGCCAAAAAGCCAGACTCTCCCGTGACCCGCGATTTGATGGTAAATTTTTCACCGCAGTTAAAACCACCGGTATCTACTGTCGTCCTATCTGTCCGGCCACCACACCTAAAGAAGAGAATGTACTCTATTTCGCCTCAGGCATCGAAGCGGCGTTAGCGGGTTATCGCCCCTGCTTGCGCTGTCGGCCCGATAGTGCGCCCGGGTCACCGGCATGGCGAGGGGTTAATACCACGCTGGATCGAGCCATTCGCCTGATTGGTGAGGGGGATTTACATGAAGGTTCGCTACCTTCGCTGGCGGAAAAATTGGGAATTGGTGAGCGTTATTTACGTCAGCTGTTCAAAAAACACCTCGGCATTTCACCCAAAGCCTACGCCCTTTATCAACAGTGCCTGTTTGCCAAACAGCTGCTGCATCAAACTACACTGCCGATCACTGACATTGCACTGACCAGTGGTTTTAACAGCATTCGTCGCTTTAACGACTGTTTTCAATCGCAACTTGGGTTAACACCGTCGCAGATACGACGATCGGAAAAAACAACCACCGGATCGGTATCACTTCAGCTCTGTTATCGCCCCCCTTATGAGTGGTCTTATCTACGTGATTTTTTTACCACCAGAGCCATTCCCCAGCTCGAGTGGTGTGATGAGCAGCGTTATGGCCGAACATTTGAGTGGCACGGTTGCAGTGGGTGCTTTACTGCTCAGCATGTTGAATCTAAAAACCGCTTTGATCTCACTATTGAGCTGGACGATGTCACGTATTTGAAAGCGATTGTTAATAACATTCGGCGTATTCTGGATCTGGATGTTGATATTGATGCGGTTGAACAGGATCTGCAACACTGTTTTGTCGATGCCAGCTTAATCAAAAGCGGGTTACGTCTGCCCGGTATATGGAGTCTGTTTGAAGCGGGAATCAGGGCTATTTTGGGGCAGCAGATCTCTGTTGTAGCCGCACGTAATTTGGTCACAACACTGGTGGCTGAGCTTGGCCAACCCTGCGGAGCACAGCGGCTGTTTCCATCGCCAAGGTCTATTGCAAAAAGTGAGCTTGGTTTCCTGAAGATACCGGCATCGCGTAAGCAGACACTGCGTAACCTCGCGCAGCACTATTTGGATCACCACTCACCCGACGACCCCAATCAATGGTTAAGCCTAAAAGGGATCGGGCCGTGGACGGTGGAGTACGCGCAACTGCGGGGGCTAAGCAATCCGGACATCTATCTGGCTGGTGATCTGGGGGTTAAAAAAGCCGCAGAGAAACTGACCACCCGATTCACCCCCGAGCAGGCCGCGCCGTGGCGAAGCTATTTAACCTTACAACTGTGGAGTCAACTGTGATCTATACCGACTATCTGAACACACCGATTGGCGTGATAACCATCCGGGCTTCCATGCAAGGGATCATCCGGGTCGATTTTTCTGCAGCGGAAAACCACACCGTTCACCACAGTGAACTGACTGATCGCTGCAAACAACAGCTACACGAGTATTTTTCTGGCAAACGCCGTCTATTCGATCTGCCGCTTGACCAACAGGGCACCCCGTTTCAACGCACTGTCTGGGACAACCTGATACAGATACCCTTCGGTCAAGTCGTCTCATATGCGAATATTGCCGAGAAAATAAATAACAAAAAAGCGGTGCGTGCTGTGGGTGCCGCTAATGGCAAAAACCCCATTGGAATCATCGTGCCCTGTCACCGGGTGATTGGCAGTAACGGCACCCTGACCGGCTATGCCGGTGGGGTTGACCGCAAAGCGTGGCTGCTCACCCATGAAGGAGCAAAATTTAAAACTTAACCGTGATAATCAATTGGGCTGCCCTACTTCTGGTAATAGACAGCTTAAAGCCTCGAACGCCGGAAAAAACGCTTTGGCGGTCGAGGCTTTAGCCGGTTTTCTAGCTATTTTATCTATCATTAAGGCGCCTCTGATTAAGTCCCGGGAATAATTTTTAAATATTTATTTATCAATGGACTACCTGTCTGTTCTGGGTGAAAAAGAGACTTATTGAGAGGCTCCTTAAGGAGATAAAAATACGTTGAATAGCCACCGCAAACCCGCATAATGTATTTTTACGGGAGAAGATCATGCAAAAAAATATTCTGGTGGTGATTGTTGCGTTACTGTCGGTGCTTTATCTGCTAAATCCAACAGCGGGAGTGCTTGAGTTGATTCCCGATAATATCCCCGGTATTGGTAACCTGGATGAGGCAACGGCAGTGTTTTTGTTGATCTCCTGTTTTCGCTATTTTGGTTTCGATATGGCCAACCTGTTTAAAAATCGTAAAAAGTGATCTTGGTCAGTGGTGCTTGAACCGCCCTCCCCATTACCGTAAAGTGCCCGCATGAATCCTGCCTTTGTACATCTTCGTGTCCACTCTGAATTCGCCATGGTTGATAGCATGGTGCGCCTTAAACCGCTGGTTAAAGCGGTGGCCGCCGCCGGTATGCCTGCGGTGGCGTTGACTGACCAGAGCAATATGTTTGGTCTGGTGAAATTTTATAATGCGGCGGTGAGTGCCGGTGTGAAGCCGATTATCGGCTGTGATATCTGGCTGCATAATGAAGATGAACCCAATCAGCCCTCCCACTTGCTGCTGTTGAGCAAAAACCCGCAGGGGTACCGAAACCTTATTGAGATTGTCTCGCAAAGCTATACCGACGGACAGCACCACGGCAGGGCCATTGTGCGTCGTGAATGGATTGCAGAAAAATCAACAGGATTGATTGCACTCTCGGGGGGGCGGCAGGGTGAAATAGGTCAGGCACTGCTGGCCGGGAATGTCGATGAAGCGGTTCGTCGCTTGAATGAGTGGAAGCGGATATTTCCCGATAGCTTCTACCTGGAACTCAGCCGCACCGGGCGGGTTCAGGAAAATGATTACCTGCATCAGGCGGTTGATCTGGCGACAAAGTTTGATACGCCGGTGGTAGCAACCAATGAAGTCTGTTTTATCACCCAAGATGATTTCGAGGCCCACGAACTGCGGGTCTGTATTAATGAAGGGCGTGTTCTCGATGATCCTCATCGCCCCAAAAACTACTCTGAACAGCAGTATTTGCGCACGCCTGAGGAGATGGCGGCGCTCTTTTCGGATATTCCAGAGGCGTTAGCCAATACGGTTGAGATTGCCAAGCGTTGTAGTGTTGAAGTGAAGCAGGGTACCTATTACCTGCCGGACTTCCCGGTGCCGCAAGGGTTGACCATGGACGAGTACTTTCGTCAGCTCTCCCGAGAAGGCCTGGAAAAGCGGCTCGATTTTCTGTTTGATCGTCAGGCGGCTGATTTTGCTGAAATACGCAAACCCTATGATGAACGCCTTGAAATTGAGCTTAAGGTGATCATCGACATGGGCTTCCCCGGTTATTTCCTGATCGTTGCCGACTTTATCCGCTGGGGAAAAAATAATGGTGTTCCAGTGGGGCCGGGTCGTGGTTCCGGTGCCGGGTCGCTGGTCGCTTATGCGCTGGACATTACCGATCTGGACCCACTCAAATATGACCTGCTGTTTGAGCGATTCCTGAATCCGGAACGAGTCTCAATGCCCGATTTCGATATTGACTTCTGCATGGATGGCCGTGACCGGGTTATCGACTATGTGGCGCAATATTACGGCCGTGACAAAGTGTCGCAGATCATCACCTACGGCACCATGGCAGCCAAAGCGGTGGTGCGGGATGTGGGGCGGGTGATGGGCCACCCCTACGGTTTTGTGGATCGTATCTCCAAAATGATTCCGTTTGAACCGGGCATGACGCTGAGAAAAGCGATGGAGATGGAGCCGGAGTTCAAACGCGAGTATGAAGAGAATGAAGAGGTCACAGCGCTGCTGGATATGGCCTTTAAGCTGGAAGGCCTGACCCGCAACGCCGGGAAACACGCCGGTGGAGTGGTGATCAGCCCCACCAAACTCACCGACTTTGCCCCACTCTATTGCGAAGAAGGAGGCGAGTCATTGGTCACCCAGTTTGATAAAAACGATGTGGAATCGGTCGGCTTGGTAAAGTTCGATTTTCTGGGGCTGCGTACCCTCACCATCATCGACTGGACGATTAAAAACATCAAAAAAGCCACCGGCGAAGAGATCGATATTGTCTCGATTCCGCTGAATGACCCCGCTTCATTCAAGCTGCTCCGGGGGTGTAAAACTACCGCCGTTTTCCAGCTGGAATCCCGGGGTATGAAAGATCTGATCAAACGGTTACAGCCCGATAGCTTTGAAGATATTATCGCACTGGTGGCGCTGTTTCGCCCCGGCCCGCTGCAATCGGGCATGGTGGATAACTTCATCAATCGTAAACACGGCCGCGAGCGGGTCTCCTACCCCGATGCCCAGTGGCAGCACGACTCATTAAAAGAGATTCTGGAACCCACCTACGGCATCATCCTCTATCAAGAGCAGGTGATGCAGATTGCCCAGGTACTCTCGGGTTATACCCTGGGTGGTGCCGACATGCTGCGCCGCGCCATGGGCAAAAAGAAGCCTGAAGAGATGGCCAAGCAGCGCCAAAGTTTTGAAGAGGGTGCCATCAATAACGGCATCGACGGCGAACTGGCGATGAAGATTTTCGATCTGGTCGAGAAGTTTGCCGGATACGGCTTCAACAAATCTCACTCAGCCGCCTACGCATTAGTCTCCTACCAAACCGCCTGGCTCAAGGCGCACTACCCGGCTGCATTTATGGCGGCGGTGATGTCGGCAGATATGGATAACACCGACAAGGTGGTGATTCTGGTGGATGAGTGCCACGAGATGAAGCTGAAAGTGGTACCGCCGGATGTCAACGCCTGTGCCTATCAATTCACGGTGCTGGACGATGGTACCGTTCTGTACGGACTGGGGGCGATCAAAGGGGTCGGTGAAGGGGCGATTGAAAATGTTATTAATGAACGGCAGCAAAACGGCCCCTATCAGGATCTATTCGACTTTTGTCGTCGAGTTGACCTGCGTAAGGTCAATAAACGGGTGCTGGAGGCGCTAGTGAAGGGGGGGGGCATGGACAACATCGGCCCCAACCGCGCCACTTTGATGCAAAACATCGAAACCGCACTGCGCATGGCGGACAAACATCATAAGGATCAACTCTCAGGCGTTGTTGATATGTTTGGTTTTGCCGAGCCTGTCTCGGAAGATGGAGAGTCTCAGGGACACTACGATGTTACAACCGAATGGAAAGAAGATTACCGCCTGAAACTGGAAAAAGAGACCCTGGGGCTGTTTCTTACCGGTCATCCGATTCAACCCTACGCCGTAGAGCTGCGCAACATGACCACCTCACGCATTGTTGAGCTGAAACCGGCGCGGGGAAATCGCGTAGTGGTGGCGGGCCTGCTGCTGGATATTCGCATGATCAACTCGCGCCGGGGAAAAATGGCCATCATCACCCTGGATGATCGCAGTGCCCGCATCGAATTCACCCTCTTCTCAGAAGCGCTAGAGCGCTACACTGATGTGTTGCTAAAAGATAACATTCTAGTGATCGAAGGGGATGTCAGCAACGACGAATACAGCGGTGGCCTGCGTCTGAACTGCAAAGAGCTGTATGACCTAGCCCAGGCGCGGGAGCAGTTTGCCAAATATTTGGTGCTGCGTTTTAACTATACCCGTGCGGAGAATGGTTTGCTGGACGAACTCAGTCATCGATTAACACCCTACCGTGAAGGGCGCTGCCCGCTGGTGGTTGAATACCACAACAGCAAGGCCAAAGTTGAACTCAGTTTTGGCGATGCTTGGCGTATTCGCCCCGACGAACAACTGCTTGACTCGTTACGGCAATTGATCGGCAACGAAAATGTAGAGATTGTTTATCGTTGATGAGTGTCTGAATTCTCTTGCGGTCGTTTTTTAGCGCAAAAACCCTTACAATCAGTAGTTCGAGAGCAAGTAAAACTTGAGTGATTAAGAATGAATATGAATTTCCTGGATTTTGAACGCCCGATTGCTGAATTAGAGGCAAAAATTGAAGAGTTGCGCCATGTGGGTAATGACTCGGAAGTTAACCTCTCCGAAGAGATTAGCGCGATGCAGGCGAAGAGCGGCAAATTGACCGAAGAAATTTTCTCCAAATTAACTGCTTGGCAGGTATCGCAGTTGGCACGTCACCCCCAGCGCCCTTACACCCTGGACTATATTGAGCGTATCCTGACCGACTTTGAAGAGCTGCACGGTGATCGTCACTTTGCCGATGACCCGGCACTGGTCGGTGGCATTGGCCGACTGGATGGTCGCCCGGTGATGGTGCTTGGCCAGCAGAAGGGGCGTGATACCAAAGAGAAAATCCGCCGTAATTTTGGCATGCCACGTCCTGAGGGTTACCGCAAAGCACTACGCCTGATGGAGATGGCCGAGCGTTTTAAAATGCCGATTCTCACCTTTATCGACACCCCGGGAGCCTACCCCGGTATTGATGCTGAAGAGCGCAATCAATCGGAAGCAATTGCCAAAAATCTCGAAGTGATGGCACGACTTAAAACACCAATTATCTGTACGGTTATTGGTGAAGGGGGTTCAGGCGGTGCACTGGCGATTGGTGTGGGTGACCGCACCCTGATGTTGCAACACTCAACCTACTCGGTTATCTCTCCCGAAGGGTGTGCCACCATACTGTGGAAGAGCGCAGAGCGTGCTTCTGATGCAGCAGAGGCGATGGGCATCACCGCAGAGCGCCTGAAAGAACTGGGCTTAATTGATGCGGTTATTCCAGAGCCACTGGGTGGTGCCCATCGTGATATGGATGCGGTGGCCGAAAGTCTGAAAAATACCTTGATCGATAATCTGAACAGCCTAGATGAACTCTCTGGTGAACAGCTGTTATCAACCCGCTATGATCGCCTGATGTCGGTGGGTAATTTCAAAGAGTCTTAACCTGGTTTCTTTTTTGCTAAATAGACACCCACCTCGAGACACGACACGGGATAAATGAACCTGCCCCTGCAATCGCTTCTGGCATCACTCTCCAGCTTATCGTCCCGGCAAACACTATGGGTCGCCTACAGCGGCGGCCTCGACTCGACTGTATTACTCCACGCTCTGGCTGAGCTTGCCTCACAGGGGCAGCTCAAGCAGCCCCTTCATGCCATACATATCCACCATGGTTTGAGTCCACATGCCGATGCTTGGCAGGCACACTGTGCCGAGCATGCGGCACGCTGGGGGGTTATTTTTGAATCCACTACTGTGAACGCTCAACCGAAAACAGGTGAAAGCCCGGAAGCCACCGCCCGCAATGCCCGTTATCAGGCCATGGCGACACGGATGGGCACCGGTGACCTGTTACTAACCGGCCATCATCAGGATGATCAGGCAGAGACCCTGCTAATACAACTCCTGCGGGGTAGTGGGGTGAAAGGGTTGGCGGCAATGCCCCACAGTCACCTCTTTGCCAACGGCACCTTGATGCGCCCCTTGCTCGCCTGTTCGCGTCAAGCGTTACAGGCTTATGCAGAATACCATCAGTTGCGCTGGGTAGAGGATGAGAGTAATAACAACGATGCGTATGACCGAAACTTCCTGCGCAACCAGATAATCCCGCAGCTGCAACAACGTTGGCCCAGTGTGAATGCTACCCTGAGTCGCAGTGCTTCCCACTGTGCCCAAAGTGCCCAACTGTGTGATGAGTTAGCCGCACAAGATCTGCAAAACATCGTACTGAATAACCCCGCCACACTACCGGTGAAGGCGATACTGACATTGAATAGCGCACGACAAAATAATCTGCTGCGTTACTGGATTTCAAATCAAAAACTACCGCTGCCGACCACACAGCAGCTACAACAAATAACCCAACTACTGACTGCCAAAGTCGATACGATGCCGCTGGTGGCATGGCCGGGGGCAGAACTGCGGCGTTTTGCAGGAAAACTCTACCTAATGCCGCCATTAACTGCACATGATGCCAGTCAGGTGCTAGCGTGGCCAGCCAGCCAGCCATCGCTGACGATTGAATCTTTGGGATTAACATTACAGCGCAGCGAACTCACCACCGCCAAAGATCAGGACTTACAGATACGCTTTCGCCAGGGTGGCGAGTCGATACGGTTACCAAACAAAGCACACCACACCGCGCTGAAAAAACTGTTTCAGCAATATGGTGTACCGCCATGGCAGCGGAATCGATTGCCGTTGCTTTATCGGGAGGGGGAGTTGATTGAAATTGTTGGTTTAACCCCTGATCCGTCAATATAAAGTGGTTGCTGTACTAGGAGCCTGTCCGAGAATAGAGGTCGTAGCGAGAGAGTGTGATTTTTAGTTCGTTTTTTCGACAATTTGAGGCGAATGGTTGTTCCCTTTAACGAAAATTGGCGGGAAAATGAGCAAAAAACACGCTTTCGCAGTAG